>NZ_JBEXXO010000008.1:0-299945 GCF_040630435.1 Streptomyces sp. NPDC005803 | reverse complement strand
GGGCCCCCTGGGGGGCGCCCTGGCCCGCCCGTCCCCGCGCGGGGGCCCCCCCCGCCACCCGGGGGGGCCCCCCGGATACTAAACAAACGGGGGCGCCGCCCTCGGGCGTTGGGCGGGACTGGGTCGTCGTCGCTGCTCCGGCCCTGGTGGACGAGGCAGCGCGGCAGGAGCCGCTCGCTCCCGTACGGCACAGCACTCGGGCCGCCCCCTTCGTCGAGGGGGCGGCCCGAGTGCTGTGTGGTCCTGAACGCGGCGGCGGGGTCAGCTGTTGCCGCTGGTGAAGTAGTTCTGCAGACCCGGCACCGTCAGCGTCCCGCCGAACTGGCCCGCCTGCGTCACCTTCACGTTGGTGAAGAAGGCGAACGGCACGTTCAGCGGCGGCGGGGTCTGCGGGCTGAAGGTGATCGGGATGAGGCCGAAGAGGTTGCCCTTCAGCTCCTCCGTGTACATCGTCACCTCGCCGTCGCGGATGGTCGAGGTGGAGCCCTTCCGCGCCTTCACATGGCCGGTCACGCCCGGCTGCGGGCCGACCGTCAGCTGGTGGAGGTCCTTGATGTCGACGGAGGAGGCGGTGAACTTCAGCACCTTCTTCGTGGTGCCGTCGCCCTTCTCCACCTCGACGATGCCCTTGTAGTCGAGCCCGCCCAGGGTGAGCAGCGAACTCTCCAGGATCCACGGGTCGTTCGGGAGGCGCGGGATGCCCTGCTCCAGCTTGGCCGCGGCGAGGGCCTCCGGGTCGGCGGTCGGGCACGGGAAGGAGGGCTTGGCGCCGTCCGGGATGTCCTCGTCCGCCTTCGGGTCGAGTCCCTTGACGTCCTCGTCGAGCTCCTCGACCGGTTTGCCGGCCTCGTCCGCCGCCTTGCGGATGGCTTCGGTGGTCTTGTCGACCGTGTCCTTCGCCGCGTCCGTGACCTTCTCGACGGGCTTGTCGGCGGCCTTGTCCGTGGGCTCCGCGGTGGCGGACTTCGAGGGCTCCGGGGTCGCGGTGGTGGCGCTGGGGGACGGGCTCGCCGTCTCCTCGTCCGGGCCGTCGAAGAGGTCCTTGAGCGCGTCGCCGACGCCCAGCGGGTCGAGCGGGTTCGTCGACTTCGTGGGGGCGGGGCTCGGGCTCGTCGTCGCGGCCGGCGCGTCGGCGCTCTTCGTGGTCTCCTCGGCCGGCGCCTCGTCCGTGGCGCCCGCCGACGGGGTGGCCGTCGGCTTCGGGGTCGCCTCGTCGGTCGTGTCCGGCGTCGGCTCGGCGTTCTCGGTGGCCGAGGGGGACGGCGTCTTCGACGCCGAGGGCGACGGCTGCGCCGACTCGCTCGGCTCGTCGGAGCGGGTCACACAGGGGCCGGGCGCGAAGGGGATGTCCGTGGCGTCGTCGGCCATGGCGAGCTTGGGGGTGAGCCCCATGCCGACGAAGACGGCCGTCGGCATCGCGGCGAGCGCGAACGCCTTCTTGCCGGCGGGCATGTTCAGCTTCGTCAGCAGCGACTTCCGGGGGGCGGCGTGACGCGGCCCTCTGCGCTCCTGGAGCCCGCCGTCGTCCAAGGCGTTCGCCTGACTGTCGTCACCCCGCACGATGCCTCCCGCCGTCGACCTCAACTGTCGTGTCGTACTGCGCCGACTGCTGCTCGGGGACACCCATCCCGTGGAACGCGCCCTCGGGGTGGACCGGGGCCTGCTCGTCCTTCGTGAAGGAGATGCCCTCCGGTGCCTCCGCGCCAGGAGCGCCTTCGGCCGGTGCGGCTTCGTCCGTCTTCGGCTCGCCCGGGACCCAGGACACGGAGAGCGCGCCGCCGAGCAGGGCGAACAGGAAGCCGACCAGGAAGCCGCCGATGTTGGCGACGGGTATGGAGATGAGCGCGAGCAGAATCGCCGCGACGCCGGCGAACACCCGGACGATGCTGTGGAACCACATCGTCAGGCCCAGCGTGACCAGCAGGACGCCGATGATGAGCGACCCGGCGCCCGCGGTGGTGGACATGGCCAGCGTCATGTTGCCGAGGTGCATGTTCGCGTACGGGAAGTACGCGATGGGCACCCCGCCCGCCATGGTGAACAGGCCCGCCCAGAACGGCCGGTTACCCCGCCAGGTGCGGAAGCCCCGCCGGAAGACGCTGAGGTAGTGCTCGTTCTGCCCTTGGGATTCGGGGCTCATGGAAAACAGCTCCCTGGAACCGGTACTGCTGTGAGAAAGAGAAGGGTGGGTGGCCGGGGGTCCGCTGCAAGGCGTACCCCGGCCACCCGGGCGAGTGCTTAGTAGCACTCCTTGACGCCCTTGTGCAGCTTCAGCGACAGGCCCGGCAGCTTGAACGTTCCAGCCGTGGTGGCCCACGCCTGCTGGTGCACGTTCGACAGCTTGGCGGTGTCCGCCCGCTGCGAGAACCCGTAGGGGTTGGCCTGGGTGCCAGGCTGAATGCCTATGCTCCCGGGCTTGGTGGTCTTCAGCGAGCCGGCAGCCACACCGATGTCGATGTTCCCGAACTCGGCGTCCGCATCGAGTTGCGACACGTCAAGGTACAGGTCCTTGGCGTAGACCGGATCGTCACCCTTCTTCGGGTCACCGGCGTTGAGCTGCAGCGTGATGTTGCCCAGCCCGAACGGCAGGTCGGGCGTGACGACCGACTGGCACATCTTGGTGATGGTGGCCTCGCTGAACCCGGACACAGCGACCGGAGCCGCCATGTCCTTGCCCTTGAGGTCCTTGCCCGTCGCGACACTGCCGTACTGGACGAAGTTCTTGCCGTTCAGCTCTTGCGCGCTGACCTTGAACTCCTGGCCGGACACGCTGAACGACGCGGCGAGCGCGCCCTGTGCCAGACCCACACCCACCGCGGCGGTGGCTACGACGCTCGGCACCATGACGACAGCGAAACGCTTCCATCTCGTGCCACCGCGAACCTGGGAACTCATACTTTTCCTCCTTCTCGGACGTACATCTCCGGCCTGGCATCCTGCCGGACCTGGGATGGGAGAAGTGCTACGTCCTCGGAAAGGAGAGCACCCGCGAACGGAGGCCTGAACCGCCTCCGCGTCACCGGCGATCACCCCCGAGCGACAACCACTGGCCACGCGTTCGCGCAACCTGTTCGGACAGGCCCTGCCGGTCAGCAGGAACCCCCCTGTCCGGAGCCGGCGCGACTGCCGCCGACCCGCTCGGTGGGGACCCAACGGAGCCACCGCACCGACTGGCAGCCGGACTGGCGTTATTGGACCGAGCGTGGCCGATCGTGGTCCATTCGGGGCCGTCACACAAGGGGGTTCGTTACTGGCTAGTAACGGCCCGATAACCGACCCGCGACCGCGCGACACCGACCGGCCACACAGGGTTGCCTCGACCCGGCAGACGAAAGCCACGAATGCGGAGCGAACTCGGACAGATCCCGAAGATCGATTTACTGCGAGTAACAGGCCGTACTTTTGTCAAGATTTGGTAAAGCAGGGCCCACTCTTAGCGCCGGAACGCGAAAACGGCCGTGACCCCCGCCAGGGGCCACGGCCGTGTTGTCAGATCAGAACAAGACGCGCGCGAGCGCGGTCCGCGCGGCGCCGACGCGCGGGTCGTCGGGGCCGATCACCTCGAAGAGCTCCAGCAGACGGACCCTCACCCGGTCCCGGTCGTCGCCGAAATTGCGGCGGACCGTCTCGACGAGGCGCCCGAACGCGTCCTCCACGTGGCCGCCGACCAGGTCCAGGTCGGCCGCGGCGATCTGCGCGTCCACGTCCCCCGGGTTCTCGGCGGCGTCCTTGCGGACCTGCTGGGGGTCCATCTTCTGGACCCGGGACAGGAGTTCCGCCTGGGCCAGACCGAGCTTGGCCTCGCTGTTGGCCGGGTCGTCGGAGAGGACGTTGCGGTACGCCTGGGCGGCGCCGGCGAAGTCGTTGGCGTCCAGCGCCTGCGCGGCCGCCTCCAGATGGGCGTCGTACGGCCCTGCGGGCGCCTCGGGGGCCTGCGCGGCCACGTCGGGGCCCGCGGCGTCCTGGTCGACGACGATGCCGGTGAGGCCGAACCGCTCCTCGCCGACCTGGATCAGCTGGTCCAGCGTCTGCCGGATCTGGGACTCGGGGGCCGCGCCCTGGAAGAGGGGCAGCGCCTGTCCGGCGACGACCGCGAACACGGCCGGGATGCCCTGGATCCCGAACTGCTGCATCAGCATCTGGTTGGCGTCGACATCGACCTTGGCCAGTACGAACCGGCCGTTGTACTCATGGGCCAGGCGCTCCAGGAGCGGGCCCAGCTGCTTGCACGGCTCGCACCACTCGGCCCAGAAGTCGATGACGACGGGGACTTCGGCGGAGCGCTGGAGGACGTCGCTCTCGAAGCCCGCCTCATCGACGTCGATCACGAGGGAGGACGGGGGCACGGCTGCGGGGCCGCCCTGCCGGGCGGACTCGGCACGGGCCTGCTCCGCCTTCACCTTGGCCTCACCGGCCGCCTTCACCGCGGCGAGGTCGACGACGCCGCTCATGGACATGTTCCTAGGCTGCATACGTACATCCTCCCCCCTCGGCGCACTGTTCCGGAAAGCGATACGGGAACCGCACCCGTCCGCTGCCCCCGCCGGTGTGCGAGGTGCACGGACAGACACGGTCCGAGGGCCCCTGAAAGACCCGGTTCGGCGCCCGGTCCCCACCCGGCGCCTTGTGGTTGTAGCTCGTTCGCAGCGCCGCGACGGCGGACCATCGTTCTTACGCTACGACCCGTAGCGTAACTGGCACCCGCCCTCGGTGCGCAAGAGCGCCCGGTGATCTGTCTCACGGCCGACGGGGTCGGCCGAAAATAGCTACCGGCGGGTATGGTCACGGGATGCTGAGCCACAGCCACCCCAAACCCTCACGAACGGGACGTCCGCGCAGTGCCGCGGCCGACGAGGCGATCCTCGAAGCGACCAGAGCCTCCCTGGTCGACCTGGGCTGGTCGAAGCTGACGATGGGTGATGTGGCGACGCGCGCGGGGGTCGCCAAGACGACCCTGTACCGGCGCTGGGCGGGCAAGAACGAACTGGTCGTGGACGCCGTGGCGGTGCTCTTCGACGAGCTGGAACTGCCGGACCTGGGCAGCCTGTCCGACGATGTGCAGGCGATGGTGCTGCAGTTCGCGGCGCTGCTGGAGCGGCCGGAGACCCAGACCGCCCTCATGGCGGTGGTCGCGGAGTCGACCCGCGACGAGGCGCTGCGCACCCGGATCCGCGATTCGATCGTGAACCGGCAGAAGCGCCTCGTCCTCGAGGGGCGGCGGCGGGCGCAGGAGCGCGGGGAGTTGCCCGTCGAAGCGGACGAGGCGACGGCGGCGCTCACCGCCGACCTGGTCTTCGACGTGATCGCCGGCGCGGTGGTGCACCGGGCCCTGGTCAGCGCCGAGCCCGTCGATGCCGAGTGGGCCCGGCGCTTCACGCTGCTGCTGCTCGCGGGACTGGGCGCGGCCGCCGCGGGTTAGCCCCGGGCTTCCATGAGGTGGTGGGTTGCCCCTGCGCACCCGCCGCTCGCTACGGGACCGGCCCCTCCCTCGGAGATCAGCGTTCCACGCGGATCTTGAAGGGACTCATGTCGTCATCGGCGTCAACAGCCTGAAAGCCCGCAGATCCGAGGATCGCGATCAACGTCGCGTGCATATGCTCGGTCACAAAGCTGAAATACCGGAAAGCCGCCGACGACCGCATCTCATCCTTCTGCGCACTGTCCGCCAGAGCTTGGCTGAGGGACGGACCGATGAGCCACTCGACGAAGACTCCTCCCTCGGAGCCTTCTGCCGGGTCCGCCCAGACCAGCACGCTCCGCGCGACAGCCGGTTGGTTTATGTCCTGATGGACTGCAAATCCGGCCATCGTCAACGCTTGGGCCACCTGACCGGCCACATCGTTGCGTTCGGCGATCTCCGCCTCACTCGCCGCTTTGATGCCGAACATCACTACCTGCTGTCATTTCGCCATGAGGTCAGGAGAAGGGGTGGGTGACCCATCGGGTCACCCACCCCTTCGCATTCTACGAAGTTGCCTGGCCGGGATCAGGACCTTCGCCGCCCCGTCGGCGTACCGACGAGGCCTCATGACGGATCGTGACCGGCGGTGCCCCCGTGGTGCCGTCAGAAGCCGGGCGGCTCCGTGTAGGTGCCCCACTCCTCGCGCAGCACCCCGCAGATCTCGCCCAGGGTCGCCTCCGCGCGGACCGCGTCGAGCATCGGCGCGATCATGTTGGAGCCGTCGCGGGCGGCGGCCAGCATCGCGTCCAGCGCCGCGCTCACCCGGGCGTCGTCGCGGCCCTCCTTGCGGACGGCGAGCTCGCGGACCTGCTCGCGTTCGACCTCGTGACTGACCCGCAGGATCTCCAGGTCGCCGGTGACCGAGCCGTGCGCGACGTTGACGCCGACGACCCGCTTCTCCCCCTTCTCCAGCGACTGCTGGTAGCGGAAGGCGGACTCGGCGATCTCGCCGGTGAACCAGCCGTCCTCGATGCCGCGCAGGATGCCGGAGGTCATCGGTCCGACGGGGTGCTGCCCGTCGGGGTGGGCGCGCGTGCCGCGCTCCTTGATCTGGTCGAAGATCTTCTCGGCGTCGGCCTCGATCCGGTCGGTGAGCTGTTCCACGTACCAGGAACCGCCCAGCGGGTCGGCCACGTTGGCGACGCCGGTCTCCTCCATCAGCACCTGCTGGGTGCGCAGCGCGATCTCGGCGGCCTGCTCGGAGGGGAGCGCGAGGGTCTCGTCGAGGGCGTTCGTGTGCAGGGAGTTGGTGCCGCCGAGCACGGCGGACAGGGCCTCGACGGCGGTGCGTACGACGTTGTTGTACGGCTGCTGGGCGGTGAGCGAGACGCCGGCGGTCTGGGTGTGGAAGCGGAGCCACTGCGCCTTGTCGGTCGTGGCGCCGTACGTCTCCTTCATCCAGCGGGCCCAGATGCGGCGGGCCGCGCGGAACTTGGCGATCTCCTCGAAGAAGTCGAGGTGCGCGTCGAAGAAGAAGGAGAGGCCGGGGGCGAAGGTGTCGACGTCGAGTCCGCGGGACAGGCCGAGCTCGACGTAGCCGAAGCCGTCGGCGAGGGTGTACGCGAGCTCCTGCGCGGCCGTGGCCCCGGCCTCGCGGATGTGGTAGCCGGAGACGGAGAGCGGCTTGTAGGCGGGGATGTCGCGGGCGCAGTGCTCCATCAGGTCGCCGATGAGGCGCAGATGGGGCTCGGGCTGGAAGAGCCACTCCTTCTGCGCGATGTACTCCTTGAAGATGTCCGTCTGCAGCGTCCCGTTGAGCACGGCCGGGTCGACGCCCTGGCGCTCGGCGGCGACCAGGTACATGCAGAAGACGGGCACGGCGGGGCCGCTGATCGTCATCGACGTCGTGACGTCGCCGAGGGGGATGTCCTTGAAGAGGACCTCCATGTCGGCGGCGGAGTCGATGGCCACCCCGCAGTGGCCGACCTCGCCGAGCGCGCGGGGGTCGTCGGAGTCCCGGCCCATCAGCGTCGGCATGTCGAAGGCCACGCTCAGGCCGCCGCCGCCCGCGGCGAGGATCATCTTGTAGCGCTCGTTGGTCTGCTCGGCGTTGCCGAAGCCGGCGAACTGGCGGATGGTCCAGGTGCGGCCGCGGTAGCCGGTCGGGTGCAGGCCCCGGGTGAAGGGGTACTCGCCGGGCCAGCCGATCCGCTCGAAGCCCTCGTACGCGTCCCCGGGGCGGGGGCCGTACACGGGCTCGACCGGGTCCCCGGAGAGCGTGGTGAAGTCCGCGTCACGCTTGCGGGCCTTGTCGTAACGGGCCTGCCAGCGTTGGCGGCCTTCCTCGATCGCGTCAGCGTCCATACCCCTCAATTTACTAGGACGTCCTAGTAAATGTCGATGACAAACCGCCCGGTGCTTCGCACGGGGCGGTTCGGGCCGGACTTTTCGGCTCAGGCGTTCGCGGGCGCCGGGGCCGGGTCCGCGATCAGCGGCTCGACCTCGCGGACGACCTTGCGCTCGACGAAGAACGCGGCCGTCGGGATCGTGCCGGAGAGCAGCACCCAGGCCAGCTTGCCCATCGGCCACTTCGCCTTGGACCCGAGGTCGAAGGCGAAGATGAGGTAGATGATGTACAGCACGCCGTGGATCTGGGAGACGACGAGCGTCAGACCCTCACCCTTGTCGAAGCCGTATTTGAAGATCATGCACACGCAGAGGATCAGCAACATGACGGCGGTGACGTAAGCCATCACCCGATAGCGGGTCAGCACACTGCGTTTCATGCCATCGAGCGTAACCGCCCGTCCGGGGCGATCTTGCAGCGGGCCCGCGCCCGGAACGGCGTCTCTCAGATCTCCTCGAAGTCCTGCGCGGCGATGCGCAGCGGACGCAGCAGCGCGAAGATCTCCGCGCACTCCTCGGCGTCGTACGCCCCGAGTCCGAACTCCATCGCGACCAGGTCGCGGGTGGCGGACTCGACGACCTCGCGGCCCTTGTCGGTGATGGAGGCGAGGGTTCCGCGGCCGTCGTTGGGATTGGGGCGCTTGTCGACGAGGCCGGAGCGCACCAGCCGGTCCACGGTGTTCGTCACCGAGGTGGGGTGGACCATGAGCCGCTCGCCGATCTTGGACATCGGCAGCTCGCCGGCCTTGGAGAAGGTGAGCAGCACCAGCGCCTCGTACCGCGCGAAGGTCAGTCCGTACGGTTTGACGACCGCGTCGACCTCGGCGAGCAGGATCTGCTGTGCCCGCATGATCGAGGTGATCGCCCCCATGGAGGGCACCGGGCCCCAGCGCTGCTGCCAGAGTTCGTCGGCGCGGGCGATGGGATCGAAGGGAAGGCTGAGGGGCTTCGGCACGGCCACGACCTTACCCATGAGGAACTTGCCGCTCCTCCCCGTCTCGAACTTCGGTCCGAATCCCGGACGGGGTGGGGGCGCGCGAAGCCCCCGGCCGGTGACCGGCCGGGGGCTGGGGACGTGTGCGCGGACGGCGTCAGTCCGCGAGGTAGCGCTCCACGGTCTCGACCTTGGAGGTCAGACCGTCGGTGACACCCGGACGGATATCGGCCTTGAGCACGAGGGAGACCCGTCCGGCGCGGGCCTCGACGGCCGCGACGGCACGCTTGACGACGTCCATCACCTCGTCCCACTCACCTTCCACGGAGGTGAACATGGCGTCGGTGCGGTTGGGCAGCCCGGACTCGCGGACGACCCGGACGGCGTCGGCGACGTACTCGCCGACGTCCTCACCGACACCCAGCGGACTGACGGAGAAGGCGACGATCATGCGCTGACCGTACCTTCCCGGCGGGCCCGGGCGGCGATGACGCCGTCGGTCTCGTAGCGCTTCAGCACCTTGTCGCCGTACAGACCGCCGAACGGCAGCACGCAGAGCAGGAAGAAGAACGCGACGCGCTTGAGCGGCCACTTGGTCTTGTTCCAGACATCCAGCAGCGCCACGACGTAGATCACGAAGAGCACGCCGTGCAGCATGCCGAGCGGCATCATCAGGAAGTCGATGTCGGAGATCCGGCTCAGGACCGAGCCGAAGATGATCAGCGCCGGGAACGAGAGCGCCTCGGGAATCGAGATGAGGCGCAGCCGGTGCAGGGCGGTAGCGGTCTTGATGTCCACGGGGGCACCTTCGGTGGGAGGACGGTGACAGCTTGTGAACGCACGCACAAGCGGCCCCCATTGTGGCATCGCCCGTCACGGGCCGCGGCGGCGGGGGCGGCCCGGGGCCGTTCGGGTGACGCCCGGCGACCACCCGCTCCGCGCGGGATACGTCTTGATAAGGTCCGCATCCGGTCCCGGATGCGTATCAGGGGCGGTTCAGGGGGCCGGATCGCGCCGCGGGGCCTGTTGTCCCGGCCGCCTCTGCCGCTACCTTCGCCGGGTGGCGATGTTCCGACTCCAAGGCAGCAAGACGCTCGCCGTCGACCTGACCGGCGACGCCGTCAAGGCGAAGAACGGCTCGATGGTCGCGTACGACGGGCGGATGACGTTCAAGAAGATGACCGGCGGCGGTGAGGGCCTGCGCGGCATGGTGACCCGCCGGCTCACCGGCGAGCAGATGACCGTGATGGAGGTGACCGGGCAGGGCACCTGCTACTTCGCCGACCGCGCGAGCGAGATCAACCTCGTATCGCTGCGCGGCGAGAAGCTGTGGGTCGAGGCGAGCAATCTGCTCTGCACCGACGCCGGGCTGCGCACCGGCACCACGTTCACCGGGCTGCGCGGCGGCGCGACGGGCAACGGCCTGTTCACCACCACGGTCGAGGGAACGGGCCAGGCGGCGATCATGTCGGACGGCTCGGCGGTGGTCCTGCGGGTCTCCGCCCAGTACCCGCTCTTCGTGGACCCCGGCGCCTACATCGCCCACCAGGGCAACCTCCAGCAGCACTTCCAGTCCGGGGTGAACTTCCGGACGCTGATGGGTGAGGGCTCGGGCGAGTCCTTCCAGATCCGGTTCGAGGGCGAGGGACTCGTCTACGTCCAGCCCAGCGAGCGGAACACGATCGGGGGCGATGTCTGATGCCGTTCCGCGAGATCAACTCCAAGATGGTCGAGGCGACGGTGATCCCCGGCCAGAAGATGTTCAGCCAGCGCGGCGCGATGCTGGCCTACCGCGGCGAGGTGTCGTTCACGCCGAACATCCAGGGCGGCCAGGGCGGTGTGATGTCGATGATCGGCCGCCGGATGGCGAACGAGGCGACCCCGCTGATGACCGTCGAGGGAAGCGGCACCGTGATGTTCGGCCACGGCGGCCACCACATCCAGGTGATCAACCTGGCCGGGGACACCCTCTACGTGGAGGCCGACCGGCTGCTCGCCTTCGACGGGACGCTCCAGCAGGGGACGATGTTCATGGGCTCGCAGGGCGGCGTGATGGGCATGGTGCGGGGCCAGGTGACCGGCCAGGGCCTGTTCACCACCACGCTCAAGGGCCATGGCGCGGTGGCGGTGATGGCGCACGGCGGGGTGATCGAGCTGCCGATCACGCCGGGCCGCGAGGTGCACGTGGACCCGCAGGCGTACGTCGCGCACCACGGCGACGTACGCAACAAGCTCTCCACCGCGCTCGGCTGGCGCGACATGGTGGGACGGGGTTCCGGCGAGGCGTTCCAGCTGGAGCTCAGCGGCAGTGGTGCGGTGTACGTCCAGGCGTCGGAGGAGAAGCTGTGAGCACGCCCGTGGTCTTCGACCCGATGACGCTGCCGTCGGACGACAACGTCAACGCGTACACCTTCTGCGTGGAGCTCAAGGGGAGCCAGTGGTTCCTGCAGAAGGGCAAGATGATCGCCTACTACGGGCGGATCGAGTTCAACGGCATCGGCCACGGCCGCTTCGAGCGGCTGATCCGTACGAGCTTCCACTCGCCGCTGCACGCGAGCGACTGGGTGGTGGCCGAGGGCAGCGGAAAGATGCTGCTCGCGGACCGCGCCTTCGATGTGAACTCCTACGACCTGGACAACGGGAACCTGACGATCCGGTCCGGCAATCTCCTCGCCTACCAGCCGACCCTGGCGCTGAAGCAGTCGATCGTGCCGGGGTTCCTGACCCTGATCGGCACCGGTAAGTTCGTCGCCGCGTCCAACGGCCCGGTGGTCTTCATGGAGCCGCCGCTGCGGGTCGACCCGCAGGCACTGGTCGGCTGGGCGGACTGCCCCTCCCCGTGCCACCACTACGACCACGGCTACATGACGGGCGTAATGGGCGGGCTGCGGGCGTTCACGGGAATCGGGGGCGCCTCGGGCGAGGAGCACCAGTTCGAGTTCGTGGGCGCCGGTACGGTGCTGCTCCAGTCCACCGAGGTGCTGATGGCCGAGCAGCCGACGGGCGCGGTCCCGCAGCAGCCGGGCGTCCCGGGTGGCGGCGGGGGTCAACCTGGGTCCGCACCCCGCATGCCAGGTCAGCTGGGGGACCTCCAGCGTCGCTTCGGGCTGTGAGCGGTAGTCTGCGGAGTGTGACGTCGAACGTCTGCGCCCAGCCTGCGAGCGCGTGCCGGGCGTCACACTCCCAGACTTCGTCCGGCTTTCAACTTCTTAGGTAGAATCCATATATGGAGACCGAGACGGCCACTCGCTGGCTGAGCGACGCGGAGCAGTGCGCCTGGCGCACCCACCTGGACGTCGGCAGGCTGCTGACGCACCAACTGGAGAAGGACCTCCAACCGTTCGGCCTGACCATGAACGACTACGAGATCCTCGTCAACCTGTCGGAGTCGGACGACCAGCGCATGCGGATGAGCGACCTCGCCGGCGCCACGCTGCAGTCCAAGAGCAGGCTCTCGCACCAGATCACCCGCATGGAGAGCGCGGGCCTGGTCCGCCGGGAGAACTGCGAGTCCGACCGGCGGGGGCTGTACGCGGTCCTCACCGAGGCGGGCGCCGAGACGATGCGCGAGGTCGCGCCGCACCACGTGGCGTCGGTCCGCAAGCACTTCATGGACCTGCTGCCGCCGGAGGCCCTGGAGCAACTGCACGCCGCCCTGACCCCGGTCGCCGACCATCTGCGCGGACGGCGCGGGAAGCTCTGATCCCGGCCGGGACCCAGCGGGCGTCCGGCAGCCCCAGTGCGAACCGGGAGCCGCCTGACCCCGTGCCGCACGGGCGGAGGCGCGCCCCCGCCCCGCCCTCGTCGCGGGGGAACCGCACCCGTCGCCGCCTGCCGAGGCCGTGCCTTTCCCGTCCCGGTGCGGCCGCACGCCGCACCGGGACGGGGCCGCTCAGGCCTCCCCAGTCAGTCCCGCCACCAGTTCGTCCGCCGCCGCGTAGGGGTCGAGGCGGCCGGCCACGATGCGTTCGGCGAGGGCGTCCAGGCGGCGGTCGCCGTGCAGGTCGCCGATGCGTTCGCGGAGCCGGGTGACGGCGATCGTCTCGACCTCGCGGGCCGCACGGGCCGTGCGCCGCTCGGCCAGGACGCCGTGCTCCTCCATCCACGCCCGGTGCTTCTCCAGCGCCTCGACGACCTCGTCGATGCCCTCGCCCCGGGCGGCGACCGTCTTCACGATCGGCGGCCGCCAGTCACCGGCACCGCGGGACTCCCCCAGGCCCAGCATGTGGTTGAGCTCGCGGGCGGTGGCGTCGGCGCCGTCCCGGTCGGCCTTGTTCACGACGTACACATCGCCGATCTCCAGGATTCCGGCCTTCGCGGCCTGGATGCCGTCACCCATGCCGGGGGCGAGCAGGACGACGGAGGTGTCGGCCTGGGAGGCGATCTCCACCTCGGACTGACCGACGCCGACCGTCTCCACCAGGATCACGTCGAAGCCCGCCGCGTCCAGCACCCGGATCGCCTGCGGCGCCGCCCAGGCGAGACCGCCCAGATGGCCGCGGGTGGCCATCGACCGGATGTAGACGCCCGGGTCGGAGGCGTGGTCCGACATCCGGACCCGGTCCCCGAGGAGCGCGCCGCCGGAGAACGGCGACGAAGGGTCGACGGCGAGCACGGCGACCCGCTTGCCCTGCCGCCGGTAGGCGGAGACCAGCGCCGACGTCGATGTCGACTTGCCGACACCCGGTGATCCGGTCAGGCCCACGACACACGCGCCGCCCGCCAGCGGCGCCAGGGCCGCCATCACCTCGCGCAACTGCGGCGACGCCCCCTCCACCAGGGAGATGAGCCGGGCCACGGCCCGTGGCCTGCCCGCGCGGGCCTGCTCCACCAGGGTGGGGACGTCCACCATCACCGCTCCGTCTCCTCGTCGCGTGTTCTGCCGAGTACTACTTGCCCGGGACGCGGATGATCAGCGCGTCGCCCTGACCGCCGCCGCCGCACAGCGCCGCCGCCCCGGTACCGCCGCCGCGCCGCTTGAGCTCCAGCGCCAGGTGCAGCACCACGCGGGCGCCGGACATCCCGATCGGGTGGCCGAGCGCGATGGCGCCGCCGTTGACGTTGACCTTGTCCGAGGTGACGCCGAGGTCCTTCATGGACTGGACGGCGACGGCCGCGAACGCCTCGTTGATCTCGATCAGGTCCAGGTCCTCGACGCCGATGCCCTCCTTCTTGAGGGCGTGGCGGATGGCGTTGGACGGCTGCGACTGGAGCGAGTTGTCCGGACCGGCCACGTTGCCGTGGGCGCCGATCTCGGCGATCCAGTCCAGGCCCAGCGCCTCGGCCTTGGCCTTGCTCATGACGACGACCGCGGCGGCGCCGTCGGAGATCTGCGAGGAGGTGCCGGCCGTGATCGTGCCGTCCTTGGCGAAGGCGGGGCGCAGCTTGCCGAGGGACTCGGCGGTGGTCTCCGGGCGGATGCCCTCGTCCTTGGAGAAGAGGACCGGGTCGCCCTTGCGCTGCGGGATCTCGACCGGGGTGATCTCGGCCTCGAAGAGACCGTTCTTCTGCGCCGCGGCGGCGCGCTGGTGGGACTGGGCGCCGATCTCGTCCTGGGACGCGCGGTCCAGGCCGAGGCGGGTGTTGTGCTTCTCGGTGGACTCGCCCATCGGAATGTTCTCGTACGCGTCGGTCAGACCGTCGTACGCCATCGAGTCGAGCATCTCGATCGCGCCGTACTTGTGGCCCTCGCGGGACTTCGGGAGCAGGTGCGGGGCGTTCGTCATGGACTCCTGGCCACCGGCCACGACGATGTCGAACTCCCCGGCGCGGATCAGCTGGTCGGCCAGGGCGATGGCGTCCAGGCCGGAGAGGCACACCTTGTTGACGGTGAGTGCCGGGACGTTCATCGGGATGCCGGCCTTGACGGCGGCCTGGCGTGCCGGGATCTGCCCCGCCCCGGCCTGCAGCACCTGGCCCATGATCACGTACTCGACCTGGTCGCCGCCGATGCCGGCCCGGTCCAGCGCCGCCTTGATGGCGAAGCCGCCGAGGTCGGCTCCGGAGAAGCTCTTCAGGGAGCCGAGGAGGCGGCCCATGGGCGTACGGGCGCCCGCGACGATCACCGAAGTGGTACCGGTCGTTCCTGACATGAGGCACAGCCCCTTGGAATAGGAGTGAACGAGGGTTTACTCGAATGTACTGAGCAGTACCACGCCCGTCATCCGGCAGCGGGTGTGATCGCGCGCACGTTGCGTAACCATCCTCCGAGCGCTGCACTGGTTCCATGCTGACGCGAATCGACCACATCGGGATCGCCTGTTTCGACCTCGACACGACCGTCGAGTTCTACCGATCGACCTACGGGTTCGAGGTGTTCCACTCCGAGATCAACGAGGAGCAGGGCGTGCGGGAGGCCATGCTCAAGATCAACGAGACGTCCGACGGCGGAGCCTCGTACCTCCAGTTGCTGGAACCGACCCGCGAGGACTCCGCGGTGGGCAAGTGGCTGGCCAAGAACGGCGAGGGCGTGCACCACATCGCCTTCGGCACGGCGGACGTCGACGCGGACGCCTCGGACATCAGGGAGAAGGGCGTCAGGGTGCTGTACGACGAGCCCAGGACGGGGTCCATGGGGTCCCGGATCACCTTCCTCCACCCCAAGGACTGCCACGGGGTCCTCACCGAACTCGTCACGTCCCGTACGGAGCACTGACCCGGAAGCCCTCGTACGGCTCCTTCGGGGCATCCGGTGCGGCCGGCCGCACGGCGCCGGGGAGCCCTCGGGACCCAGCTGGGCGGGTCCGTGGCAACCCCGCGAGCGGCCGCGCCCGGCGTGCCGAGCCCAGCGGGAGCCGGACAACAGCTTCTCAGGGATACCCGGCCCGGTAGAGTGGGCGGTTCCGGGCCGGGGCCGGGTCGGGGCCGCGCCGCGTCCTCAGCCGTTGATCTGTCACCATTCCCCGGGGGACCGTTCGCCGGCGAACGGTACTCGTTTGGAGTTCGCGATCAGGGTTGGGGTCTCCCCTGCTCAGTGGGGCATCTCCTGCTCGAACGAAGTTGAGAGCTTGGGGAAGAAGTTGAGAGCTCGGGGAAGGATGGGACCGCGCAGTGCGGGGCTACGAACGCCAGGAGAGCCACCGAGCTGAAGTCGACCATCTCTCGCGGTTCGAAGCCGAGATGGACCGGCTGAAGACCGACCGGGAGAAGGCCGTCCAGCACGCCGAGGACCTCGGCTACCAGGTCGAGGTCTTGCGCGCCAAGCTGCACGAGGCCCGGCGCAGTCTGGCGACCCGTCCCGCGTACGACAGCGCGGACATCGGTTACCAGGCGGAGCAGTTGCTCCGTAACGCCCAGATCCAGGCGGAACAGCTCCGCAACGACGCCGAGCGCGAGCTGCGCGACGCCCGTGCGCAGACGCAGCGGATCCTTCAGGAGCACGCCGAGCACCAGGCGAGGCTCCAGGCCGAACTGCACAACGAGGCGGTGCAGCGCCGCCAGCAGCTCGACCAGGAGCTGGCCGAGCGCCGCCAGACCGTCGAGTCCCACGTCAACGAGAACGTCGCGTGGGCGGAGCAGTTGCGCGCCCGCACGGAGGCCCAGGCCCGCCGGCTGCTGGACGAGTCACGGGCCGAGGCCGAACAGGCGCTGGGCGCCGCCCGCGCCGAGGCCGCCCGGCTGGCCGACGAGACGCGTCGGCGCCTCGGCTCCGAAGCCGAGGCCGCCCGCTCGGAGGCCGAGGCGATCCTGCTGCGCGCCCGCAAGGACGCCGAGCGGCTGCTGGGCGCCGCCTCCAGCCAGGCGCAGGAGGCCACCGCCCACGCCGAACAGCTGCGTTCGTCGACGAGTGCCGAGACCGAGCAGGTCCGGCAGCAGACCACCGAGTTGAACCGGGCCGCCGAGCAGCGCATGCAGGAGGCCGAGACGCAGCTGCGCGAGGCCCGCGTCGAGGCCGAGAAGGTCCTGTCCGAGGCGAAGGAGGCCGCGGTCAAGCGGCTGGCCGGCGCCGAGTCGCAGAACGAGCAGCGCACCCGTACCGCCAAGTCGGAGATCGCCCGGCTGGTCGGCGAGGCCACCAAGGACGCCGAGTCCCTCAAGGCGGAGGCCGAGCAGGCGCTCGCCGACGCCCGCGCCGAGGCGGACCGGCTCCGTTCCGAGGCGGCCGAGAGCGCGCGCACCGCCGCGGCGGAGGACGCCGCGGCCCAGCTCGCCAAGGCGGCCCGCGCCGCCGAGGAGGTGCTGACCAAGGCGTCCGAGGACGCGAAGTCGACCACCCGGGCGGCGAGCGAGGAGGCCGACCGGATCCGCCGCGAGGCGGAGGCCGAGGCGGACCGCCTGCGCGGTGAGGCCGCCGAGCAGGCCGACCAGCTCAAGGGCGCGGCCAAGGACGACACCAAGGAGTACCGGGCCAAGACGGTCGAGCTCCAGGAGGAGGCCCGCCGGCTGCGCGGCGAGGCCGAGCAGCTGCGCTCCGAAGCGGTCGCCGAGGGCGAGCGGATCCGCGGCGAGGCCCGGCGCGAGGCCCTCCAGCAGATCGAAGAGGGCGCGAAGACCGCCGAGGAGCTGCTGGCCAAGGCCAAGGCGGACGCGGAGGAGCTGCGCGCCGCGGCGGGCGCCGAGAGCGAGCGCGTCCGCAGCGAGGCCACCGAGCGGGCGGCGGCGCTGCGCAAGCAGGCGGAAGAGGCCCTGGAGCGGGCTCGCGGCGAGGCAGAGCAGCTGCGCACCGAATCCGAGGAGCAGGCGGAGGCGGTGACGGCCGCGGCCGAGCAGGCGGCGGCCGGGCTGCGCGAGGAGACCGAGCGCGCGATCGCGGCCCGGCAGGCGGAGGCGGCCGACGAGCTGGCCCGGCTGCACAGCGAGGCCGAGACCCGGGTCGCCACCGCCGAGCAGACGCTGGGCGAGGCGCGTTCCGACGCGGAACGCATCCGGCGCGAGACGAACGAGGAGTCCGAGCGGCTGCGCACGGAGGCCGCCGAGCGGCTGCGCACGCTCCAGGAGCAGTCCGAGGCGGAGGCTCAGCGGCTGCGCGACGAGGCCGCGGCCGACGCCGCGCAGTCCCGTGCGGAGGGCGAGACCGTCGCCGTACGGCTGCGCAGCGAGGCGGCCGCCGAGGCCGAGCGGCTGAAGACCGAGGCCCAGGAGAGCGCCGACCGGGTGCGGTCGGAGGCCGCGGCCGCCGCCGAACGGGTGGGCACGGAAGCCGCCGAGGCGCTCGCCGCCGCCCAGGAGGAGGCGAACCGGCGCCGCCGCGAGGCCGAGGAGACCCTCGACGCGGCGCGTACCGAGGCCACCCAGGAGCGCGAGCGCGCCCGCGAGCAGAGCGAGGAACTGCTGGCCTCCGCCCGCAAGCGGGTCGAGGAGGCGCAGGCCGAGGCCCAGCGCCTGGTCGAGGAGGCGGACGCGCGGGCGACCGAGATGGTCGCCGCCGCCGAGCAGACGGCCCAGCAGGTGCGGGATTCGGTCAACGGACTCCAGGAGCAGGCCGAGGCGGAGATCGCGGGGCTGCGCTCCACCGCCGAGCACGTCGCGGAGCGGACGAAGGCCGAGGCGCAGGAGGAGGCGGACCGGGTCCGCTCCGACGCCTACGCGGAGCGGGAACGGGCCGGCGAGGACGCGGCCCGGATCCGCCGGGTGGCGCAGGAGGAGACCGACGCCGCGAAGGCGATGGCCGAGCGGACGGTCTCCGACGCGATCGCGGAGTCGGAGAAGCTGCGCGCCGACACCGCGGAGTACAGCCAGCGGATGCGTACCGAGGCGTCCGACGCCCTGGCCTCGGCCGAACAGGACGCGTCGCGCAGCCGGGCCGAGGCCCGGGAGGACGCCAACCGGATGCGGTCCCAGGCCGCGGAGCAGGCCGACAGCCTGGTGTCCGAGGCCACGTCCGAGGCCGAGCGCCTGGTGTCCGAGGCCACGGGCCAGGCCGAGCGGATCCTCACGGAGGCGACGCAGCAGGCGACCCGGCTCGGTGACGAGGCGGCGGGCGAGGCGGAGCGGCTGCGGGCGGAGGCGGCGGCGACCGTCGGTTCCGCGCAGGAGCACGCGGCCCGCACCCGTGAGGAGTCGGAGCGGCTGCGGGGCGACGCCGAGGCGGCAGCCGAGCAGATGCGCGCCGAGGCGCGCCAGGAGGCGGACCGGCTGCTGGACGAGGCGCGCGAATCCGCCGCGAAGCGCCGCGCCGACGCCGCCGAGCAGGCGGACCAGCTGATCAACAAGGCCCAGGAGGAGGCGCTGCGCGCTGCCACCGAGGCCGAGGAGCAGGCCGACACGATGGTCGGGGCGGCCCGCAAGGAGGCCCTCCGGATCACCTCCGAGGCGACCGTCGAGGGCAACTCCCTGGTGGAGCGGGCCCGGACGGACGCGGACGGGCTGCTGGTCGGCGCGCGCCGGGACGCCACCCAGATCCGGGAGCGGGCCGAGGAGCTCAGGACCCGCTTGGAGAGCGAGATCCAGGAGCTGCACGACCGCGCCCGGCGGGAGACGTCCGAGCAGATGAAGACGGCCGGGGAGCGCGTCGACCATCTGATGAAGGCGGCGACCGAGCAGCGCGAGGAGGCCGCCGCGAAGGCGAAGGAGCTGCTGGCGGACGCCAACTCCGAGGCGAGCAAGGTCCGGATCGCCGCCGTGAAGCGGGCCGAGTCGCTGCTGAAGGAGGCCGAGCAGAAGAAGGCCACTCTGGTGCGCGAGGCCGAGAAGCTGCGGGCCGACGCCGAGGCCGAGGCCAAGCGGACGGTGGACGAGGGCCGGCGCGAGCTCGATGTGCTGGTGCGCCGGCGCGAGGACATCAACACCGAGATCTCCCGGGTCCAGGACGTCCTGGAGGCGCTGGAGTCCTTCGAGACGCCCGGGGCGGGCGGTAAGGCGGCGGGCGCCGGTCCGCCGGGCGGTGTCAAGGCCACGGCGGCGGCGGGCACCCGTACGGGTGGCAAGCAGTCGGATGGGTAGCCGCCAGGTGCACTCCCGTGGTCCGGCAATGACGTTCAGCCCTCCGAGTGGCAAGTCTTACGGGGGTTAGCCACTCAAAAGGGGTGTCATTCTCCAGATCAAACGGGCATCCGCTCGATGACACGCCGTTCTGGCCCCTAGGATTCCCTCTATCACCTCACCGGTCTCACTTCGACAGGAACCCCATGAGTGACCCTTCCTCCCCCTTCGGCTTCGAGCTCGTGCGGCGTGGTTACGACCGCGGTCAGGTGGATGACCGCATTACCAAGATCGTCGCCGACCGTGATAGTGCTCTCGCCCGCATCACGTCTCTGGAAAAGCGCATCGAGGAACTGCACCTCGAAACGCAGAACGCCCAGGCCCAGGTGAACGACGCGGAACCGTCGTACGCGGGTCTCGGCGCGCGCGTGGAGAAGATTCTCCGCCTCGCCGAGGAGGAGGCCAAGGACCTGCGTGAGGAGGCCCGTCGCGCCGCCGAGCAGCACCGCGAGCTCGCCGAGTCCGCCGCCCAGCAGGTGCGCAACGACGCCGAGACCTTCGCCGCCGAGCGCAAGGCCAAGGCCGAGGACGACGGCGTCCGCATCGTCGAGAAGGCCCAGGGTGAGGCCAGCACGCTGCGCTCGGACGCGCAGAAGGACGCGGCCCAGAAGCGCGAGGAGGCCGACGCCCTCTTCGAGGAGACCCGCGCCAAGGCCGCCCAGGCCGCCGCGGACTTCGAGACCAACCTGGCCAAGCGCCGCGACCAGTCGGAGCGCGACCTCGCGTCCCGTCAGGCCAAGGCCGAGAAGCGTCTGGCCGAGATCGAGCACCGCGCCGAGCAGCTCCGCCTGGAGGCGGAGAAGCTCCGTACGGACGCCGAGCGCCGCGCCCGTCAGACGGTGGAGACCGCTCAGCGCCAGGCCGAGGACATCGTGGCCGACGCCAACGCGAAGGCCGACCGGATCCGCAGCGAATCGGAGCGCGAGCTGGCGGCGCTCACCAACCGCCGCGACTCGATCAACGCGCAGCTGACGAACGTCCGCGAGATGCTGGCGACGCTGACCGGCGCCGCGGTGGCCGCCGCCGGCACCCCCGCCGACGAGGAGCCCGTCTCCCGCGGCGTTCCGGCCCAGCAGACCCGCTGACTCCCGGGGTTCGACGCCGTAACCCTCGCGCGCCCGGTTCCGCCTTTGTGGTGGCGCCGGGCGCGCGGCCGTTCTAGCGTGAACGCATGATCGAGCTCGAGGGCCTCACGAAGCGCTTCGGCGACAAGGTCGCCGTGGACCAGTTGTCGTGCCGGATCAGGCCGGGGATGGTGACGGGTTTTCTGGGCCCCAACGGGGCGGGCAAGTCCACCACGATGCGCATGATGCTCGATCTCGACAACCCCACCAGCGGATCGGTGCGCATCGACGGCAAGCACTACCGCGAGCTGTCGGAGCCCCTGAAGCACATCGGCGCGCTGCTGGACGCGAAGTCGATGCACGGCGGCCGCAGCGCGTACAACAATCTCCTCTGCCTCGCCCAGAGCAACCGGATCCCGGAGAGCCGGGTGGCGGAGGTGCTCGACACCGTCGGCCTGACCGCGGTGGCGAAGAAGAAGTCCAAGGGGTTCTCCCTCGGCATGGGCCAGCGCCTGGGAATCGCTTCGGCACTGCTCGGTGATCCCGAGATCCTGATGTTCGACGAACCTGTCAATGGTCTGGACCCCGAGGGAATTCACTGGATTCGCAATCTGATGAAGGCGCTCGCCGCGGAAGGCCGGACGATCTTCGTCTCCTCCCATCTGATGAGTGAAATGGCGCTGACGGCCGACCATTTGATCGTGATCGGGCAGGGCCGGCTGCTCGCCGACACCTCGATGGCGGATTTCATCCATCAGAACTCCCGCAGTTATGTACGGCTGCGTTCCCCGCAGCAGGAGCGGCTGCGGGACGTCCTGCACGCGGAGGGCCTCATCGTGGTCGAGTCGGGCAACGGCACGCTGGAGATCGACGGCGCCACCACCGAGGCCCTGGGCGAGCTCGCCGCCCGGCACGCGATCGTGCTGCACGAGCTGAGCTCCCAGCGGGCTTCTCTGGAGGAGGCGTTCATGCAGATGACGGCGGACTCGGTGGAGTACCACGCGCATTCGGAGAGCGGGGCCGCGCCGCCACCGGCGGTGGGGCCGCACTGGGGTGACGAACGGGGCGGGCGCGGCACGACCCCGGGGGCTCCCGGCGAATCCGGCACCGGAACGGGGGTGTGACGGCGATGGCGTCGGTTCCCGCGGTCCTGACCTCCGAATGGACCAAGATCCGTACGGTCTCCTCGACGACCTGGACGCTGATCTCCGCGTTCGTCGTCACCGTCGCGATGAGCGCCGCGCTCTGTGCGGTGATGAACTCCCAGTTCGACGACCTCTCCGACGCGGAGCGGGCCACCTTCGACCCCACGTTCATCAGTTTCTCCGGGATGATCCTCGGCCAGCTGGCGATGGTCGTCTTCGGCGTCCTGGTGGTCGGTACGGAGTACAGCTCCGGCATGATCCGCACCTCCCTGGCGGCGGTGCCGCAGCGGGCCACCTTCCTGTTCAGCAAGATGCTGGTCGCCGTCGTGCTGGCCCTGGTGGTCGGGATGGCCACCAGCTTCGCCTCGTTCTTCCTCGGTCAGGCCCTGCTCGGTGACCACAGGATCGGCATCGGTGCGGACAACGTGCTGCGGGCGGTCTTCGGCGCCGGCCTCTACATGGGGCTGATCGCGCTCTTCTCCATGGGCGTGGCGGCGATGCTGCGCAGCTCCATGCTGTCGCTCGGCATCCTGATGCCGTTCTTCTTCCTGGTCTCGCAGATCCTGTCGGCCGTCCCGGGGGCCAAGAGCGTCGCCCAGTACTTCCCCGACCAGGCGGGCTCCAAGATCATGCAGGTGGTGCCCGACGCGATGAACAGCGATCCGGCTCCGTACGGTCCGTGGGCCGGTCTTCTCATCATGGTCGCCTGGGTGGCGGCCGCCGTGATCGGCGGTTTTCTGGTACTCAAGAAGCGCGACGCCTGACCGGAAGCCCTGGCTCCCGGACCCCGGCGTCCGGGAGGGACTCGCCCGGTGACGACTTGGCCGGAACCGTCAAGGCCTGGATATCCTCCTCACTCATACGGGGGGCGTGCGGCCGACGGCCTGTGCCCCGACGACAGAGAGTCGATGGGGCTGGAGCATGATCGAGGCAGTCGGCCTGACCAAGCGCTACGGCGCGAAGACGGCCGTGTACAACCTTTCCTTCCAGGTGCGGCCCGGCGCCGTCACCGGGTTCCTCGGTCCCAACGGGTCGGGCAAGTCGACGACGATGCGGATGATTCTCGGCCTGGACCGGCCGACGGCGGGCCGGGTGACCATCGGCGGCCACGACTTCCGCGCTCTGCCGAACGCACCGCGCCAGGTGGGCGCACTGCTCGACGCCAAGGCCGTGCACGGCGGGCGCAGCGCCCGCAACCACCTGCTCTCGCTCGCCCAGCTCGCCGGCATCCCGGCCGCCCGGGTGGACGAGGTACTGGGCGTCGTCGGCCTCCAGCAGGTCGCACGGAAGCGGTCCAGGGGCTACTCACTGGGCATGGGGCAGCGCCTGGGCATCGCGGCCGCCCTGCTGGGCGACCCGCAGGTGCTGCTCTTCGACGAACCGGTCAACGGTCTCGACCCGGAAGGCATCCTCTGGGTCCGGAACCTGATGAAGATGCTGGCGTCCGAAGGCCGCACGGTCTTCGTCTCCAGCCATCTGATGAGTGAGATGGCCCTCACCGCCGACCATCTGATCGTGATCGGCCGCGGCCAGCTGATGGCCGACATGAGCGTCACGGACTTCATCTCGGCCAACTCGGCCGATTTCGCCCGGGTCCGGGTTTCGGAGGACGGGCCCGAGCAGCGGGAGAAGCTCACCGCCACCCTCACCGAGGCGGGCGGCCAGGTCATGTCGGAGCCGGACGGGGCCCTGCGGATCACCGGTCTCCGGCTGCCGCGGATCAGCGATCTGGCCCATGAGGCCGACGTCCGGCTGTGGGAGCTCTCGCCGCACCAGGCCTCGCTGGAGGAGGCGTACATGCGGATGACGCAGGGGGCCGTGGACTACCGCTCCACGGCGGACCAGGTGGCCCACCTGCAGGCGCCGCCGGCGCCCGGCGGATACGGGCCGCAGCAGGGGTACGCCCCGCCGCAGAGCGCCCCCGAGGTGCCGCAGCAGGGCTGGTACGCCCCGCCGCCGCCGGGACAGAACCCGTACGCGGCCGCCCCGGCCCCCGCGGCCCCCGCGGCACCGGCCGCTCCGGTGGCGGCCCCCGCAGCCGCCCCCGCCCCGGCAGTCCCGGCCGCCGCCCCCGCCCCCGCCCCGGCGGTCCCGGCCGCCGCCCCCGCCCCCGCACCGGCGGCGCCCGCCGGATCCCCCGCAGACATGACCAAGCGCGACACCAGCGAGGACTCCCGATGACCACGCCGTCCACGCCGCCGACGCCCCAGGCCCCGTACCAGCAGCAGGCGTACCAGCAGCCCCCCGCTCCCCAGCAGCACGCGCAGGGCATGCACGGCACGCAGGGCATGCAGCGCGGCTACTACACCTCGCCGATCCCGGTGCGCGCCGCCACCCTCGGCGACGCGATCGCCTCCGAGTGGACCAAGATCCGTTCCGTGCGCTCCACGATGTGGACCCTCGGCGTCATGATCGTGCTGCTGCTCGTCATCGGGGTGATCTCGGCGGTCGCGGTCAACTCGACCGACGGCGACCTCGGCTCCACCCCGGTGCTCAGCCTCGGCTTCTTCGGCGTGCTCCTGGGGTCGATCTGCGTGATCACGCTCGGCGTGATGACCATCGCGTCGGAGTACGGCACCGGCATGATCCGCACGACGCTGACGGCCTGCCCGAGCCGGGGCCGGGTACTCGGCGCGAAGGCCGTCGTCTTCTTCCTGCTCACCTTCGTGCTGACGACCGTGATGACGACGATCGTCGCGCTGCTCCAGACGTCCATCCTGGACGGCGCGGCGCCCACCGGCGGCGAGTGGCTGCGCGGCACGGTCGGGGTCGGTCTCTACATGGCGACGCTGGGGCTGCTCTCGCTGGCGGTCGGCGCGCTGATCCGGCACTCGGCCGGAGCGATCACGATCATGATCGGCGTGGTGCTGCTGCCGCTCGTGCTGGCCATCTTCATGTTCGCCGAGTCGCTCTCGTCGCTCCGGGAGTGGCTGCTGGAGTACTCGATCCCCAACCAGCTCAGCATCTTCTACGACAACTCGGTCAGCTCGTCCGGCGGCCCGTCCGGCTGGGACCCGCTGTGGATCATGCTCGCCGTGGCCGCCGTCGCCCTGGGCGGCGCCTACCTGGTGATGAACAAACGCGACGTCTGACGGCGGCGGCCCCGGCGGCCGTTCAGTACCGAGGCGCGTTCCTGGACCGCTGCACCCGCGTGGTGCGGCGGTCCTTCGCGTTCCAGCACGCCTTGTGCCAGTGCCGGCGGTCGTCGATCCCGCCGTAGTCGGACCAGGCCACCAGGTGCGGGAGGCCCGAGGGGATCTCCTGGTCGCAGCCCGGGCACCGGTAGCGCTTGCCCTTGGCGCTCGCGCCGCTCACGGGGCGGACCGACCACTCCTCGCCCTGCCACTCCTCCGAGCGCCCTCCGCCGCCGTACCGGTCCCCCGCCGCGCCTGCGCTGTCGGTGGGACTCTCGCCGCCTCGGGGGCGGTTGCGGCGCGGGGACACGTAACACCTCACGGGGCAGGCTGGGCAGTTCCCGTCCAGCGTAGGGCCATGCGACGGGGGTAGGCGTCCCGCACCGCCCGGTACGGGCCCCGGGGCGGGACGGGTTACCGGAAAATCGCAACAACTTCCGGGCGGACCGTGCCTTTGGCACGTGTCAGACGTTGTTGCCAGTAGGGGAGAGCCGCGTCGGCCGCAAGGAGGTATCTGGCGATGCGTGTGGGAACGTTCGTACTGGCAGCTCAGTTTCCGGGGCAGGGCCCGGGTGAAGCGCTGCATCGCGCGATCCGGTCCGCCGAGGTCGCGGAGGAGTCCGGCCTCGACTCGGTCTGGCTGGCCGAACATCATTTCGTGCCGTACGGGGTCTGCCCGAACGCCGTGACGCTGGCCGCGCTGCTGCTCGGCCGCACGCGCCGGATCCGCGTCGGCACGGCGGTGAGCGTGCTGCCGACCCAGCATCCGGTCGCGCTCGGCGAACAGGCCGCGCTGCTGCACCTCACCAGCGGCGGCCGTTTCACCCTCGGTGTGGGCCGGGGCGGCCCCTGGATCGACCTGGAGGTGTTCGGCGGCGGCCTGGAGGCGTACGAGCACGGCTTTCCGGAGTCCCTGGGGCTGCTGCTCGACTGGCTGCGCGAAGCGCGGGTCTCGGGCCGCGGGGAGCGCTACGGCTTCCGCGAGGTGGCGGTGGTCCCCCGGCCCGACGAGCTGCTCGACGCGGAGAGCGGGGAGAGCCCCGGAGGACCGGAGGTGATCGTCGCGTGCACCTCGCCGAAGAGCGTGGAACTCGCCGCACAGAACGGCCTGCCGATGCTGCTCGGGATGCACTGCGGTGACGAGGAGAAGGCGGAGATGGTCGCTCTCTGGCGCTCCCACGCGCTCGCCGCGGGCCGTTCGCCGGAGAGCGTGCGCCAGGCCGGGCACGTGTCCGCGGGGGTGGCCCAGATCGCGGACCGCACCGACGACGCCCGCGAGACGCTCGTGAAGGCGATGCCCGGCTGGCTGCGGCAGGGGCTGGACGCCCATGTGACGGTCGACGGCCGGCACCGGGTGATGCGTGACCCGGTCGCGTACACGGAGCTGCTGTGCGGCCTTCATCCGGTGGGCCCGCCCCGGCTGGCGGCGGACCGTCTCGCGGCCACGGCGGAACGCACGGGCATCACCCGCTTCGCGCTCCTGGTGGAGGGTTCCGGAGATCTCGTGGCCACGGAGGAGAACGTAGCGCGGCTGGGCACCGAGGTGCTGCCCCTCCTCGAATGACCCACACCCACGGGCCGCACGGTGTGCGTACGGGAGCTGCCGCCCCGGACCAGTTGCACCTCCCGCGGCCCGGGTCGGCAGCAGAAGCGTTCAGCAGTCCCGTAGTTCGGGCGACTGGTTGAGCAACTGGCCCCTCACCGAGGTGAATCGGGCCAGCCGGTCGTCGACCGAGGCGTCCAGCGGGAACACCGCGACGCGGTGGCAGTTCTGGAATGCCAGGCGCACCCCGAAGTGCCGCTGCAGCGCACCGCGTATCGCATCACTCGCGAGCGCACGCAGCAGCTGACCACGTGCCTGCTCGTTGGGCGGCGGCGTCTGGTTGTCGGCGAACTCCCCACCGTCGACCTTCAGCTGAGCCACCAACGAGCTGATCATCTCCCATGCGTAGGGCAGGGAGGTCCGGACGCAGTCGACGAAGTCGGCTTCGTCGACCTCGCCTCGCTCGGCCTGTTCCAACAGCGCCGGTGAGACGTCGAGCGACATGGGTTCTCCTCTCGCGACCCCGGCACAGTGCCGGAGCCTTGGACCGGCCGTCACATGAGGGGGCGGCGTCGCGGGGCTGGGCACGCGCGTCTGCGGCGTTGTCGTCGATCACCATGGCTCCGCCATGCCTCGATCCTCCGCCTTGCAGCTGCACGCACCCGGCCACGCTCCTTCACCCACCCCCCCATGAGACGGTCGGCCTTACGGGCAGGGAAGGAGGACGGCGACGCAGCGTGCACGCACGGCGACCTCCTGCATCCACGGTAAGGGCGCAGTCCGGGCCGCACCAGGAGATTGGGAACACAACCGGCCAATAACGAAGGGGTTCAAAGCCGGGCAAGCCAGAAGGCGTCGCTCCCGGGCGGGGCGGGAGTGACGGGTGGGTGAATCGCGTCGAGTACCGGTCGTCGAGTAGCGTTGCCGACCATGCGTCTCGTCATCGCCCGCTGCTCCGTGGACTACGCCGGCCGGCTCACGGCCCACCTGCCCTCCGCTCCCCGTCTCATCCTGGTGAAGGCGGACGGGAGCGTGTCGATTCACGCCGACGACAGGGCGTACAAACCGCTCAACTGGATGTCGCCGCCCTGCACGCTGAAAGAGGGCTCCGACGACACCGCGGGCGTCTGGACCGTGGTGAACAAGGCGGGCGAAAAACTGATCATCACGATGGAGGAAATCCTCCACGACTCGTCCCACGAGCTGGGCGTCGACCCCGGCCTGATCAAGGACGGCGTGGAAGCGCACCTCCAGGAACTGCTCGCCGACCGGATCGAGACGCTGGGCGAGGGCTACACCCTCATCCGCCGCGAGTACTTCACCGCCATCGGCCCCGTCGACATCCTGTGCCGTGACGCCGACGGGCAGACCGTGGCCGTCGAGCTCAAGCGGCGCGGCGACATCGACGGCGTGGAGCAGCTGACCCGTTATCTGGAGCTCCTCAACCGCGATCCCCACCTGGCGCCGGTGAAGGGCATCTTCGCGGCCCAGGAGATCAAGCCCCAGGCCCGCGTCCTGGCGACGGACCGCGGCATCGGCTGCGTGATCCTCGACTACGACGCGATGCGCGGCATCGAGGACGACAAGCTCAGGCTGTTCTGACCTTCTCGGTACCCGAGCCCGTCCGGCGATCGAGGACGGGCCCTCCGCGCGGAGACCGGGTATCTCGCCGGACGGGCACGCGCGGACATCGGACCCGTCCGGAGCTCGCTGACACGGCGCGTCCAGGGGACGCCCCGGCTCAGGTCACCGACGGGCTCGCGCTCGCCCCCGTGGGCCCACTCGCCGAGTCGGACGAATCAGGCACGCCCGGCTCCGGCTCCGTCGTCTCGGTGTCCGTCGGTGTCGGGTCCGTGGGCGGCGTCTCCGTCGGCGGCTCGCTGGTCTCCGACTCGGCCGGCGAGGCACTGCTCGCCGTCGGCTTCGGCTTCGTACGCGTGGGCGACGGCTCGACGGACGACGATTCGCCCGGCGACGACGGGGTCGTCGCCGACGCCGTGCCCCCCGGGGACGTCGCCCCGCCCCCGCCCGCCGGCGCGGACCCGCTCCCCGACGGCCCCGGCGTCGCCGACGAGGACGACGACGACGCGGAACCGGACGACTTGGCGGACGGGGTCGTGCCGTCCGTGGACTCCTCGGCCGGCAGCTCCTCCTCCTGGCCGCCGCCGTCGGTCACCGACTGCTCGGCCGAGCCCCCTGGATCACCCTGCGGCTCGGTGTTCGAGGTGAGCCCGAGGGTCACCACCGTGCCGAGTACCCCGGCGAGCAGCACCCCCGCACCGGCCGCGACCAGATTGCGCCGGGCCCCGCCCAGCATCGCGAAGGGGCCGCCCCCCTGCTTCTCGGCCGCCTGCGGAGCGCTCTGCCGGGCAACGACGACGGTCTCGGCCGGGGACGTACGCGGCATCGAGAGGGGGATGACGGCCGGCAGACCGCGGGGCGAGGACGCCAGAAGGGGGTTCGACGGTATCTCGCCGCTCGTCCTGACCAGACCCGCGGCCGATCCGCCCGAGCGGTCCTCGACGAGGGCGAGCGCCCGTCGCCCGGCCACCGCCCCGGACTTGTCGGCGAGCGCCCCTCGCATGCTGATGGACGTCTCCAGCTCGGCCCTGGCCCGGTCGAGGTTGCCGGCGCAGAGGGCGAGCACGCCCAACTCGTGGTGGAAGTAGGCCTCTTCGGCGACCTCGCCGGCGATCCGGGCAGCCTCCTGGCCGATCCGCAGGGCCCTCTCCCAGGCGCTCCAGTGCAGCCCGGCGGCGAAGGCGGGCGAGGCGCTGCGGGCCAGCAGCACGGCGACGCTGGTCTGCCCGGCCCCGTCCCCCGGCACCAGCTGGGCCATCGCCGCGACGATCGCGTCCGCCTCGGCCACCACGCGTGCGGGGGTGACGGAGGGGTGGCCGGCCCACCAGGCGTAGTGCTGGGCCACCGTCCTGGCCCGCTCCGTGGCGTCGTCGCCGTATCCGGCGGCCTCCAGCTGGGCGAGGACGCCGGCGGCCAGCCGGTAGCGGGGACCGGCCGGGGACAGCAGCCCGCAGCCGGCCAGCTCACCGAGCGCCGCGTCGGCGTGCGTGTCCCCGACGAGCGCCGGCAGATGCGCCTGGTGCGGGACCTCGCCGCCGAGCGCGACCGCGAAGCGCAGGGTGGCGCGCGCGGCCGCGCTCAGCCGTGAACCGAGCAGCGCGGCGGGCGCGGCGCCCTCGCCGAGGCTGGGCAGCGGCACCTCCGCGGCCTGCGGACCGAAGGCGTCCTCGGCCGGCGGCTCATCGGCGGGCCGGTTCTCCAGGTAGCCGTACTCGTCGTAGGCGGTGGGGTCGGTGCCCAGCATGTCGCGCTGGCGCAGCAGGGCGCCCGCCTGGACGAAGCGCAGCGGAAGGCCCTCGGACTCGAACCAGAGGTCGCCCGCCCAGTTGGCCTCCTCCTCGGTGAGCTTCCGCTCGACGACCCGCTCCATCAGGTCGATGGAGGCGCCCCGGTCCAGCCCGGCGAGGAAGACCTCTTCGAGGTGGGAGTCGGGGCCGGGCGCGGCGACGTCGGGCGTCGCGGCCAGCAGGAAGGCGCATTCGGGCGTCGCGTCGAGCAGCTCGTCCAGGGCGGCGCCGCCGAGTTCCAGGTCGTCGAGCACGACGACGGCGCCGGTCGTCCGCAGTTTCTCCAGCAGCGCGTCGTGGTCCGGGCGGTGCAGCGGTGCGTCGTGAACGGCCTCGAAGAGTCCGTAAAGGAGGTCGGTGAGCGTGCGCTTGTGGCCGTTGAGCCGGACGACTCCGTCCGGTGCGAGCTCGGCGCAGTCGGCGGCGACGGCGTTCAGCAGCGCGGTCCGGCCGGAACCGGCCGGTCCGGTGAGCCGTACGGAGCGGCCGCCGGCCAGCAGACGCGTCAGTCGCTCGCGTTCGTCCTCGCGCTGCAGCAGGGGGAGCTGGAGGACGGGCGGGCCGGGCGGGACGGGGGGTGCGGCGGCCCGTTCACGGTCGGCCCGCTCCGCGGGGGTGCGCCGGACGGGTGCGGCGGGCTGCTCCCCGGGCGGGCACAGTTCGACCTCGCTGCCGTCGACGGGGTTGACGGTGAGCAGGAGGTCGCCGGATATCAGCGGGACGATGCGTGCCTGTTGCGGCGTTTGCTGACTGAAATCAGGCGTCAGCGGATCGCGGGAAGGACGGCGCCGGCCGGCTTCCTCGGCGAAGTCGTTGCTGTCGTGGCCGTACTCTTCCGGCCCCCGGTGTGTCGGGTCCATCGCCAAAGCCCCCAAGACGCGTCGAGCGCGGTAGTCCCTCCCGGCCTCACACGCCCAGCTGTCGCTTACGGTCCGGTGTCCGCCAGGTGGGTCCGTCAATCGGCAGACGGCCGAACCCTAAACCTTCGCACAGTATCTACGAACACCCGGGGCACCGCGCCGCCCCACAGATCACGGTCTCGTGAGGATTGTGTGGCGCCGGCCGGGGGTGCTGCGGGCCCGCCCGGGCACCTGGCCGGGCGTCCACCGCCCCGCGTCCGCCGCCGGGCGCACTCAGACGCGCGGCAGCGATTCCGCGGCGATCCCGCCCTCGATGGCCAGGATGCGGTGCAGTCGGGTGGCCACGAGAAGGCGTTGCATCTGCGGCGGTACGCCCCTCAGCACCAGCCGTCGCCCGGCGCGCCCGGCCCGGCGGTGGGCCCCCATGATGACGCCCAGCCCGGTGGCGTCCCACGAATCCAGCTCGGTCAGGTCCAGCACCAGGTCGCCGACTCCGTCGTCGAGGGCCGAGTGCAGAACCGTACGGGCGTCCGCCGCGCTTCGGACATCGAGGCGGCCCCCGACGACCAGCTCGGCATGGTCGCCCCTGATGTGCATATGCGCTCCCCTGGAATGCTCCGTGGCATGGTCGGTCTGTCTGAAACTGTCTCTGCCCCAACTGACTGCGGCAGCGACAGGGAAGTTGCCGTCTGTAAGCGAACCGATACCGAATTCACTCCGTGGAGTGACCCGGGCCCGCCGTGAGCCCTCTGCGGATCCGCTGGTTCCGGAAGGTGGCCCCCGGAATCCCGGGCCTGACTGACGGCAGATCAGGCGACCGGGGACCGAAAACGATCAGTACGTGTAGAAGCCCTGCCCGCTCTTGCGCCCGATGTCACCAGCATCGACCATTCGGCGCATCAGCTCCGGGGCGGCGAACTTCTCGTCCTGGGACTCGGTGTAGATGTTGCCGGTGGCGTGCAGCAGGATGTCGACGCCTGTCAGGTCCGCGGTGGCCAGGGGCCCCATGGCGTGGCCGAAACCGAGCTTGCAGGCGATGTCGATGTCCTCGGCCGAGGCGACACCCGACTCGTACAGCTTGGCGGCCTCGACGACGAGCGCCGAGATCAGCCGGGTGGTGACGAAGCCGGCCACGTCACGGTTGACCACGATGCAGGTCTTGCCGACCGACTCGGCGAACTCCCGCGCGGTGGCGAGGGTTTCGTCGCTGGTCTTGTAGCCGCGTACGAGTTCGCAGAGCTGCATCATCGGAACCGGCGAGAAGAAGTGCACGCCGACGACGCGCTCGGGGCGCTCCGTCACGGCCGCGATCTTGGTGATGGGGATGGCGGAGGTGTTGGAGGCGAGCACCGCGTCGTCCCGGACGATCTTGTCGAGGCTCCGGAAGATCTCGTGCTTCACCTCCAGCTTCTCGAAGACGGCCTCGACGACGACGTCCGCGTCGGCGACGGCGTCGAGATCGGTGGTCGTGGTGATGCGGGCGAGCGCGGCCTCGGCGTCGGACGCCGCGAGCTTGCCCTTGGAGACGAACTTGTCGTACGAGGCCTTGATGCCGTCACGGCCACGGGCGAGGGCCGCGTCGGTGACATCGCGCAGCACGACGTCCCAGCCCGCCTGGGCGGAGACCTGCGCGATACCGGACCCCATGAGTCCGGCGCCGATGACGGCGAGCTTCCTGGCCACGTTGGCACCCCTATGCTTTCTCAACGGTTCGTTCGCACGTGCTCTCCGGCGGAGATTAGTACCCGTGAGGGGCCCTGGGGCATCGAAGAGATGCGCGTCACGTCTCACATGACGGACATCACACCGGGACGCGTCATTCGGCGGCGCGCCGCGCGTAGTTGAGCACCCTCTCCCCCAGCAGGTCCTCGATGTCGTCGAGCAGGACCAGGGCGTCCCTGGACACCTCCCCGGCCCGGCGGCCCGCCACCATCTCGCCACCGATGTACGCCATGAGCGTCGCGTGCACCCAGGAGAGCTGCCCGGCCACCAGGCTCGCGGTCCGGTCCCTGGGCCCGGCCGGGCACTCCTCCTGAAGGGTCGCCTCCAGGTGCTGGAGGGCCTCCTGCTGGACGTGCCACAGGCGGGCCTTGAGGCTGTCCGCCCCTTCGATGACCCGCATGAACCGCTCGTAGCCCTCGATCAGGCCGACGGTGGGTGACACGCCCTCCACCTGGATGCGCAGTTCGCGCAGGACGGCGTCGGCCGCGGACTCCCCCTTGTCCCGGCCGCGGACGTACCGCGAGAGGCGGTCGACGATGCCGCTGCTGCGGTCGAGGAAGAGGTCCTCCTTGGTCGGGAAGTAGTTGTAGACGGTGTTCACCGAGACGTCGGCGACGCGGGCGATCTCGGCGATCGTGACCGCGTCGAAGCCGCGTTCCAGGAAGAGACCGGTGGCCACGTCCGACAGGTGCTGCCTGGTCTGGCGCTTCTTGCGCTCCCTGAGTCCCTCAGCCATGGCCCCATCGTAGGCCGCTCTGGGGTCCTTCAATATTTGGCGTCATTGCAATTTTTCAGTGCCTCTGTTTTTGTGGTCGCTATGCCAATCATCAGTACGTCCGGTCTCGCCCGGACCTTCGCCTCCAAGGCCGGCCCCGTGGAGGCCGTCCGTTCCCTCGACATGACCGTCGCTCCCGGGGAGATCGTCGGCCTCCTCGGCCCCAACGGAGCGGGCAAGACCACGACCCTGCGCATGCTCACCACGCTGCTCGCCCCCACCGGCGGCGCGGCCACCGTCGCCGGCCGCGACCTGCTCACCGACCCGGCGGGCGTGCGCGAGAAGTGCGGGTACGTGGCCCAGTCGGGCGGCGTCGACCCCCACGTCAGCGTCCGGGAGGAGCTGGTCACCCAGGGTCGGCTGTACCGGCTCGGCAAGACCGCGGCGGTGGCCCGGGCCGCGGCACTCGCCGCCGAGCTGGGGCTGACCGAGCTGCTCGACCGCAAAACGGTCACGCTCTCCGGGGGCCAGCGCAGGCGGCTCGACCTCGCGATGGGGCTCACCCACCGCCCGGCCGTGCTCTTCCTCGACGAGCCGACCACGGGCCTCGACCCGGGCAGCCGCACCGACCTGTGGGACCTGGTGCGCCGGCTGCGCGACACGTACGGCACGACCGTCGTGCTCACCACCCACTACCTCGACGAGGCCGACGCGCTCGCGGACCGGCTGGTCGTCGTGGACGGCGGCCTGGTCGCGGCCGAGGGCACACCGGCCGCGCTGAAGAGCCGCTACGCGGGCTCCCCCACCGCCTCGCTCCAGGACGCCTTCCTGGCGATCACCGGCCGCTCCCCCGCCCCCGCGGACGCCGCTCCCGTCGCCGTCTAGTGCCGCAGCCGGCCGGGCCGCCCCTGGCCCGTCTCCGGCAGCCCCTTCACCGCCGCCTGCCAGAGGAATCCGATGCTTCTCCACGACACCGCGCTCGTCTTCGGGCGCTACGCCCGCCAGACCCTGCGCTCCCGGTTCCAGATCCTCTTCGGCATCCTCATGCCGCTGCTGTACCTGCTGTTCTTCGGCCCGCTGCTCACCGGTCTGCCGCTCGGTCCGGACGGCGACTCCTGGCAGGTGCTGGTCCCCGGACTCCTGCTCCAACTGGGCCTCTTCGGCGCCTCGTTCACCGGCTTCGCCATCATTCTGGACAAGTCGACCGGGGTCATGGAGCGGATGCGCGTCACCCCGGTCAGCCGGATGGCCCTGCTCCTGGGCCGGGTCCTGCGAGACGCGCTGCTGTTCGTGTTCCAGGCGGTGCTGCTGGTGCTCGTCGCCGTGCTCATGGGGCTGCGCGCGCCCCTGCCCGGCGTGCTGATCGGCTTCGCCTTCGTCGGTCTCCTGACGGTCTCGCTGGCCTCGCTCTCGTACGCCCTGGCCATGAAGGTCGGCACGCCGCAGGAGTTCGGGCCGGTGATCAACTCGCTCACCATGCCGGCGATGCTGCTCTCCGGCCTGATGCTGCCGATGACGCTCGGCCCCCGGTGGCTGGACGTGCTGTCGCACTTCACGCCGCTGCGCTACCTCGTGGACGCGGTGCGGGACGCGTACGTCGGGTCGTACGCCACCGCGCACATGCTGTACGGCGTCCTGGTCGCCCTCGGATGCGCGGCACTCGCCGTGACGGTGGGCACACGCGTCTTCCGCAGGGCGGGCGCCTAACTAGGCTGGCCGCATGGTCAACCTGACACGTATCTACACCCGCACCGGCGACCAGGGCACCACCGCCCTCGGGGACATGAGCCGGACCGCCAAGACCGATCTGCGGATCGCCGCGTACGCCGACGCCAACGAGGCCAACGCGGTCATCGGCACGGCGATCGCGCTCGGGCAGCTGAGCGAGGACGTCGTCAAGGTCCTCGTCCGCGTGCAGAACGACCTGTTCGACGTGGGCGCGGACCTGTCGACACCGGTCGTCGAAGCCCCGAAGTACCCGCCGCTGCGGGTCGAGCAGTCGTACGTCGACAAGCTGGAGGCGGACTGCGACCGCTTCCTGGAGCAGGTGGAGAAGCTCCGCAGCTTCATCCTGCCGGGCGGCACCCCGGGCGCGGCGCTGCTGCACCAGGCGTGCACGGTGGTCCGGCGCGCGGAGCGGTCCACGTGGGCGGCGTTCGAGGTGCACGGCGAGGTCATGAACCCGCTGACGGCGACGTACCTCAACCGGCTCTCGGACCTGCTCTTCATCCTGGCCCGGGTGGCGAACCAGGAGGTCGGCGACGTGCTGTGGGTTCCGGGGGGCGATCGCTGACCCGGGGCGTCAACGCCGTCCGCGGGGTCCTCATCCCGCGGGCGGGCCGGGCACGCGCTTCGCGTCGTCCCGCGGTTCCGGCTTCGGGAACAGCGTGTAGCTCGCGGCGATCACCAGGTTGATCCCGAGCACGAAGAGCATGGTCCGCTGCCACGACCGCAGCGACGCCACGTCCCCGTCTCCCCCCACGTACCAGACCGCCGCCTGGAGCAGTGCGAGCGCCGTCACCGCGGCCACCGTCCACCGGCCGGCCACCCGCCACTCGTGCACGGCGCGCGCCCTCCCGTACTTCGGCGGCTTCACCGGCGGCGGACCGCCCGCGAACCGGTGGGCGACCCGGGCGTCGATCCACTTGACGGTGGAGTGCCCGAGGCCCAGCGTGAAGCCGATGTAGACAGCGGCCAGTCCGTGCTTCCAGTCCGGAGCGGCGCCGTGCTTCAGGTCGACGGCCGTCACCACCAGCAGGACGACCTCGAGCAGCGGCTCGCACAGCAGCACGGCGGCGCCCAGCCGCGGCCGCTTGAGCGCGTACCGCAGCGTGAGCCCGGCGGCGAGCAGCACCCAGAAGGCGATCTCGCAGAGGACGATCAGTGTGACGATCACGGTCCGTTTCCCTTCGCTCCCCTCCAGCTTCCCGGCACGGCCGTCCCCGGTCATCGCCCCCGGTGACGAGCGACCACTGCATCCTTCGATGTAGTGGCGGATCGCTCCCGGTGCGGACGTGCGCCACGGGCGGGCCGTGTTGGATGGGCGGGTGTTCTCCCTCGCCCGCCCCCACCGCCACGACCTCCTCATCGCGGTCGTCGGACTGCTCGGCGGAGCGGTCCTGTCCCTGCTCGGTCTGCACATGCAGAACGGCCGCCCCCTCGACGCGCCGTGGCTCGCGCTCCTCCCGCTCGCCGTGATGTCGGGGGCGGAGCTGCTGCGCAGGAGCGCGCCGCGGACGGCGCTGGGCATCGGCACGCTCGCGCTGGCCGTGGACCAGTTCACGCCCGGGAACCTGGCGACCGTGCTGATGTTCACCGACCTCATGTACGCGGCGGTGCTGTACGGGACCCCGGCCGCCGCGCGCCGGATTCCGGTGACCACGTTCCTGATCACGGTCGGCGTCACGATCGGCTTCCTGGCCTGGTTCCGGGAGCCCGAGGCGCTGCTCATCGGCATCGTCACCGGCCTCGTCTCCTTCGGGCCCGCCCTGACCGGCGTCAGTGTGCGCAACCACCGCGACGCCGCGGAGACCGCCCGGCTGCGCGCCGATCAGACCGCCCTGCTGGCCGAGATGGACCGCGCGCAGGCGGTGACCGCCGAACGCGCCCGGATGGCACGGGAACTGCACGACATAGTCGCCAACCACCTCTCCGCCATCGCGATCCACTCCACCGCCGCGCTGTCCATCGACGACCCGGCGACCTCCCGCGACGCGCTCGGGGTCATCCGTGAGAACAGCGTCGACGGTCTGGCCGAAATGCGCCGTCTGATCGGGCTGTTGCGCACCGGCGCGGCCGATCCGGAGCCGAGCAGCTCGCCCTCCCTCGGCTCGCTGGACGTCCTGGTCGAACAGCACCGTACGAACGCCGCCTCCAGCGGACTGACCTGCACCCTGGACGACACCCGCACCGACCCCGGCCGGCTGCCCGCCCCGGTCGAGCTGGCCGCGTACCGGATCGTCCAGGAATCCCTCACCAACGCCCTCAAGCACGCCGCGCCGGGCCCGGTCACCGTGCGGCTGGGGCAGACGGGCGAGCAGCTGACGGCGGAGGTGGTCAGCGTCTTCGGGGCCCGGCCCGGAGCGCGCGCCCCGGGGTCGGGGGCCGGTCTGACCGGGATGCGGGAGCGGGTGGCCCTGCTCGGCGGGGAGTTCGAGGCGGGCCCCGTCCCGGCCGGGGACGGGGCGAAGATCTGGCGGGTACGGGCACGACTGCCCCTGGGAGAAGGAAGCGTGAAGCCATGACGATCCGGGTTCTGGTCGCCGAGGACCAGTCGGCCGTACGGGCGGGGCTGGTGCTCATCCTGGGCAGCGCGCCGGACATCGAGGTCGTCGGCGAGGCCGGCGACGGCGAGGAGGCCGTCCGGCTGGCCCGCGCACTGCGCCCGGACGTGGTGCTGATGGACATTCAGATGCCCCGGCTCGACGGGGTGTCCGCGACGAAGCAGGTGGTCGCGGAGCGGCTGGCGGACGTGCTGGTGCTGACCACGTTCGACCTGGACGCGTACGTCTTCGGCGCGCTGCGGGCCGGAGCGGCGGGCTTCCTGCTGAAGGACACCGAGGCGCGCGGGCTGCTCGACGCGGTCCGTACGGTGGCGCGGGGCGAAGGGCTGATCGCCCCGTCGGTGACGCGACGGCTGATCGCGGAGTTCGCCGGGACCGCGTCCGCCCGGACGTCGGCGGGTCCGGACCGGGCGGTCCTGGACGCCCTCACCCGGCGCGAGCGTGAGGTGCTCGGCTGTCTCGGCGAGGGGCTGTCGAACGCGGAGATCGCGGTGCGGCTGTCCATGGCCGAGGCGACGGTGAAGACGCACGTCAGCCGGTTGCTGGGCAAGCTGGAGCTGCGCAGCCGGGTCCAGGCGGCCGTGCTGGCGCAGGAGTTGGGCGTATGAGGTTTATCCGCGCGGGACTCCGATCTTTGGTCTGGACCTCTTGACGATTGGTCCAGACCTTCCTAATCTCACCGAGCACACTGCGGTGAGCCCGCCATGACAAGCGGGCTCAGGGCGGCGCAGGGTACGCAGTCCACGGACCACCCCCCGTTCGGCCGGACCCCACCCGAGGAGCACCGTTGAGCACTGAGACCCCCCGCCGGACCCGATTCAGATTCGGTGCCGGAAGAGCCACCAGAACCCGAGCCGTCGCGGGCCTCACCGCACTGCTCCTTCCGATCGCCGCGCTGGTCGGCATGGCCTCCCCCGCCGAAGCGGCCACGTCGGCGACCGCCACCTACGTCAAGAAGTCCGACTGGGGCACCGGCTTCGAGGGCCAGTGGACGGTGAAGAACACCGGGACCACCGCCCTGTCCTCCTGGACCATCGAGTGGGACTTCCCCTCCGGCACCGCGGTCGGTTCCGCCTGGGACGCCACCGTCACCGGTTCCGGCACCCACTGGACCGCCAAGAACGTCGGCTGGAACGGCTCGGTCGCGCCGGGCGCCAGCGTCTCGTTCGGCTTCAACGGCACCGGCTCCGGCGCTCCCTCCGGCTGCAAGCTGAACGGCGCCTCCTGCGACGGCGGCAGCGTCCCCGGCGACAACGCCCCCTCGGCGCCGGGCACCCCCACCGCGAGCGCCGTCACCGACACCTCGGCGAAGCTCAGCTGGAGCGCCGCCACCGACGACCACGGCATCAAGAACTACGACGTCCTGCGGGACGGCGCCGTCGTCGCCACGGTCACCGGCACCACGTACACCAACACCGGCCTCACCGCGGGTACCGACTACTCGTACACCGTGAAGGCCCGGGACACGGCCGACCAGACCGGTCCGGCCAGCGGCGCGGTCAAGGTGCACACCACCGGCGGCGGGGGCACCGACCCCGGCACGGGCACCGGCGGCAAGGTCAACCTCGGCTACTTCGCCGAGTGGGGCGTCTACGGCCGGAACTACCACGTCAAGAACCTGGACACCTCCGGTTCGGCCGCGAAGATCACGCACATCAACTACGCCTTCGGCAACGTCCAGGGCGGCAAGTGCACCATCGGTGACTCGTACGCCGACTACGACAAGGCCTACACGGCCGACCAGTCCGTCGACGGCGTCGCCGACACCTGGGACCAGCCCCTGCGCGGCAGCTTCAATCAGCTGCGCAAGCTCAAGGCGAAGTACCCGCACATCAAGGTCCTGTGGTCCTTCGGCGGCTGGACCTGGTCAGGCGGCTTCGGCCAGGCCGCGCAGAACCCGGCCGCGTTCGCCCAGTCCTGCTACGACCTGGTCGAGGACCCGCGCTGGGCCGATGTCTTCGACGGCATCGACATCGACTGGGAGTACCCCAACGCCTGCGGTCTGACCTGTGACACCAGCGGCCCGGCCTCGCTCAAGGCCCTCACCTCCGCGCTGCGCACCAAGTTCGGCAGCAGCAACCTGGTGACCGCGGCCATCACGGCCGACGGCTCGCAGGGCGGCAAGATCGACCTCGCGGACTACGCGGGCGCCGCGCAGTCGCTGAACTGGTACAACGTGATGACGTACGACTTCTTCGGCGCCTGGGACGCGAAGGGCCCGACGGCCCCGCACTCCCCGCTCACGTCGTACAGCGGCATCCCGAAGGCCGGCTTCACCGCCGCCGAGGCCATCGCCAAGCTGAAGGCCCAGGGCGTCCCGGCATCGAAGCTGCTGCTCGGCATCGGCTTCTACGGCCGCGGCTGGACCGGCGTCACCCAGGACGCACCCGGCGGCACCGCCACCGGCGCGGCCCCGGGCACGTACGAGGCGGGCATCGAGGACTACAAGGTCCTCAAGAACAGCTGCCCCGCGACCGGCACCATCGCCGGCACCGCGTACGCCCACTGCGGCACCAACTGGTGGAGCTACGACACCCCGGCCACCATCTCGTCCAAGATGACCTGGGCGAAGAACCAGGGCCTGGGAGGCGCGTTCTTCTGGGAGTTCAGCGGGGACACCAGCAACGGTGAGCTCGTGAGCGCCATGCACGGCGGTCTGCAGTAGCCCCCGCCGCACGGCTCATCGCGTAACCCCCGAAAAGCGCCGGGGAGACAGGTCCGCCCCCTGTCTCCCCGGCTTTCGTGTGTGTGGTGCGTGGCGTGAGGCCACGGTCACCCGCCCCCGGGCTCCGTCCGGGGAGGCGCCCCTTGCCGGCGAGGCCGTCCGCTCAGGCCACGTTGACTCGCTGGCCGGGCGGGGCCGCCTCCAGCCAGGCGAGGAATCCGGTGAGGGCGTCCTCGCTCATCGCCAGCTCCAGCCGGGTCTCCCGGTGGAGGCAGCAGAGCACGACGGCGTCGGAGAGGAGCGCGAGCTCCTCCTCGCCCTCGGGCAGCCGGCGGGTGACCACCTCGATCGAGGCGCGCTCCAGCACCCGGCGCGGGCGCGGGGAGTAGCTGAAGACCCGGAACCAGTTCACCTTGTCGCCGCTGTACCGGGCGACTCCGTACACCCAGCCCTTGCCCGAGAGGTCCGGCTCCTCGGACACGTTCCATCGCAGGCTGCAGTCGAAGGTCCCGCCGGAGCGCTGAATCAGCCGCCGGCGCAGACCGAAGACGAAGAGACCCACCACGACCAGTGCGACGACCAGCCCGCCCACCCACAGCGCGAGGAACATCTCCACCGACCTCCTCGCGTCATCGAGTAAACGGATACCGCCCGAACTTCACCTGCATCTGCATCGCCTCAGCCGCGACACGGTCTGGAGGGGTCTCCAGCACGGGCCGCGGCTGAGGGTAAAGCCGTTGCGCGGGGTGACTAGTGCACCGCCACCGCACGCAGTCGCACATCGGCGCGGCGCTCGGCAGCGCCGTCCGTGTCCGACTTCGCACGCTCGAACGCACGCTCCGCGCGCTCGACATCGATCTCGTCCGCCAGCTCGGCGATCTCCGCCAGCAGCGAGAGCTTGTCGTCGGCGAAGGAAAGGAAACCGCCGTGCACCGCGGCGACGACAGTGGAGCCGTCGCTCGTACGGATCGTCACCGGGCCCGATTCCAGCACACCCAGGAGCGGCTGGTGACCGGGCATGACGCCGATGTCGCCGGACGTGGTACGTGCGACAACGAGGGTGGCCTCGCCGGACCAGACACTGCGGTCCGCGGCGACCAGCTCGACATGCAGCTCAGCAGCCAAGGGTGGCTCCTCGGGTCACCACCCGGCGGTCGTGCCGGGTGTTGGGTCAATTCTACGGGGCGTGGTGAGGGGGGCGGGACACACCCACCCCCCTCGGTGAGCCGGAGGCTCAGGAGACGCCGAGCTCCTTGGCGTTGGCCTTGAGGTCCTCGATGCCACCGCACATGAAGAACGCCTGCTCGGGGAAGTGGTCGTACTCCCCGTCGCAGATCGCGTTGAACGCGGCGATCGACTCGTCGAGCGGAACGTCCGAACCGTCCAGGCCGGTGAACTGCTTGGCGGCGTGGGTGTTCTGCGACAGGAAGCGCTCGACGCGACGGGCACGGTGGACAACGAGCTTGTCCTCCTCGCCCAGCTCGTCGATACCGAGGATCGCGATGATGTCCTGGAGGTCCTTGTACTTCTGCAGGATCCCCTTGACGCGGCTGGCCGTGTCGTAGTGGTCCTGCGCGATGTAGCGCGGGTCCAGGATGCGGGACGTGGAGTCCAGCGGGTCCACGGCCGGGTAGATGCCCTTCTCGGAGATCGGACGGGAAAGAACCGTCGTCGCGTCGAGGTGGGCGAACGTGGTGGCCGGGGCCGGGTCGGTCAGGTCGTCCGCGGGGACGTAGATCGCCTGCATCGAGGTGATCGAGTGACCACGCGTCGAGGTGATGCGCTCCTGGAGCACACCCATCTCGTCGGCCAGGGTCGGCTGGTAACCCACTGCGGACGGCATGCGGCCGAGCAGCGTGGAGACCTCGGAACCGGCCTGCGTGAAGCGGAAGATGTTGTCGATGAAGAGCAGCACGTCCTGCTTCTGCACATCGCGGAAGTACTCCGCCATGGTCAGGGCGGACAGCGCGACCCGCAGACGGGTGCCCGGCGGCTCGTCCATCTGGCCGAAGACCAGCGCGGTCTTCTCCAGGACGCCCGAGTCGGTCATCTCGTCGATGAGGTCGTTGCCCTCACGGGTGCGCTCGCCGACACCGGCGAACACCGACACACCGTCGTGCAGCTTCGCCACACGCATGATCATTTCCTGGATGAGGACCGTCTTGCCGACGCCCGCACCACCGAACAGACCGATCTTGCCGCCCTTGACGTACGGGGTCAGCAGGTCGACGACCTTCAGGCCGGTCTCGAACATCTCGGTCTTGGACTCGAGCTGGTCGAAGGCCGGGGCCTTGCGGTGGATCGGCCAGCGCTCGGTGATCTGCGCCTCGGCCTCCGGCTCGTTCAGGATCTGACCGAGGGTGTTGAACACCTTGCCCTTGGTGATGTCACCGACGGGGACGGTGATGCCCGCACCCGTGTCGGTCACCGGGGCCTGGCGGACCACGCCGTCGGTGGGCTGCATCGAGATCGCGCGGACCATGCCGTCGCCCAGGTGCTGGGCGACTTCCAGGGTCAGCGTCTTACGAGCGCCGGCCTCGGCCGGGTCGTCGACCTCGATGTGCAGGGCGTTGTAGATCTCCGGCATCGCGTCGACGGGGAACTCCACGTCGACGACCGGGCCGATGACCCGGGCGACGCGGCCCGTGGCAGCGGCCGTCTCAACTGTCGTCGTCATTACTTGTCACTCCCCGCGGACGCGTCGGCCAGCGCACCTGCACCGCCGACGATCTCGCTGATTTCCTGGGTGATTTCGGCCTGGCGGGCCGCGTTGGCAAGCCGGGAGAGGCTCTTGATCAGATCCCCGGCGTTGTCGGTCGCCGACTTCATCGCACGACGGCGGGCAGCGTGCTCGGAAGCGGCTGCCTGCAGCAGTGCGTTGTAAATGCGGCTCTCGACGTAGCGCGGCAGGAGGGCGTCGAGGACGTCCTCCGCCGACGGCTCGAAGTCGAACAGCGGAAGGATCTCGCCCTTCTCACTGCTCTCCTCCTCGACCTTGTCGAGCGACAGCGGCAGCATCCGGCCGTCGACCGCGTTCTGCGTCATCATCGACACGAACTCGGTGAAGACGATGTGCAGCTCGTCGACGCCGCCCTCGGCCGTGTCCGTGGTGATGGACTCGATAAGGGGCGCCGCGATCTTCTTGGCGTCCGAGTACTCGGGGCTGTCGGTGAAGCCGGTCCACGACTCCACGACCTTGCGCTCGCGGAACCCGTAGTAGGCGACACCCTTGCGGCCGACGATGTACGTGTCGACCTCCTTGCCCTCGGCCGCCAGCCGCTCCCGCAGCCGCTCCGCGGCCTTGATGGCGTTGGAGGAGTAGCCGCCGGCCAGACCGCGGTCGCTCGTGAGGAGCAGGACCGCCGCCCGGGCCGGAGCCTCGGCCTCGGTGGTGAGCGGGTGCTTGGTGTTGGAGCCGGTCGCCACCGCGGTCACCGCACGGGTGAGCTCGGTCGCGTACGGCATCGACGCCGCCACCTTGCGCTGCGCCTTGACGATGCGCGAGGCGGCGATCATCTCCATCGCCTTGGTGATCTTCTTGGTCGCGGTGACGGCTTGGATGCGGCGCTTGTAAACGCGAAGCTGAGCGCCCATCGATCAGCCCTCGCCCAGGAGCTTGCCGTCCGAGGTCTCGAACTGCTGCTTGAAGGCGGCGATCGCGTCGGCGATCGACTGCAGCGTGTCGTCGGACATCTTGCCGCCCTCGGCGATGCTGGTCAGGAGGTCCTTGCGCTCACGGCGCAGGTACTCCAGCAGCTCGCTCTCGAAGCGGCGGATGTCCTCGACCGGGACGTCGTCCATCTTGCCCGTGGTGCCGGCCCAGACGGAGACGACCTGCTCCTCCATCGGGAACGGGGCGTACTGCGGCTGCTTCAGCAGCTCGACCATGCGCTTACCGCGCTCCAGCGACGCCTTGGAGGCCGCGTCCAGGTCGGAACCGAAGGCGGCGAACGCCTCCAGCTCACGGAACTGGGCGAGGTCCACGCGCAGACGGCCGGAGACCTGCTTCATGGCCTTGTGCTGGGCGGAGCCACCGACTCGGGAGACCGAGATACCGACGTTGAGCGCCGGACGCTGACCCGCGTTGAACAGGTCGGACTCCAGGAAGCACTGGCCGTCGGTGATGGAGATGACGTTGGTCGGGATGAACGCCGACACGTCGTTCGCCTTGGTCTCGACGATCGGGAGGCCCGTCATCGAACCGGCGCCCATGTCGTCGGAGAGCTTGGCGCAGCGCTCCAGCAGACGCGAGTGCAGGTAGAAGACGTCGCCCGGGTAGGCCTCGCGGCCCGGCGGACGGCGCAGCAGAAGCGACACGGCGCGGTAGGCGTCGGCCTGCTTCGAGAGGTCGTCGAAGATGATGAGGACGTGCTTGCCGTCGTACATCCAGTGCTGGCCGATGGCCGAACCGGTGTACGGCGCCAGGTACTTGAAGCCGGCCGGGTCGGACGCCGGGGCGGCGACGATGGTCGTGTACTCGAGCGCGCCGGCCTCTTCCAGGGCACCTCGCACGGAGGCGATGGTGGAGCCCTTCTGACCGATGGCGACGTAGATGCAGCGCACCTGCTTGTTCACGTCGCCCGAGCGCCAGTTGTCGCGCTGGTTGATGATCGTGTCGACGGCCAGCGCGGTCTTACCCGTCTGACGGTCGCCGATGATCAGCTGACGCTGGCCGCGGCCGATCGGCACCATGGCGTCGACGGCCTTGTAGCCGGTCTGCATCGGCTCGTGCACCGACTTGCGGACCATGACGCCAGGGGCCTGCAGTTCGAGGGCGCGACGACCTTCGGTCGCGATCTCGCCGAGGCCGTCGATCGGGTTGCCGAGCGGGTCGACGACGCGGCCGAGGTAACCCTCGCCGACGCCGACGGAGAGCACCTCACCGGTGCGCTGCACCGGCTGGCCCTCCTCGATTCCGCTGAACTCGCCGAGGACGATCGCACCGATCTCGCGCTCTTCGAGGTTGAGGGCGAGACCGAGGGTTCCGTCCTCGAACTTCAGCAGTTCGTTCGCCATGGCGGAGGGCAGGCCCTCCACCTTCGCGATGCCGTCACCGGCAACGCTGACCGTACCGACCTCCTCGCGCGAGGCCGCGTCCGGCTGGTACGACTGGACAAAGTTATCCAGTGCGTCCCGGATCTCCTCCGGCCGGATCGTGAGCTCCGCCATCTGGGTTCCCTGCTCTCCTTGTTGGGCCCGAAGTTTCTTAAGGGGGTCTGGGGGCCGACCCCCAGGAATCTTCTGCAATTTCTGCACGGCCCAACCGGGCCGCTGGTCTTGCTCTGTTCTGTTGGTGCGCCGCGCGGTCTCAGCCGGCCATGCGACGGGTCGCCTCGTCGAGGCGCTCCGCGATGGAGCCGTTGATGATCTCGTCACCGACCCGCACCACGATCCCGCCGAGGACCTCGGGGTCCACGTCGAGGCTCAGGTGCATCTGCCGGCCGTAGATCTTCGCCAGCGCGGCGCCGAGGCGCTGCTTCTGCCGGTCACTGAGCGGCACGGCCGAGGTGACGACCGCGACCACGCGGTCCCGGCGGTCCGCGGCGAGCTTGGAGAGGGAGTCGAGTCCCGCTTCCAGGCTACGTCCCCGGGGCTGGGTGACAAGCCGCACGACGACGCGCTCGGTGGTGGACCGTACCTTTCCGCCGAGCAGGCTGCGCAGCAGCTCGCCCTTGGCGGCGGGGGTCGCGGTCCGGCTGGTCAGCGCGGCGCGCAGCTCCGGGTCCGAGGCCACGATCCGGCCGAACCGGAAGAGCTCGTCCTCGACGTCGTCGAGGTCTCCGCCGCGCTGGGCGGCGGTGAGGTCGGCGATGTTCGCCAGCTCCTCGACCGAGTCGACCAGGTCACGCGACTGCGACCAGCGCGAGCGGACCATGCCGGAGACCAGGTCGACGGCTTCGCCGCCCACCTGACCGCGCAGCAGCCGTCCGGCCAGCTCGGCCCGCGCCTCGCCGGCCTGCGCCGGGTCGGTCAGGACCCGGCGCAGCGACACCTCGCGGTGCAGCAGCGACGTGACGCCGGCCAGGTCCTCGGCGAGCTTCGCCGCGTCGACCGACGTGGTGTCGGTCAGCGCGTCGAGGCGCTCGCGTGCGGCAGCCAGTGCGTCGCGGCTCGCGCTGTTCATCGGACTGCCTCGGCCTTCGCCTCGAGCTCGTCGAGGAACCGGTCGACGGTGCCGCTCTGCCGGGCGTGGTCCTCGAGGGACTCGCCGACGAGCTTGCCGGCCAGGGCGGTGGCGAGCTTGCCCACGTCCTGACGCAGCGCCGAAGCGGCGGCCTTGCGGTCGGCCTCGATCTGGGCGTGGCCGGCAGCGACGATCTCCTCGCGCTGCCGCTGGCCTTCCGCCCTCATCTCCTGCAGGATCACGGCGCCCTGCTCCTGCGCCTCCTGGCGCAGACGAGCGGCTTCGTGGCGGGCCTCGGCGAGCTGAGCCTTGTACTGCTCAAGAACGCTCTGGGCCTCGGTCTGGGCCGCATCGGCCTTTTCGATACCGCCTTCGATGGCCTCGCGGCGCTCTTCCAGAACCTTGTTGATGTTCGGGAGGAGCTTCTTGGCGAGGAAGCCGAAGACGATGAGGAAGGCGATGAGGCCGATGACGAGCTCGGGGATCGGCGGGATGAGCGGGTTTTCCGTCTCAGCCGCGATCGTAAGCAACTGGCTCACGTCATTGCCTTTCGTCTAGGGGGCTTGTCTGGATCCGTGGATCAGGAGCCGTAGACGAACGGCATGACCAGACCGATGAGGGCGAGCGCCTCACAGAAGGCGAAGCCGAGGATCTGGTTGGCGCGGATGAGGCCGGCAGCCTCGGGCTGACGGGCCAGGGCCTGGGTGCCGTTACCGAAGATGATACCGACGCCGACGCCGGGGCCGATGGCCGCGAGGCCGTAGCCGATGGAGCCGAGAGCCTTCAGGTCGCCGGTGACAGCGGCAAGGGTCGCAGACATGCCAGTTCTTCCTTCTCTTTCAGAACCGGTGGTGGTTGGCCACCGGACGAGTACGGATGTGTTGGGGCGGACTCAGTGGTGCTTAGCGAGCGCGCCCTGGATGTAGGTGCAGGTCAGGAGTACGAAGACGTACGCCTGAAGCGCCTGCACAAAGAGCTCGAACGCGGTCATCACGATCGTCATCACGAACGAGACGCCGGCGTAGGCGAAACCGATGCCGTTCAGCAGGTACCAGCTGGCGATCGTGAAGAGCAGCAGCAGGGTGTGCCCGGCGAACATGTTCGCAAACAGTCGGACCGCGTGCGTGAACGGACGAACGAGCAGGTTCGAGAACAGCTCGATGAACGCCGCGAGATACGCGACCGCGCCAAGCGACTTGTCGTAGCCCGTGAAGTTCTTGAACGCCCCGACGAAGCCGTGCCGCTTGAACGTCAGGCTGACCCAGACGATGTAGACGATCGCCGCGAGTACCGCGGGGTACGCGATGATCGACGTCACCGGGAACTGGGCGACCGGGATGATCGCCCAAAGGTTCATCATCCAGACGAAGAAGAACAGCGAGACGACGAGCGGAACGTACTTCTCGCCCTCGCGCTTGCCGATCGTCTCGTAGACGATCCCCCGACGGATGAAGTCGTATCCCGTCTCGGCGACCATCTGCAGCTTGCCCGGGACGACCTTCGGCTTACGGAAGGCGGCCCAGAAGAAACCGACGATGACGATCGAACCGAGCAGGGCCAGCAGCATCGGCTTGTTGAAGTACAGGTTGCTGTCCGCGTCGCCCCAGAGGGGCTCGAACAGGAACGAGTGCAGGCCGGGTGCCGGGAAACCACAACCGTCGAAGATGTGGCAATCGGTCTCGAAGGCGAGCACCTGTGTCGGGTCAGCACTCACCGCGGGCTCCTTCAGCGTGGCGCATAGGTACGGCAACCTCGTTGTGTCGGCGCGGCGCGCAGCCGCGGTTCGGCACTGGACTGGTGTTACGGATGTGTGAGCGGCAGTCAGGCAATGAGCCTCGCGATCGAGCAGGCGTCAGCTCACATGCCCGCGCCCGCAGTGCCGCAGTTGGAACCGGACGATAGCAGGGTCGCGAACCTGCACTTATCCCGCCCCTACCCTTCACGCTGCGGACCCCGGCTTCTTGGGCTTTTCGTCCTTGTCGGACTCGGGTTCCACGTAAAGGATCTTGGCCTTCATGTGCGCACGCGCCTGTGCGCCGATCCACACGAGAGTCGTCACGACCAGGGTGATCGCGAAGGCCTTCGGGTTGAACAGCGAGGTGTTCTTGAATGCGGCGACAAAGATGAACAGCAGAAGCAACTGGGCTGTGTACAGCATCAGCCCCATCGCCTGGAACAGGTGGGGCAGGGACTTGGCGGTCCGTTGCAGGACCACCAGTCCGATCCCCATGAAGAGGATGACCACGATCGTCGCAACGATCGCGCCCAGGGCTCCCTTGCCACCGGCGACGCCAGCGCTGATCGCGGCGGCGACTGCGCCGGCGACAGCGGTGGGGACGGCGGTCTGGAGGAGAGTCCGGACGTCGTTGGACGGCATGGCGGCAGCTCCGCTTGCTGGGGATGGGCAGTGTGTCGTCATGGACGAGCGTAGGCCCGGTCCGAGTCGATGCCTCGGGCCAATGGACCGTGCTACTCAGGTCCTTCGGCTCTGTCACCGGGCTTCGTGAACGGTATCACAAACTATTTGATGAGGTCTTTACCTAGAAAGTGTGCTTGCTGTCACACGTGAGAGCTACTCGACGCGTGTGAGCAAGACAACTCAATGACTTGTCTGGTATTGCCCCTTGATGACCGAATCACCGACGCGTCGAATCAGCCTTGCGCCGGTCCGAGAAGCGCGAACGGGGGCCGATCGCGGTCGCTCCGTTGACGCCGGACACCCCGGCGGCGATCGGAGCCCGCGGGGCGGGCTCATGCCCGTCCTGCCCCATCTGATCATCCAGGGGCCCCTGTTGGCTCTCCAGCGCCTGTGACGGCTCCGCCCCGGCCTCCGCCCCGTGGCGGCGCCGGCGGCGGTAGCGCGGCGGCACGAAGCGCTCCGCCCAGCGCGGGGCACGCGGGGTGAACCGGGGCATCAGCAGCAGGATCAGGCCCAGCGCGCTCAGCCCCACGATCAGCAGCACGATCCACATCGAGGTCGAGTGCACCGAGTAACCGACGGCGCCGAAGGCGATCAGGGCCGACCAGAAGTACATGATCAGCACCGACCGGCTGTGCGAATGGCCGATCTCCAGCAGCCGGTGGTGCAGATGGCCGCGGTCCGCGGCGAACGGCGACTGGCCGTTCCACGTGCGCCGCACGATCGCCAGCACCAGGTCGGCCGCGGGAATGGCGATGATCGTCAGCGGCAGGAGCAGCGGGATGAAGACCGGCAGCATCGCGTGCGTCGCCTGCCGCTCGCTCCCCGCGAAGAGCTTCATCGCGTCCGGGTCGACCTGCCCGGTGACGGAGATCGCTCCGGCGGCGAGGACCAGACCGATCAGCATCGACCCGGAGTCCCCCATGAAGATCCGCGCGGGATGCATGTTGTGCGGCAGGAAGCCGAGGCACATGCCCATCAGGACCGCCGTGAAGAGCGTGGCGGGGGCGGCCGCCTCGATCCCGTACCCGTACCAGAGCCGGTAGGTGTACAGGAAGAGCGCGGCCGAGGCGATGCAGACCATGCCGGCCGCCAGGCCGTCCAGGCCGTCGACGAAGTTGACCGCGTTGATGGTGATGACGACGAGCGCGACCGTGAGCAGCGTGCCCTGCCACTGGGTGAGCGGGACCGTGCCGACGCCGGGGATCGGCAGCCACAGGATGGTGAGGCCCTGGAGCACCATGACGGCCGCGGCGATCATCTGCCCGCCCAGCTTGATCAGGGCGTCGATCTCGAACTTGTCGTCCAGGACGCCGATCAGCCAGATCAGGGCCGCCCCGGAGAGCAGCGCCCGCGGTTCGTTGGAGAGCTCGAAGACCCCGTCGAGGTTGGCCAGGTGATCGGCGACGATCAGCCCGGCGCAGAGCCCGCCGAACATGGCGATGCCACCGAGCCTCGGTGTCGGTTCCCGGTGGACGTCACGTGCACGGATCGCGGGCATCGCCCCGACCGCGATGGCGAACTTACGCACCGGGCCGGTGAGCAGATACGTCACCGCGGCCGTGACACAGAGCGTCAGCAAGTAATCACGCACGGGCTGCCCCATAAATGTCGCCGGCCATCTCAGCCCACACCTTAGCCCGACCGGCCCATGAGGCCGGTCGGGAGTAACGGCGTCGGCCTCACGGTGGAGGACACGGCGGTCACCGTGTCGGTTGCACTGGCCGCCACCACTGCGGAGGTACGGGGCATTTCACCCGGGGTACGGCGGGTGCTTCGCGGCCATCTCCCGGACTTCCGCGAGGACGTCCCCCTCCTCGCGCACGGCGGCCCCGATGAGCACCGCGAGGCGGGCCATGTCGGACTCGTCCATGCCCTGGGTGGTGACGGCCGCGGTGCCGAGCCGGATGCCCCGGGTGTCCCCGTAGGGAAGCGCGCAGGTGTCCAGCACCACACCGGCGGCGGCCAGCCGGGCACGCGCGGCGGGCCCGTCGACGCCGAGCGGGGCGGGGTCGGCGACGATCAGGTGGGTGTCCGTGCCCCCGGTGGTGACGTCGAACCCCTCGTTCTCCAGTCCGGCCGCCAGCGCCCGGGCGTGGGCCACCACACGGTGGGCGTACGCGGCGAAGGCGGGCGCCGCGGCCTCGCCGAACGCGACGGCCTTCGCCGCGACCGTGTGCATCTGGGCGCCGCCCTGCGTGAAGGGGAAGACGGCCCGGTCGATCCGCTCGGCCAGTTCCGCGCCGCACAGGATCATGCCGCCGCGCGGGCCCCGCAGCACCTTGTGCGTGGTCGCGCAGACCACGTCCGCGTACGGGACGGGGCTCGGCGCCGCTCCCCCGGCGATCAGCCCCATCGGGTGCGCGGCGTCGGCGATGAGGTAGGCGCCCACCTCGTCGCAGATCTCCCGGAACAGCTCGTGGTCCGGATGGCGGGGGTAGGAGATCGAGCCGCTGACGATGGCCTTGGGCCGGTGGGTGCGGGCCAGGGTGCGGACCTGGTGGTAGTCGATCAGCCCGCTCTCGGAGTCCACCCCGTAGCCGACGAACTCGAACCAGCGGCCGGAGAAGTTGGCGGGCGAGCCGTGCGTGAGGTGGCCTCCGTACGGGAGTCCCATCGCGAGCACCGTGTCACCGGGCCGCAGCAGCGCCGCGTACGCCGCGAGGACGGCCGAGGATCCGGAGTGGGGCTGGACGTTGGCGTGCTCGGCGCCGAAGAGCGAGGTGGCGCGGCGGATCGCGATGCGTTCGGCGGCGTCCGCCTGTTCGCAGCCTCCGTGGTGGCGGGCGCCGGGGTACCCCTCGGCGTACTTGTTGGCGAGCGGGGAGCCGAGGGCGGCCAGCACCGCGGGCGAGGTGAAGTTCTCCGCCGCGGTCAGCTGCAGGCTTTCGGACTGCCGGTGGAACTCCCCCACCAGCACATCGGCGATCTCCGGATCCTCCCGGAGCAGGGCGCCGAAGTCCTGCGGCAGGGGGGCGACGGCGGAGGGGGCGGCAGCGGTGGTGACCGGCATCGGGGGCTCCGGGCCTGGGGAGGGGTGGCGTCAGCTCCAATGTAGGCCCGTGAGGGGTCCGCTGCCCGCTGTCGTGGGCCGTGGTGCACCCGACCGGACCCCTGGGCGACCCACGGGCCCGGGTCGTCGCCGTACGCCCGTCAGCGGGGCGCGGAAGGCTCCGGGGCGCCCTCTTTCAGCGCGGGGCCGATACGCCCGTCAGCGCGGTGACGACCGGGTCCAGGGCCTGGTTGATCTCGTCCCCGATGGACCGGAAGAACGTGATGGGGGCGCCGTACGGGTCGTAGACCTCGTCCGCCTCGACGGTCGGGGCCAGCAGCCAGCCGCGCAGCGCGGCGGCCGCGCGGACCAGGGCGCGGGCGCGCTCGACGACGCCCTCGTCGCGGGCGTCGGGCAGCGTGGCGGGGTCGATCGCCCGGACCAGCCGGGTGAACTCCTTGAGCGTGAACGTCCGCAGCCCGGCCGAGTGGCCCATCGAGATCACCTGGGCCCGGTGGTCACGGGTGGCGGTGAGCACCAGGTCGGCGCGGATCACGTGCTCGTCGAGCAGCTCGCGGCCGGTGAACCCGGTGGCGTCGGCGCCGAAGTCGGCGAGGACCACCTCCGCGTTGGCCTCCATCGGGGCGCCCTCGTGGCCCCACGTCCCGGCGCTCTCCACGATCAGCCCGCCCTGGAGCGGGTCGCCCAGGCGGTCCACGAGGGCATGCCGGGTCAGCCGCTCGGTGATCGGTGAGCGGCACACGTTGCCGGTGCTGACGTGGAGGATGCGGAAGGTGTCGGTCCGCCCCGCTATGCCACGCCCCTCAGGGGCGGTCAATTGGCCACCTCGAGGTCGGGTACCACCTTGCGCAGCTCCTCCGCGGAGAGCGCGCCGGCGCGCAGCAGGACCGGCACCTTGCCGGTGACGTCGACGATCGAGGACGGCACGATGCCCGGGGTCGGACCGCCGTCGAGGTACACGGACACCGAGTCGCCGAGCATCTCCTGGGCGGCGTCGCAGTCCTCGGGCGAGGGGTGGCCGGTGAGGTTGGCGCTGGAGACGGCCATCGGGCCGACCTCCGTGAGCAGTTCGATGGCTACGGGGTGCAGCGGCATCCGGATGGCGACGGTGCCGCGGGTGTCCCCGAGGTCCCACTGGAGCGACGGCTGGTGCTTGGCGACGAGCGTGAGCGCGCCCGGCCAGAAGGCGTCCACCAGCTCCCAGGCCTGCTCCGAGAAGTCGGTGACCAGGCCGTGCAGGGTGTTGGGCGAGCCGATGAGGACGGGCGTCGGCATGTTGCGGCCGCGGCCCTTGGCGGCGAGGAGGTCGACGACGCCCTCGGAACTGAAGGCGTCCGCACCGATCCCGTACACGGTGTCGGTGGGCAGCACGACCAGTTCGCCGCGGCGGACGGCGGACGCGGCCTCGCGCAGACCCGTCGTACGGTCGGTCGCGTCGTTGCAGTCGTATCGCCGTGCCATCAGCCGGCCTCCTCAAGCGTGTACGGGTAGGGCTGGTACGGGTCGTGCGGGTGGCCGCCGGCGGTCACGGCATGGCCTTGCGGGCCGTGGCGAACCGGGGACGCCTGTTCAGGTCGGGGTGGTCGGCCGCGTCGGCCCAGCCACGCTCCTCGGTGAAGATCCACGGCACCTGGCCGCCCTGTGTGTCGGCGTGCTCGATGACGACGAGGCCGCCGGGGCGCAGCAGACGGTGGGCGGTGCGCTCGATGCCGCGGATGGTGTCGAGTCCGTCCTCACCGGAGAACAGGGCCATCTCGGGGTCGTGGTCCCGGGCCTCCGGGGCCACGTACTCCCATTCGGTGAGGGGGATGTACGGCGGGTTGGAGATGACCAGGTCGACCTGTCCGTCGAGCTCGGGAAGGGCCGTCAGGGCGTCTCCGCGGTGGACGGTGACCCTGGAGTCCTCGGCGTTCTTCCTGGTCCACTTGAGGGCGTCCTCGGACAGCTCCACGGCGTGCACGCGCGAGCGGGGCACCTCCTGGGCCATGGCGAGGGCGATGGCGCCCGATCCCGTGCACAGGTCGACGATCAGCGGCTCTACGACGTCCATCGCGCGGACGGCGTCTATCGCCCAGCCGACGACCGACTCGGTCTCCGGCCGGGGCACGAAGACCCCGGGTCCGACCTGGAGCTCCAGGTAGCGGAAGAAGGCGCGGCCGGTGATGTGCTGGAGCGGTTCGCGCGCCTCGCGCCGGGCGATGGTCTCCCAGTAGCGGGCGTCGAAGTCGGCGTCCGGCACGTGGTGGAGCTCGCCCCGCTTGACGCCGTGCACGAAGGCGGCGAGCTCCTCCGCGTCGAAGCGCGGTGAGGGGACACCGGCGTCGGCCAGCCGCTGGGTGGCCTGGGCCACCTCGGCGAGCAGCAGGTTCATCGCGGTTCTCCGTACGGGTTCACGAGCGGTGCGGGGCAGTGGGGCTCCGTGCTTACGCGGCGGCGAGCTTGGCCGCGGAGTCGGCGTCGACACAGGCCTGGATCACCGCGTCCAGGTCCCCGTCGAGCACCTGGTCCAAGTTGTACGCCTTGAAGCCGACGCGGTGGTCCGAGATGCGGTTTTCCGGGAAGTTGTACGTACGGATCTTCTCGGACCGGTCGACCGTGCGCACCTGGCTGCGCCGTACGTCCGACGCTTCCTGCTCGGCGGCCTCCTGCGCGGCGGCGAGGAGCCGTGAACGCAGGATACGCATGGCCTGCTCCTTGTTCTGGAGCTGGCTCTTCTCGTTCTGGCAGGAGGCGACGACACCGGTGGGCAGGTGCGTGATGCGGACCGCGGAGTCGGTGGTGTTGACGGACTGGCCGCCGGGGCCGGAGGAGCGGTACACGTCGATACGGAGATCGTTGGCGTGGATCTCGACGTCGACCTCCTCGGCCTCGGGCGTGACGAGCACACCGGCGGCGGAGGTGTGGATGCGGCCCTGGGACTCGGTGGAGGGCACGCGCTGCACGCGGTGCACGCCGCCCTCGTACTTCATCCGGGCCCAGACGCCCTGGCCGGGTTCGGTGGCCCCGTTGCCGCCCTTGGTCTTCACGGCGACCTGGACGTCCTTGTAGCCGCCGAGTTCGGACTCGGTGGAGTCGATGATCTCGGTCTTCCAGCCGACGCGCTCGGCGTAGCGCAGGTACATGCGCAGCAGATCGCCGGCGAACAGGGCGGACTCGTCGCCGCCCGCGCCCGCCTTGATCTCCAGGAGCACGTCCTTGTCGTCGCTGGGGTCCCGGGGTACGAGCAGGAGGCGGAGCCGCTCGGTGAGCTCCTCGCGCTCCTTCTCCAGGTTCTTGACCTCGGCGGCGAAGTCGGGGTCGTCGGCGGCGAACTCGCGGGCGGTCTCGACGTCGTCGCCGGTCTGCTTCCAGGAGCGGTACGTGGCGACGATCGGAGTCAGCTCGGCGTAGCGCTTGTTCAGCTTGCGCGCGTTGGCCTGGTCGGCGTGGACCGACGGGTCTGCGAGCTTCTTCTCGAGATCGGCCTGTTCGCCGATCAGTTCCTCGACCGCCTCGAACATCTTCGGGCTCCTGGTTCCTTCGCTCATCGTGCCTGCCGGCCGGCGGGTGCCTGCCGGGCGGGATACGGGGATGCCGTCGTCCCGGCCGGAAAAAAACGCCGGCCCCGGCGCCCCCGGGTAGAGGGCGCCAAGGACCGGCGCAGTGGCTCGCTACTTGCTGGCGGAGCCGGCGGCCTTGCCGAAGCGGGCCTCGAAGCGGGCCACGCGGCCACCGGTGTCGAGGATCTTCTGCTTGCCCGTGTAGAACGGGTGGCACTCGGAGCAGACGTCGGCACGGATGGTGCCGCTGTCCAGCGTGGACCGGGTGGTGAACGACGCGCCACAGGTGCAGCTGACCTGCGTCTCGACGTACTCGGGGTGAATGTCGCGCTTCAAGGGTTTCTCCTAGGTTCGGGAGGGCGCCGGGTCGTACGCGCGGATTGCGCGTCCGTGAACCGGGGCCGACGTACCAGTCTGCCAGGACCGGCCGTATCTCCCAAAACGGGGGTCGGCCGCCCACTATTCCCGGGCGGCCGGCGACCCCGCCGGCGCCGGGGCGCGCATCGCGCGCCGCGCGCCCGGATCACTGCACGATCTGCCCCGCGTCGCCCTTGTCGCCCGCCGACTTCTCGGTGGCGGAGGCGGGGACCGGCCGGTCGTGGAGGAGCGCCGTCCACACCTGCCGGCCGGCCTCCTCCTGCGGGACGACCCGGTTCGGGTCGGCCGGGTCGTACTCGACGGGCAGGGTCACCATGTGGACGTCGTCGGAGCCGAGGCCCTTGAGGCCGCTCGCGAAGCCCGTGAGCTTGGTGACCGAGCCGAGGCCGGAGTCGGTGGTGATGGCCTTGGTCGCGGTGTCCGCGATGCCGTACAGCTTGGTGCCGTCGAGGATGCCCACGCTCCTGGCCTGTTCCATCAGCGCCTTGACGAAGGCCTGCTGGAGCTGGATGCGGCCGAGGTCGCTGCCGTCGCCGACGCTCTTGCGGGTGCGGACGAGGCCGAGCGACTGCTCGCCGTCGAGGGTGTGGGTGCCGGGTTCGAGGTGCAGATGGCTCTTGGAGTCGTTGATCGCCTGCTTGGTGGTGATCTCGACCCCGCCGAGCTTGTCGACCAGGGCCTTGAAGCCGGTGAAGTCGACCTCGATGTAGTGGTCCATGCGGATGCCCGACATCGCCTCGACGGTCTTGACCGCGCAGGCCGGTCCGCCGACCTCGTACGCGGTGTTGAACATCGCGCGGCGCTCCCCGGCGACGGACCGCCCGCTCTCGTCACCGGTGCACTCGGGCCGGGTGACGAGGGTGTCGCGCGGGATGGAGACGACGCTCGCCGACTTGTGGCCCTTGTTGACGTGCACGACCATCGCGGTGTCCGAGCGGGCGCCGCCCTGGTCCTCGCCGTACTGCGCGTTGGCGCCGGAACGGGAGTCGGAACCCAGCACGAGGATGTCCTCGGAGCCGTTGTCGACGTTGTCGGGGCGGTCCTTGCCGAGGGCGCTGTCGATGTCGACGGCCTTGAGGTTGCCGTCGAGGTGGAAGTACGCGTAGCCGAGACCCGATCCGCCCACCACGATCACACCGGCCAGGGCCCAGGCGGCCACGACGGACGCCCTGCGGCGACGGGACGGTTTCCTCCGGCGCTTGCCGGTGGCCCGTATGCGGCTGCTGCTCCGGCTCTGCTCGCTCATCCGTCTCCTCGTGTCCTCGGCTGCTCCCGGCTACCCCCTGCAGTGGTGTGCGGGCCCTCTGTGCCGCTTTGTCGCTCCTGAGGTCGCTCTTGGTGACGACGCGGCGGCGACAAGAAGGGTTGCACAGGGCCCTGTGGGCCCCGGGTGGGCGCGGGACCTGTCCACGGGGTGCGGGACTCACCGGCGACCTGGCGCTCACCTGCGGTTTCGTGCCCACTGCGGGCGATGCGGGGCGACCGCGGGACCGGCCGGCCGTGTGGCGAAGGTCTCGGGAGCGCCGACGACGGGGTACGACGCAGGGCCGCCCCCGGCACCGAAGTGACGGGGGCGGCCCTGTGTACCGCCGGGGGCTGCGACTAGTCGTTGTTGCCCGGGGCCGGCGTCGTCTTCTGGATCTGGAGCAGGAACTCCGCGTTGGACTGGGTCTTCTTCATCCGGTCCAGGAGAAGCTCGATCGCCTGCTGCTGGTCCAGCGCGTGGAGCACCCGGCGCAGCTTCCAGGTGATCGCCAACTCGTCGCTGCCGAGCAGGATTTCTTCCTTACGGGTGCTGGACGCGTCGACGTCCACCGCCGGGAAGATGCGCTTGTCGGAGAGCTTGCGGTCGAGCTTGAGCTCCATGTTGCCGGTGCCCTTGAACTCCTCGAAGATCACCTCGTCCATGCGCGAGCCGGTCTCGACGAGCGCGGTGGCCAGGATGGTCAGCGAACCGCCGTCCTCGATGTTGCGCGCCGCGCCGAAGAACCGCTTCGGCGGGTAGAGCGCGGTCGAGTCGACACCACCGGACAGGATGCGTCCGGAGGCCGGGGCCGCGAGGTTGTACGCGCGTCCCAGACGGGTGATCGAGTCCAGCAGGACGACGACGTCGTGACCCAGCTCGACGAGACGCTTGGCGCGCTCGATGGCCAGCTCGGCGACGGTCGTGTGGTCCTCGGCGGGACGGTCGAAGGTCGAGGAGATGACCTCGCCCTTCACCGACCGCTGCATGTCGGTGACCTCTTCCGGACGCTCGTCGACCAGGACGACCATCAGGTGGCACTCGGGGCTGTTCACCGTGATCGCGTTGGCGATCGCCTGCAGGATCATGGTCTTACCGGTCTTCGGCGGGGCCACGATCAGGCCTCGCTGGCCCTTGCCGATGGGGGCGACCAGGTCGATGATCCGCGTCGTCAGGACGTTGGAGTCGGTCTCCAGGCGGAGCCGGTCCTGCGGGTAGAGCGGCGTCAGCTTCTGGAACTCCGGACGGCCGCGGCCGGTCTCGGGCGCCATGCCGTTGACCGAGTCGAGGCGGACCAGCGCGTTGAACTTCTCGCGGCGCTCGCCGTCCTTGGGCTGGCGCACGGCGCCGGTGACGTGGTCACCCTTGCGCAGGCCGTTCTTGCGGACCTGGGCCAGCGAGACGTACACGTCGTTCGGACCCGGCAGGTAGCCGGAGGTCCGGATGAACGCGTAGTTGTCGAGGATGTCCAGGATGCCCGCGACGGGGATCAGGACGTCGTCGTCGGTGACCGGCGGTGCGTCGCTCGCGAAGTCGTCGCGGCCACGACGGCCGCGGCGGTCGCGGTAGCGGCCCCGGCGGCCGCGCCGGCCGCCGTCGTCGTCGAAGCCGTCGTCCTGCGGTCCGCCGCCGCCCTGCTGGCCCTGGCCACCCTGGCCACCCTGGCCGCCCTGGCCGCCGCCCTGACCGCCCTGGCCGCCGCCCTGGCGCCGGCTCTGGCCACCCTGGCCGCCGCCCTGCTCGTCGCCCTTGCCGCGGCGGTCGCGCTGGCGCTCACGGCGCTCGCCGCGTTCGCCCCGCTCACCGCGCTGGCCGCGGTCCTGGCGGTCGCCACGACGGCCCTCGGCGTTGTCCGCGGCGGCTTCGGCCTTGGGCTCGGCACGGTCCTCGGCGGGAGCCTCGTGCTTCGGCTCCTCCTGCGTGCGGTCCTTGACCTGCGTCTTGGTGTCCGCCTTGGTGTCCGGGCTGCCCGCCTGAGCGGTGGCACGGCGCCGACGACGCTCGCCCGTGGGCTGGTCGTCGCTGGCCGGCTGGCCGGGGATGTCGATCTGCTGCTGCGCCGTGGCCTTCTCGGCGGGCGCGGCGGCCGGGGTCTCGTCCCCGGCGCCGGTGCGCGCCTTGGAGGTGGCGCGGCGCTTCGGCTTGGCCTCCGCCTCTTCGGCGGGGGCCGAGGAGGCCTTGGCCTTGGGCGCGGAGGAGCCGCCGGCCTGGGTCTCCTTGATGACCTCGATCAGCTGGCTCTTGCGCATCCGCGCGGTGCCCTTGATACCGAGGCCGGACGCGACCTGCTGCAGCTCGGCCAGGACCATGCCGTCAAGGCCGGTGCCGGAGCGGCGGCGCCGTGCGGTGGTGCCAGTGGCAGCACCTTCGGCGGGCGCGGCACTGTCGACGTTCTTGTCGGCAGTCACGCCCATCAGATCGGTGGTGTCGCTCACGAAGGGTCCTTCCCTGGAGCGGACGTCGGCCTTCTGGCTCGGCGACCGGTTGTGCTGTCCGACTGCGGTCTTCGGTGCGGACCGTGCCGGGGCGGTGGTCCGCCGGATAGGTACGGCGGAGAGATGAACGTGTGCATGGGCCCGGCGCGAGCATCCCCCTGCTCGGCCCACTCCTGGACGAGCGAGGGGTGTCGTGCCGGTTCCGGAGCGTGCTCGCAACTGCTCAGGCAGGCTGCTCAGGCAGTTGGGGAGGCTCCCGGAAGAAATGGTGGTCCCGGAAAGGGACACGAAGCAACGCGCCACATAGACGTCGATTGCAGACTTGAGGTTAACACTACCGGCTCCAACAAACATTCCCCCTCTCACTCACCGGCAATCACTTCTCGGCTACGGGGCGAGCGGCAGCACGCTCGCACCCTGGGCGTCGAGAGCGAGCCGGTTGGCCGCCCATCCCTCGCCCGCCAGCCGTGCCACCTTGTCGGCCGCACCCTCCTCGGCCAGCGCCAGCACGGTCGGCCCGGCACCCGAGACGACCGCGGGGACGCCGTCGGCGCGCAGCCGGTTCACCAGTTCCACGCTCTGCGGCATCGCCGGTGCGCGGTACTCCTGGTGGAGCCGGTCCTCGGTGGCCGTGAGCAGCAGCTCGGGGCGCCGGGTCAGGGCCTCGACGAGGAGCGCGGCGCGGCCCGCGTTGAAGGCGGCGTCGACGTGCGGGACGGTACGCGGCAGCAGTCCGCGGGCGGTCTCGGTGAGCACCGGCTTGCCGGGGACGAAAACCACCGGAACGATGGAATCAGCGGGATCCATCCTGATGGCACGGGCCGATCCGCCGTCCATCCACGCGAGCGTGAAACCGCCCAGCAGGCAGGCCGCGACGTTGTCCGGGTGGCCCTCGATCTCGGTGGCGAGCTCCAGCAGGGCCGCGTCGTCGAGCCGGGCGTCACCACCGGTGGTCACGGCGCGGGCGGCGACGATGCCGGCGCAGATGGCGGCGGAGGAGGAGCCGAGGCCGCGGCCGTGCGGGATGCGGTTCGCGCAGACGATCTCCAGCCCGCGGGGCTGGCCGCCGAGCACGTCGAAGGCGGTGCGCAGGGAGCGTACGAGCAGGTGCTTCTCGTCGCGGGGCAGCGTGTCCGCGCCCTCGCCGGCGATGTCGATGTGCAGCCCGGAGTCGGCGACCCGGACGACGACGTCGTCGTACAGGCCCAGCGACAGGCCGAGGGCGTCGAAACCCGGGCCCAGGTTCGCGCTGGTCGCGGGGACGCGCACCCGGACGGCGGCGGCTCGGAAGGCGGGACCGGCCATCGCTCTGACGACTCTCCTTGTGAGGCGGCGGGGAATGCGAGGAGCTGCGGGACGTGTCGGGGTTCTCGCGGCTCTTCGGGTTCTGCTCTGTGCGGCTCTTCGGTACTGCTCGGGCTCGGGGATTTCACGTGTGCGGGTGTGTGGGGTTTTCCGGGGCTGTTGCGGCTGCGGGTACGGCCTGACCCGGAAAGGAACCGACGGCCGCAACGGCCCGGGCACCCCGGCTCATGCGGGCGGGGCGGGTTGGGTACAGCTTATCGAAGGAAGGTTCTGTCGCGACATAGGGCGCACAGGAGGCGCACGATGCGTGTCGCATACCGTCGATGCGCTCTCCGCCCCGAAAAGGGGCGTTCGAGCTGCCTTTCTGACGAGCCGTCGCCGTGGCCGCACCCGGGGCCCGTCGTCCGGACCGGGGGTGCGGCCGCCCTGCGGCGGGGTACTGCTACGCGAGGCCCAGCTTCTCGGCGGCGGTGACCGCGTCGACCGGGACGGTGACCGGCTGGGGGGCGCCGGCGACGGCCCAGTCCGGGTCCTTGAGCCCGTTGCCGGTGACCGTGCAGACGATCTTCTGGCCGGGGTCGACCTTGCCCTCGTCGGCGGCCTTGAGCAGACCGGCGACGGAGGCGGCCGAGGCGGGCTCCACGAAGACGCCCTCCTGCGAGGCCAACAGGCGGTAGGCCGCCAGGATCTGGCGGTCCGTCACCTCGTCGATGAAGCCGCCCGACTCGTCCCGTGCGTCGAGCGCGTACTGCCAGGAGGCCGGGTTGCCGATGCGGATGGCCGTGGCGATGGTCGACGGGTCCTTGACGATCTCGCCGCGCACGATGGGCGCGGAACCCGAGGCCTGGAAGCCCCACATCCGCGGCGTGTGCGTGGCCATCGCGTCCCTGGCGTACTCCGTGTACCCCTTCCAGTACGCGGTGATGTTGCCCGCGTTGCCGACCGGCAGGACGTGGATGTCCGGGGCGTCGCCGAGCGCGTCGACGATCTCGAAGGCGGCGGTCTTCTGGCCCTCGATGCGGACCGGGTTGACCGAATTGACCAGCGCCACGGGGTAGTTGTCCGAGAGCGAGCGGGCCAGCGTCAGGCAGTCGTCGAAGTTGCCGTCGACCTGGAGGATCTTGGCGCCGTGGACGAGCGCCTGGCCCATCTTGCCGAGTGCGATCTTGCCCTGCGGCACGAGGACGGCGCAGACCATCCCGGCCCGTACCGCGTACGCGGCGGCGGAGGCGGAGGTGTTGCCGGTGGAGGCGCAGATGACGGCCTGCGCGCCCTCCTCCTTGGCCCGGGTGATGGCCATGGTCATGCCGCGGTCCTTGAAGGACCCGGTCGGGTTGGCGCCCTCGACCTTGAGGTGCACCTCGCAGCCCGTGCGCTCGGAGAGGACCTGAGCGGGAACGAGCGGCGTACCGCCCTCACGGAGCGTGACGACGGGCGTCGCGCTCGTGACCGGGAGACGGTCCCGGTACTCCTCGATGATGCCGCGCCACTGGTGGGTGCCCTTGGTGGTCATGGGTCCTTACTCCCCTTCAACACGCATGATGCTGGCGACACCGCGTACGGTGTCGAGCTTGCGCAGCGCCTCGACGGTCCCGGAGAGGGCCGCGTCGGGCGCGCGGTGGGTGACGACGACGAGCGAAGCCTCGCCGCCGCCGTCCTGTCGACTCTGCTGGCGGACCGTATCGATCGATACGCCCTGCTCGGCGAAGACCGTCGCGACCTGGGCGAGTACGCCAGGCTTGTCGGCCACGTCGAGGCTGATGTGGTACCGCGTGACGACGTCGCCCATGGGGCTCACCGGCAGACGCGTGTACGCGGACTCTCCGGGCCCGGGGGCCTCGTTGAGCTTGTTGCGGCAGACCGCGACGAGGTCGCCGAGGACCGCGGAGGCCGTCGGTGCGCCACCGGCGCCGGGGCCGTAGAACATCAGCTGCCCGGCGGCCTCGGCCTCGACGAACACCGCGTTGTACGCCTCGCGGACGGAGGCCAGCGGGTGGCTGAGCGGGATCATCGCGGGGTGCACGCGGGCCGTGACGGACTGCCCGTCGGCGGCCCGCTCGCAGATGGCGAGGAGCTTGACGGTGCAGCCCATGCGGCGGGCGGAGGCGATGTCGGCGGCGGTGACCTCGGTGATGCCCTCGCGGTGCACGTCGCCGATCTTCACCCGGGTGTGGAAGGCGATTCCGGCCAGGATGGCCGCCTTCGCGGCGGCGTCGAAGCCCTCGACGTCGGCGGTCGGGTCCGCCTCCGCGTATCCGAGGGCGGTGGCCTCGTCGAGCGCCTCGGAGTACCCGGCGCCGCTCGTGTCCATCTTGTCGAGGATGAAGTTCGTGGTGCCGTTGACGATGCCGAGGACCCGGTTGACCTTGTCACCGGCGAGGGACTCGCGCAGCGGCCGTACGAGCGGGATGGCGCCGGCCACGGCGGCCTCGTAGTAGAGGTCGCGGCCGTGCTGCTCGGCGGCGGCGTGCAGTGCGGCGCCGTCCTCGGCGAGCAGCGCCTTGTTGGCGGAGACGACGCTCGCGCCGTGCTCGAAGGCGGTGGTGATGAGGGTGCGGGCGGGCTCGATGCCCCCGATGACCTCGATGACGACGTCGATGTCCCCCCGTTTGACGAGGGCGGTCGCGTCGGTGGTGATCAGTGCGGGGTCGATGCCGGCGCGCACCTTGGAGGGCCGGCGCACGGCGACACCGGCGAGCTCCACCGGTGCGCCGATGCGCGCGGCGAGGTCGTCGGCGTGCGTCGTCATGATGCGGGCCACCTCTGAGCCGACGACTCCACAGCCCAGCAGCGCCACCTTCAGCGGACGCGTACGCATCATCCGACCTCGTTTCCTTTACATCTGATGTGTGAACCAGTCTCACTCACCGGACGGGGGTTTCCGCCACCCGTCCGGATCCTGAGATGTTTACCGGGGTCCTGGGGTGTCCCCCGGGAAATAGCGCATCAGCCGACGTCCAGGCGCAGGAGATCTTCCTCCGTCTCGCGCCGGACGATGACCCGGGCCTGTCCGTCGCGCACGGCGACGACGGGCGGGCGCAGGGCGTGGTTGTAGTTGCTCGCCATGGAGCGGCAGTACGCGCCGGTGGCGGGGACGGCGATGAGGTCGCCGGGGGCCAGGTCGGACGGCAGGAACGCGTCCTTGACCACGATGTCGCCGCTCTCGCAGTGCTTGCCGACGACCCGGACGAGCATCGGCTCGGCGTCCGAGGTGCGCGAGACGAGCGCGACGCTGTACTCGGCGTCGTACAGCGCGGTGCGGATGTTGTCCGACATGCCGCCGTCCACGCTGACGTACGTACGCAGCCCCTCCAGGGGCTTGATGGTGCCGACCTCGTACAGCGTGAAGGCCGTGGGCCCGACGATGGCGCGGCCGGGCTCGACGGAGATCCGGGGGGTGGCGAGCCCGGCGGCCTCGCACTCGCGGGTCACGATGTCGCCGAGCGACTTGGCGATCTCGTGCGGTTCGCGCGGGTCGTCCTCGGAGGTGTACGCGATGCCGAGGCCGCCGCCGAGGTCGATCTCGGGCAGCTCCACGCCGTGCTCGTCGCGCACCTCGGCCAGCAGCTGCACCACGCGCCGGGCGGAGACCTCGAACCCGGCCATGTCGAAGATCTGCGAGCCGATGTGGGAGTGGATGCCGATGAGTTCGAGCCCGTCGAGGGTGAGGGCCCTGCGGACGGCCTCGGCGGCCAGGCCGCCGGCCAGGGCGATGCCGAACTTCTGGTCCTCGTGCGCGGTGGCGATGAACTCGTGGGTGTGCGCCTCGACGCCGACGGTCACCCGGATCTGTACGCGCTGGCGCTTGCCGAGCCGCTGCGCGACGTGGGCGACCCGGACGATCTCCTGGAAGGAGTCGAGCACGATCCGGCCGACTCCGGCCGCGACGGCCCGCTCGATCTCGTCGACCGACTTGTTGTTCCCGTGGAAGGCGATGCGCTCGGCGGGCATCCCGGCGTCCAGCGCGGTGGACAGTTCGCCGCCGGAGCAGACGTCGAGGTTGAGGCCCTCCTCCTGGAGCCAGCGCACGACGGCGCGGGAGAGGAAGGCCTTGCCGGCGTAGAAGACGTCGGCGCCGGGTCCGAACGCCTCGGACCAGGCACGGCAGCGGGCCCGGAAGTCGGACTCGTCGAGGAAGTAGGCCGGAGTTCCGAACTCCTCGGCCAGCCGGGCGACTTCGACTCCTCCGACGGTCAGGGCGCCGTGCTCGTCGCGGGTGACGGTGCGGGACCAGACCTTCTCGTCGAGCACGTTGAGGTCTTCGGCGGGGGCGGTGTAGTGGCCCTCGGTCATGACGTCGGCGTGACGGGGCCCGGCGGGGTGTGCGGATCGGCTCATCGTGTTGCTCTGCTCTCTCGGGTCTCTCAGAGGTGTCGGGGCGCGCTGATGCCGAGCAGGGACAGGCCACCGGCCAGCACCGTCCCGGCGGCCTCGGCGAGGGCGAGCCGGGAGCGGTGGGCGGCCGAGGGTTTCTCGTCCCCGACGGGAAGGGGTGAGGCGGCGTCGTGGAAGTCGAAGAACGCCTGCGCGACCGCCTCGAGGTGCCGGGCGAGCCGGTCGGGGGCGTGGTGCCGAGCGGCGGCGGCGAGCACGGCGGGGTGGTCGGCGACGAGGGCGGCCAGAGCGTGCGCCTCGGCGCCGACGGCCTCCTGTCCGGGGTCGCCCGCGCATCCGAGGAGCGCCGCGCCGCGCGTCAGCGCGTGGACGCGGGAGTGTGCGTACCGGACCAGGAACAGCGCGTTGTCCTCGCCCTGGACGAGGAGCTCGCCCCCGAGGGGGGCGCGGTCGTGTCCGGCGGGCCGCAGCAGCCCCCAGCGGGTCGCGTCGGAACCGAGCCGGGCGAGCAGCTCCCCGGCGGTGGCGCCGGCGGGGACGGGCCGTACCTCCGCCGAGGACGTGGACGGCGGTGCCTGGACGTCCACGGTGACGCCCAGCCGCGCCCAGTCCGGGTCGGGCGCCTCGTCGCAGCCGACGCGCACGAGCGCGCCCTGCGCCCGCGCGAGCAGGCCCACCGCGTGGGCGGTGACCGCGGCCCGGACCTCGCGGGGATGGCGGATCTCCAGCTGTTCTCCGGCGAACGCGTCCCCGTGCCCGTACCGCGTCCCCTGCTCCCGCACCCGGGACATGAGCGTGCGGTGGGCGTCGGCACCGGCGGAGGCGTCGAGCGTGAAGTTCAGGAAGCCGGGGCCGGTGATCTCGACCCGCCCGATGCCGGGCGCCCCGGCCACCCGCTCCCGCAGGATCTCGGCGACCTCCCGCGCGGTGCGTGCGGCGGGTCCGGCCAGCTGGAGCGCGACGGCGCTGGCGTAGTCACCGCGCCCACCGGGCCGGGTCCGCTCCACCCGCACGCGCGCGGGCACGGGCGCGTGCAGGGCGTGCTCCTCCACGGCGCGGCGCACGGCGTGCAGCACGGTCGCGGAGAGGTCGGCGGGGGTCACGGGACAAGCGTAGGGGAGGAAGGGGGGCCTTCCGCGAACGCGTTTCGCCATCCGGTCAGCCGGCGGCGCTCTCCGCGCGGTCGGCGCCCTGTCGTCCGTCGAGCACCGATGTCCGCCCGCGCTCCACCAACTGGCGCACGAGCCGCACCAGCTCGCTCGGCTCGAAGGGCTTCGCCAGGAACGCGTCGACGCCGGCCGCGACACCGTTGTCCACCTCGTACGGCGTGCAGGCGCTGACGATCGCGAGGGGCAGATGCCCGGTCCGCGGATCGGAGCGCAGCCGGGTGGCCGTCTGCAGCCCGTCCAGCCGGGGCATGACGACATCGAGTGTGATCACGTCGGGCCTGACCCGATGGACCAGATCCAGACACTCGACACCATCGGCCGCGGTCACGACCTCGAAGCCCTCCAGCTCGAGATTGACCCTGATCAACTGCCGGATGACCTTGTTGTCGTCGACAACAAGCACGCGGCCGGACGCCCCTGACACCCTTCGAGAGTAGGCGGGGCGGAGTGGCTGCGTCCGGGTTTTGCCCACTTCCGTCCCCGGACGGGTGGCCGGATGTGCGTACGAGCGCCGGGGCGGGGCCCGGGGCGCCCGGCGGGGACGTGGAAATACCTGTTCACGGGCACCGGGTGGAAGCTGGTAGTGTTTCACCCGTCGCAGAGCAACACAGCGATACGCCCCCGTAGCTCAGGGGATAGAGCATCGGCCTCCGGAGCCGGGTGCGCAGGTTCGAATCCTGCCGGGGGCACTTCGCAGGAAGTGCCAGAAAAGACCTTCTGACCAGTGGGAACACTGACCAGGGGGTCTTTTTCATGCCCGCGTGAGGCGATGTGCCGGGGGCCGCGCCTCACGTTGCGGCGAGGCGTGAGCCGTCCCGGCCTCGGCCCGTGGCGCTCGGCCCCCTAGGGGCTGTCCCGGGGGACGCTCGCGGCGCCGCGCCCCGTCGCGGCGCCGTCGCGTCCCCTGGGGCAGGCAGGCAGCCCCGCCCGGGACTCACCCCACCGGCAGCCCCGGGGCCGGATACCCGTCCATCAGGGCCTTCACCTCGGCGCGCACCGTGGTGATCGTGTCCTCGTCGCCGGTGCGGGCGGCGGTGGTCACGCGGCCGATCCACTCCGCGACGGTGGCCATCTCGGAGGCCGGGATGCCGCGTGAGGTCAGGGCCGGGGTGCCGATGCGGATGCCTGAGGGGTCGAAGGGCTTACGGGGGTCGTAGGGAACGGTGTTGTAGTTGACGACGATGCCGGCGCGGTCCAGGGCCTTGGCCGCGGTCTTGCCGGGGACGTCCTTGCTCGTCAGGTCGATCAGCAGCAGGTGGTTGTCGGTGCCGCCGGAGACCAGGTCGAAGCCGCGGGCCGCCAGTTCCTCGCCGAGGGTGCGGGCGTTGGTCACCACGTCGTGGGCGTAGGTGCGGAAGTCCGGCGTGGCGGCTTCGCGCAGGGCCACGCCGATGGCCGCGGTGGTCTGGTTGTGCGGGCCGCCCTGGAGACCCGGGAAGACGGCGCGGTCGAGGGCGCGGGCGTGTTCGGCGCGGCTGAGCAGCATCGCGCCGCGCGGACCGCGCAGGGTCTTGTGGGTGGTGGTGGAGACGACGTCGACGTGCGGGGCGGGCGAGGGGTGCGCGCCGCCGGCGATCAGGCCCGCGATGTGGGCGACGTCCGCGACGAGGACCGCGCCCACTTCGCGGGCGATCGAGGCGAAGCCCGCGAAGTCGATCTCGCGGGGGACGGCGGTGCCGCCGCAGAAGATCACCTTGGGGCGCTCGGCGAGCGCCAGGTCGCGCACCTCGTCCAGGTCGACGCGGCCGGTGTCGCGCCGCACCCCGTACTGGACCCCGTTGAACCACGTGCCGGTGGCCGAGACGCCCCAGCCGTGGGTGAGGTGGCCGCCCATGGGGAGTGACATGCCCAGCACGGTGTCGCCCGGCTTGAGGAAGGCCAGGTACACGGCGAGGTTGGCCGGGGAGCCCGAGTAGGGCTGCACGTTGGCGTGGTCCATGCCGAAGAGCGCCCTGGCACGTTCGGCGGTGAGGGTCTCGACCTGGTCGATGATCTGCTGGCCCTCGTAGTACCGCTTGCCGGGGTAGCCCTCGGAGTACTTGTTCTGGAGCACCGTGCCGGACGCTTCGAGCACGGCCGCGGAGACGTAGTTCTCGCTGGGGATCAGGCGCAGGGTGTCGGCCTGGAGCTGTTCCTCGGCGACCACCAGCGCGGCGAGTTCCGGATCGGCTGCCGCGAGGGCGGGGTGGCGGGGGTGCGAGGGTACGGATGCGGTCACGGGGTCCTCCCGGGTCGGCCGCGTCACTGCGGCGTGGACCCGGATGCCCAGGCGGACGGCTCTCCGGCGATGTCTCCCCGGGCAGGCCCGGGGTGTGCCGCTCCCTCGTGGTCGATTCCACTGAGCACCCCGGCAGGGGCGCGCGCCAGTCGCGGCGATGTGTACCTTACCGGGCGGCGGGACGGCGGGGCCCGGCATTCCGTCCGGTCGGGGGTGTCGGCTCCCCACCGGAACCCGGACCCGCGGAAGGAGGGACGCCCGGCCCTCGGCCATTCGGGGCGAACTCCCCCATACCAGGTGCCCCTTGGCTGATTCTTGGTCATTGCATGCCCCCTACATGAGGTGTTCCTCGCCAGAGTGGCGCATTACATGTGCACATCATTCGGCACGTGCTCCACACGCGAGACCCACATCGCAGGGGGTTACTTTGAGAATCAGCCGCGCCCGACGACGCGCCGCGCTGAGCATGGCAGCGACACTGCCGCTGCTCGCCGGTGCGCTCGCCCTCGGGATACCCAACGCCAGCGCGGACTCCGCGCCGGGCGGCCGGGACGCGCTGCAGGGCACCAAGCCGGCCTGGGCCACCACCACGGCCGACCGGGGAGCCACGGCCGACAGCGCGAAGGTCGCCGTGCGGGTTCATCTCGCCGGACGGGACGCGAAGGGGCTGGCCGCCTACGCGGCCGCGGTCTCCGACCCGAGTTCGCCGTCGTACGGGAAGTACCTGAGCGCCGCCCAGGCGCAGGCGCGGTTCGGGGCCACCCGCGACCAGATCGACCGGGTCAGCCGGTGGCTGGAGTCCAGTGGGCTGACCGTCACCGGCGCCGACCAGCACTACGTCTCGGCCACCGGTGAAGCGGCCCAGGCCGAAAAGGCGTTCAGCACGCAGCTGCGCAACTACCGCAAGGGCAGCCGCACCTACCGCGCCCCGGCGTCCACCGCCTCGGTGCCGGCCGGGCTGAGCGATGCCGTGCTCGCCGTGTCCGGTCTCGACAACGCCCCGCACAGGTCGAATCACGACGAGGTCCTGCCGCCGCCGGACGCGGTGTTCCGCAACTCCGGGCCGTTCTCCTCGTACTTCGGCTCGGCGATCGCCTCCGCCCTGCCGAGCGCGTACGGGGCCAAGGTGCCGTACGCCGTCAAGGGGTACACCGGCAAGCAGCTGCGTGCCGCGTACGGGGCCGGGAGCTACACCGGGAAGGGGGTGACCGTCGCGATCACGGACGCGTACGCCTCGCCCACCATCGCGAAGGACGCCGCCGAGTACGCCGCGCGCAACGGTGACGCGCCCTACCGGCGCGGCCAGCTCAGCCAGGTGCTGCCGGACGACTACACGAAGACCGAGGAGTGCGGGGCGTCCGGCTGGTACGGCGAGGAGACCCTCGACGTCGAGGCCGTGCACGCGGTCGCACCCGCCGCGAACATCGTGTACGTCGGCGGCGCCTCCTGCTACGACAACGATCTGCTGGACTCGCTGAACAAGGTCGTCGACCACCGGCTCGCGGACATCGTCTCCAACTCGTGGGGCGACATCGAGGCCAACCAGACCCCCGACCTGGCGCTCGCCTACGACCAGGTGTTCAAGATGGGCGCGGTCGAGGGCATCGGCTTCTACTTCTCCTCGGGTGACGACGGCGACAACGTCGCGTCGACCGGCACCAAGCAGATCGACGTCCCCTCCAACTCCGCCTGGGTGACCTCGGTCGGCGGCACGTCGCTGGCCGTCGGCAAGCACGACTCGTATCAGTGGGAGACCGGCTGGGGCACCCTGAACGCCCCGCTGGCGGCGGACGGCACGAGCTGGACGGGCTTCCCGGGTCCGTACACCTCGGGTGCGGGCGGGGGCACCAGCTCCACCGTGAAGCAGCCGTCCTACCAGCGCGGCATCGTGCCGGACTCGCTGGCCCGGGCCAACGGGAAGACCCGGATGCGCACGGCTCCGGACATCGCGGCCGTCGCCGACCCGAACACCGGCTTCCTGGTCGGCCAGACCCAGACGCTGCCCGACGGATCGCTGGGCTACGACGAGTACCGCATCGGCGGTACGTCGCTCGCGGCGCCGGTCATCGCCGGTGTCCAGGCCCTGGCGCAGCAGGCGCGGCACGGGCGCCCGATCGGTTTCGCCAACCCGGCGATCTACGCACGCTACGACTCCCCGGTCTACCACGACGTGACGGACCACCCGCTGGGCGCCGGACGTGATCTCGCCGTCGCCCGGGTGGACTTCGTCAACGGGTACGACGCGGCGGACGGTCTGCGGACCTCGGTGCGCAGCCTCGGCAAGGACGCCTCGCTGTCGGCGGTGCGGGGGTACGACGACGTGACGGGGGTCGGTACGCCCGCCTCCGGCTACGTGAGCTCCTACAGCAGGCGCTGAGCCCTGGAGCGGCACGCGCGGACCGAACGGCCGTCCGGGGCACGGATCACGCCCCGTGGCGGCCGTTCGGCCGTCCTGCCGTGCCGGTGGCCGGCCGGGGCGGCCGCCGGTCCGTGCGGTGGGAGAGCGGTCCGGCCGTCAGGATCCGGGTTCCGCTCTCACTTCCCGCGGGCCGCGGGCGGCCCGGCTACGCGGAGGCGCGTTTGCGTGAGGCGGTCTTCGTGCCGCTCTGCTTCTTGGCCGCCGCCGTCTTCTTGGCCGCGGCACTCTTGGACGCGGCAGCCTTGGACGTGGTCTTCTTCGCGGCGGAACGGCCACCGGACGCGCTCTTCTTCGCCGCCCCCTTGTCCGCGGTCGCCGTGGACATCGCCCCCGAGGACTTCGGCGAGGAGGCGGCGGACTTCCGGGCCCCGCCGCCGGAGCCCGAACCGGACGAGGCCCGTCCACCCGGCTTGGCCCCGGAGCTCTTGCGGGTGGTGCCCGACGGCTTACGGTCCGCGAGGGCGGTGACCTTCGCGACCGGCGCCCGCGCCTTCTCCCCGTCGTTCGCGCCCCCCTCGTCCTCACCACGGGCCTCCTGCGCCGCCCGCACGCTGCTCTCCAGGGCCGCGAGCAGGTCGATGACCTTCCCGCCGGACTTGTCGGGCGGGGCCGGCTGAAGGGTCTCGCCGGAGGCCTTTGCCGCGATGAGCTCCTCGACCGCCTCGCGGTAGTCGTCGTGCAGCGAGTCCATGTCGACCTCGCCGAGCGTGTTCATCAGGGTGTCCGCCAGGTCGAGTTCGGCGTCCCGGACCGCCACGTCGCCCTCCGGGGCGACCCCTTCCGGAGCCCGGATCTCGTCCGGCCAGAGCAGCCCGTGCATCGCGATCACGTCGTCGACCACCCGCAGCATCCCCAGGCGCTCACGCCCCCGCAGGGCGTACTTGGCGAGGGCGACCTTCCGGCTCCGCTTCAGCGCCTCGCGCAGCAGGGTGTACGGCTTGGCGGCCGGCACCCCGTTCGCGGAGAGGTAGTACGCCGCGTCCATCTGCAGCGGGTCGATGGAGTCGGCCGGGACGAAGGCGACGATCTCGATCGTCTTGGCGGTGGGCAGTGGCAGCGAGCCGAGGTCCTCGTCGGTGATCGGGATCATCGAGCCGTCCGCGTCCTCGTACGCCTTGCCGATGTCGGCGGCGGCCACCTCCTCGCCGTCCAGTTCGCACACCTTGCGGTAGCGGACGCGGCCGCCGTCGGCGAGATGGACCTGCCGGAAGGAGATCGAGTGGTTCTCGGTGGCGTTGACCAGCTTGATCGGGATGCTGACCAGCCCGAACGAGATGGCGCCGTTCCAGATGGACCTCACCGGTCACCCCTTACATCCGCAATGTCCGTACAGATCCTGATTTCATGTGATTCTTATCGTATGACGCCGATCACTGTGGTGGAGGGGCGGCGCCTGTCGCTCAGCAACCTGGACAAGGTGCTGTATCCGGCCACCGGCACCACCAAGGGCGAGGTGCTGCACTACTACGCGGCCACGGCGGCGGAGGTGCTGCTCACGCATCTGCGGGACCGGCCCCTGTCCTTCCTGCGCTATCCGGACGGGCCGGACGGGCAGCAGTTCTTCACCAAGAATCCGCCGCCCGGTACGCCGTCCTGGGTACACACCGCCCCGGTGCCGCACCACGAGAAGGAACAGGCCAGGCAGGTCGTCGTGCAGGACCTCGCCTCGCTGATGTGGGCGGCCAACCTGGTGGTGGAGTTCCACACCCCGCAGTGGCGGGCCGAGACGCCGGGGCTGGCCGACCGGATGGTGTTCGATCTGGACCCGGGGGCCCCGGCGACGGTCGTGGAGTGCTGCGCGGTCGCCCGCTGGCTGCGCGAGCGGCTGGCCGCCGACGGACTGGAGGCGTACGGGAAGACCTCCGGGTCGAAGGGGCTGCACCTGCTCGTGCCGCTGGAGCCGACCGCGTCCGAGCGGGTGTCGGCGTACGCGAAGGCGCTCGCCGTGCAGGCGGAGCGCGAGCTCCCGGATCTGGTGGTGCACCGGATGAGACGGGCGCTGCGGCCGGGCAAGGTGTTCGTCGACTTCAGCCAGAACGCGGCCGCGAAGACGACCGCCACCCCCTACACCCTGCGGGCGCGGGCCGAGCCGTCCGTCTCCGCCCCGGTCACCTGGGCGGAGATCGAGGGGTGCCGGGAGCCTGGGGAACTGGTCTTCCTGGCGGGCGACATCGCGGAGCGGCTGGCGCGGTACGGCGATCTGCTCGCACCGCTCACCGCGCCGGACCAGGGGCGGCCGATTCCGGACACCGGGTAGGGCTTCCCTGGCCGGGCCATACCGCATGGGCGTCGGAGTTGTCATGTCCAAGGGCAAAAGGCCGGATGGGGCGGGCGGATCGTCCGAACGGTGGTGCACACTCTGCGCAGACACTGCTTCGTGGGAAACCGTGGGGAGGCGATGGCGTGTTCGCGGGGATCGACGAGGTCGACTGGGCCTCGATGGAGCATGCCTACGGGCCTGCCGATGATGTGCCGGGACTGCTTCGGGGCCTGGCGTCCGCCGATCCGTCCGAGCGCGAGGCCGCGCTGGACGGCATGTACGGGGCCGTCCACCACCAGGGTGACGTCTACGCCTGCACGCTCGCCTGCATCCCGTTCCTCTTCGAGCTGGTCGCCGATCCGGTGGTTCCGGACCGCGGGGGCGTCGTCGAGCTGCTGACCAGCATCGGCGGCATCGACCTGGACGAGGAGGACATCGGCGAGGACGAGGACGAGGCCGAGTGCATGGCGAACTACGCGATGGCGGCGGCCGCCGTCAGCGCGGGCGCCGGGGTCTTCTTCGCGCTGATGGCCGACGAGGACCCGGGAGTGCGGGTCTCCGCGCCGCTGGCCCTGGCCACCCTGCACGCCAGTCCGGGCCGCGTGCTGGCCCTGCTGCGCGAGCGGCTGCCGGTGGAGCCCGACGACGAGGTGCGGCGCGCCCTGGTGGAGGCCGCGGGCCGGGTCGCGCTGCGCCACCGCCCCCTGGCCGGCCGGATCGCGGACTGGCTGAGCCGGCTGGCCGCCGAGGCCAACGCGCCGGGGCTGCGGCTGGCGGCCCTGGCCCAGCTGGCCCGGTGCGCGCCCGAGGCGCTGCCGGGCGACGTGGTGAGGGTGGTGGCGGGTCTGCTGCGCCGGCTGCGCTCGGCCCCCGAGACCCCTGAGGCCCCCGAAGCCCCTGAAGCCCCGGAGTCCGCACAGGCCCCGGAGGCCCCGGAAGCGGTGTCGCGGGCGCACGGGGCCCCCGACCCCGCCGCCTTCGAGGCCGCGCCGATGGCCATGGTCGGGCAGCTGCGGGCGCTGCCGGCCGAGGACAGAGCCGGGCGCACGGCCCCCTGGACGGCCGACCTGCTGCGCACCCTGCACGTCGGGCTGGACGACCGGGTCGCCGACCGGACGGCTCTGCTCACCGATCAGCTGTGCAGCCCGGAACCGGGTCAGCGCATCGACGCCGTCCGGATGAGCGGGGGGCTGATCCGGGCCTGGCGCGGTTCCTACGGGGAGCTCGTGCGGCTGGTGGGCGAGCAGCTCCGCTCCGACGAGCCGAAGCTGGCCGAGGCCGCCTCGCACGTCCTGGAGGAGCTCTTCGGCCTGGCCGCACCCGCTGCGGACGCGCTGGCGGCCCGGGTCGCGGCCGATCCGGGGGCCTGGGTGAAGGAGTGGGCGAGCGGGCCGCCGGGGCTGGGCAGCGCGGTGAAGGCCCTGGCCCGGCTCGGCGACGCCCGCGCGGTGCCCGCGCTGGCGGCGGCGCTGGAGCGGCCCGAGGTGCCGCACGACGTGGGATTCGCCCTCGCGCACCTGGGCCCGGCGGCCCGGCCGCTGGCCGGCCTGCTGCGCCGCCGGCTGAGCGAGGTCGGGCTGGACGAGGAGGCGTACGACCGGGCGAGCCCGCTGCTCGCCGGGCTGACCGCGCTCCGGGCGGGCGAGGCGGCGCCGGAGGTGCTGCGCATCCTGCGCGGGGCGCCGGAGTACCGGGGCGAGTGGCTGCGGACGGCGGCGCTGCGGGCGCTCGGCTCGTTCGGGCCGGCCGCGCACTGCGCGGTCCCCGAGCTGCGGGCGCTGATCCGCCGCCCGGGGGCGGCGGCCACGGAGGCGGCCGAGGCGCTCTGGGCCGTCGACGGGGACGCCGGGGCGGTGCTGCCGGTCCTGATCGAGGGGCTCCAGGCGGACCACGCGCGCGAACGGCGGGCGGCGGCGAGCGCCCTGGGCCGGCTCGGCGCCCAGGCGGCGGTGACCGCGCCGCGGCTGCGGGCGCTGCTGCGTCACGAGGAGCTGTGGCTGCGGGTGGACGCGGCGATCGCTCTGTGGCAGGTTTCCGGACGGGCCGAGGAGTCCGTTCCGGTACTCCTCGCGGCCTGGGAGAAGAACCGTCATGTCAGGGTTCGGGTGGCCGAATGCCTGGCGCGGACGGGGGCTGCTGGTGCAGGGTCGGACGCGGCACACGTGCTGCGCGCCGAACTCGCCTCCGTACGCCGTCACCACGCGATGGACGGCGGATACGGCAGCCACGACACATACGAGGACGAGAAGCTGCTGGCGCTCTGCCGCCGGGCGCTCCTGGGTGACACGGGGAAGGGACCCACCACATGATCATTTTCGGTACGCGAGGCTATCTCTACCAACTGGCGGTCCTGACACTGGTCTGCGGCTGGTGCGGGAATCCGGCCGCGCACACGCTGCGCAAGCGGGTGACGAAGTTCACGCTGTTCTTCGTGCCGCTGTTCCCCATCTCGACGAAGTACGCCACCCAGTGCACGTTCTGCGGTGGCGAGCAGAAGATCCCCAAGGAGCAGGCCGACCAGCTGCTGGCCCAGCACGTGGCCGCGCAGGACGGGAACCCGTTCGGCCAGTCCCCGCAGCAGCCGGGCTACGCTCCGGGCACGCAGGGCCAGGGCCAGAACCCGTATCAGCGATGACGTACCGGTACTGAAGTATCAGCACTACATACGCATAAGGGATTTCCTTCCGCATAAGGTTGACGGAGCCGGAGTCGTGCGCACACACGTGCGATCCGGTCCGTCCGGCCGGCAAGGGAGGAACACATGCGTCCGCAGTACCGGACGGGGCGCCGTACCGCCGCCGCCTTCGCGGCCGTCACCGGCGCCGCGCTGCTGGCCGGCTGCGGCACCGGCGGCGAGCTGCGGAGCGCCGGCCGGGCCCCGGCCGCCATCGGTCCCGCCCGTCTCTGGCCGGAGCTGCCGCCCGCCTCCGCCGCCCCGTACGACTACGGCGAGGGCGAGACCGCCCGTATCCCCGGGATCACCGTCCCGGACGGCGACGTGCACGGACTGGATCCGGTGGCCGTGGTGCGGGCCGGGCTGAACGCCCGTCCGGACCGGTCCAGCGGCACGGCCGCGCTCCCCGCCGAGACCGTGCGCCGGCTCGACGACTGCCCGGACGCGCCCGCGTCCTGCCCGGTGCTGGCGCCCTACTACCGCGATCTGACGGGCGACGGCCGGGACGAGATGGTCCTCGGCATCCGGCTGCCCGGCCGTCAGCTGTCCGTACACGTCTACATGCCGGAGGCCGGCGGGCTCACCCGGATCATGTCGACCTCCGACGCCGTGATCAGCGTGGAGCTGGCGGGCCGGGACCTGATCATGCGGGCGCCGTCGGCCATCACGGGCTACCAGTACCGCACGGCCTGGTCGTGGGACGACCAGCAGCGCGCGATGCTGCCCACGCAGGACGAGATCCTGCGGACGACCCCGCGGGCCGGGCAGGGCCGGCGGCCCACCCCGGGCCCCCGGCCCTCCGCGCGGCCGGCCTCCCCGGCGAGCCCGGCGCCCGGCACCTCCGCGCCCACGCCCACCGCGGCCCCCTCGGCGGCCGTGAGCGCGGAGCGCCGGTGAGAGCCCGGCGGACCGGCGCGACCCGGACGCGGCGCACCCGGCGGCGGCTGCGTCTGCCCGCCTGGACGGCGACGCTCACCTGGAAGTCCGCGGTCTTCATCACCGTGATGTGCTGCCTGCTCGCCGCCCTGCTGGGCGTGCTGGTGCACACCGCGGTCACCCGGCAGACGGTCGGTCACGCCCGCGAGAAGGCGCTGTCGCGGCTGGAGGGCGTCACCGCCGCCTACGAGGCGGGCGAGGCGCTGCCGCCGCGTTCCGGGATCGATCCGCCGGGGCTGCCCGCGGCGCTGCGCGCCCTGGCCGTGGGCGGGGAGCGGGGCACCATGGTCGCCGACCACCTCGGCCGTCCCACGATGTGGGCCGCCGCCCCGGCCGACGGGCACGCCCTCGCGACGCAGGTCGACTACGGCCAGAGCGCCCGCACGATCAACGGCCTGGACGGGGCGATCGTCGGCTCCTCGCTGCTGGCCATCGGCGCCACGCTGCTGGTGGGCGCGTTCTCCGTCACCCGGGTCACCCGGCGGCTGCACCAGACCGCGCGGGTGGCCCGCCGGATCGGTGCGGGCGATCTGGACGCCCGTGTCGACGACCCCCGTACGGCCGACCCCTCGCGCCGGCAGGACGAGGTGGCCATCGTCGCCGGGGCGCTGGACACCATGGCCTCGACGCTGCAGCGCAAGCTCGTGGCCGAACAGCGCTTCACCGCCGATGTGGCGCACGAGCTGCGCACCCCGCTGACCGGCCTGTCGGCCGCCGCCGAACTGCTGCCGCCGGGCCGCCCATCGGAGCTGGTGCAGGACCGGGTCCGGGCGATGCGCGCGCTGACGGAGGACCTGCTGGAGATCTCCCGGCTCGACGCCCGTACCGAACAGGTCGATCTCGATGTGCACGAACTCGCGCCGCTCGCCGAGCGGGTGGCGGCGCGCCTCCCGGGCCCCGCGACCGAGGTCAGGGTCGCCCCGGGCGGGCCGCCGGTGCGGGTCGAGACGGACAAGCGGCGCCTGGAGCGGGTGCTCGGCAATCTGATCGGCAACGCGCACCGGCACGGCCGCCCGCCGGTGCTGCTGACGGTCGACGGGCCGGTGGTGACCGTGCGCGACCACGGCGAGGGCTTCCCGGACTACCTGGTCGCGGGCGGCCCGCAGCGCTTCCGCACGGAGGGCGGCGCCAAGGGGCACGGCCTCGGGCTGACCATCGCCGCCGGGCAGGCCGAGGTGATGGGCGCCGAGCTGACCTTCGAGAACGCGCCGGACGGCGGGGCGGTGGCCCGGCTGACGCTGCCGGAGTACGTACGCCTGGACCACGGCGGCGAGGAGCCGCCGCACTCCCCCGCGGGCGCCTGACGGGCGGCGGCGCGCCCGGAACCCACGAACCCCCACATCCGGACATAAGGGAAATAACACCCACCTCTTGCTACGTTGCGGGGCATGACCGCAACGACCGCGGACGCGCCCCCGCCCGAGCTGCGCCTGCCCAGGCGGCGCGGCGTGGAACTCTCGCTCCTCGTCGGGGCCGTCCTCATCTCCGTCTACGGCTACGCCGCCGTCGGTCTGGCCCACGACGACGCGGTCCCGCCCGATGTCGCCGGATACGGCGGCGGCCTCGGGCTGCTCGCCCTCCTGGCCCACCTCGCCGTCCGCTTCCGCGCCCCGTACGCCGATCCGCTGCTGCTGCCGATCGCCGTCCTGCTCAACGGCCTGGGCCTGGTGCTGATCTACCGGCTCGACCTGGAGACACCGAGGGACCAGGCGGCCCCCACCCAGTTGATCTGGTCCACGCTCGGCGTCGCGTTCTTCATCGCGGTGGTGGTGTTCCTGCGCGACCACCGGGTCCTCCAGCGCTACGCGTACCTCTCCGTCGCCGCCGCCCTCGTCCTGATGATCGTGCCGATCTTCTTCCCCGCCGTGAACGGCGCCAAGATCTGGATCAGGATCGGCGGATTCTCGTTCCAGCCAGGCGAGTTCGCCAAGATCCTGCTCGCCGTGTTCTTCGCCGCCTACCTCGCGGCGAACCACAACGCCCTCGCGTACACCGGCCGCAGGATCTGGAAGCTCCAGCTCCCCACCGGCCGGGTGCTCGGCCCGATCGTGGCGATCTGGCTGATCAGCGTCGGCGTCCTGGTCCTGGAACGCGATCTGGGCACGTCGCTGCTGTTCTTCGGCCTCTTCGTCATCCTGCTGTACGTGGCGACCGGCCGGACCGGCTGGATCGCCGTCGGGCTGCTGCTGGCCGCCGTCGGCGCGTTCGTCGTCGGCTCCTTCGAACCGCATGTGCACAGCCGGGTGCAGGACTGGCTCGACCCGTTCGCCTCCATCGACGCCGGCCAGGGCCCCGGCCAGCTCGCCCAGTCGCTGTTCGCCTTCGCCGCGGGCGGGATGCTCGGCACCGGGCTGGGGCTCGGCCACTCCGTCCTCATCGGCTTCGCCGCGAAGTCCGACTTCATCCTGGCGACGGCCGGCGAGGAGCTCGGCCTGACCGGGCTCACCGCCGTCTTCATGCTGTACGCCCTGCTGGTGGCGCGGGGGTACCGGGCCGGGCTCTCCCTGCGCGACGCGTTCGGACGGCTGCTGGCGATCGGTCTCGCCTCGATCCTGGCGCTCCAGGTCTTCGTGATCGCGGGCGGGGTGATGGGGCTGATCCCGCTGACCGGCATGGCGATGCCGTTCCTCGCGCAGGGCGGTTCGTCGGTGGTCACCAACTGGATCATCGTGGCGCTGCTGATCCGGGTCAGCGACGTGGCCCGAAGACCCCATGTCGACGAGGTCGAGACCGGCGTCGTCGCACCGGCCCTGGAGGACGACCTGTGACCCACCGCCCGACGACCGCCCGGGGGGACCGGCCGTGATCCGCTACATCCGCCGTGCCGCCGCGTTCTGCCTGCTGCTGCTCGTGGCACTCCTGGTGAACGCCGCCCGCGTCCAGGTCTTCCAGGCCGACGCGCTCGACGACAACCCCGCCAACCGCCGTACCACGATCGACCGTTACGACCAGCCGCGCGGCAACATCCTGGTCGGCGGCCGGACCGTCACCGGCTCGAAGGACACCGGCGAGCAGCTCGCCCACGAGCGCACCTACCGCGACGGCCCCCTGTACGCGCCGGTGACGGGCTACGCCTCGCAGACGTACGGCACGACCCTGATCGAGAACGCCGAGGACGCGCTCCTGACCGGCACCGATCCCCTGCTCGCGCCGCTCCCGTTCTGGAACGAGATCACCCGCGCCCGGCAGCCCGGCGGCGATGTCCTCACCACGATCAAGGAGTCCGTGCAACGCGCCGCGTACGAGGGGCTCGGCGGCCGCCGGGGCGCGGTCGCGGCCGTCGAGCCGACGACCGGCCAGATCCTGGCCCTGGTCTCGACCCCCTCGTACGACCCCGGGCGGCTCTCCGGGACCGGTTCGTCCGTCACCGACGCCTGGCGCGAGCTCAACGCGTCGCCGAGCCAGCCCATGCTCAACCGGGCGATCCGGCAGACGTATCCGCCCGGCTCCACGTTCAAGATCGTGACGGCCGCGGCGGCGATGGACGCCGAGGTGGTCACCGATCCGGACGCCGGGACCGACACCCCCTCCCCGTACGTGCTGCCGGGCACGTCGACCACGCTGCCCAACGAGGCCCGCGGCTGCGAGCAGGCGTCGCTGGCGGAGGCGATCCGGGTCTCCTGCAACACCGTGATGGCGCACCTCGGGGTGGAGGTCGGGCTGCAGGGCATGGTGGAGGCGGTCGGCAGGTTCGGCTTCAACGACACGGGGCTGAAGATCCCCTCCGGGGTGGCGAAGAGCAACTTCGACACGGACATGAGCGACGACCAGCTGGCCCTGTCCTCGATCGGCCAGTTCGACACGACGGCCACCCCGCTCCAGATGGCGATGGTGGCCTCGGCCGTGGCCAACGGCGGCGACCTCATGTATCCGCACCTGGTGGACCGCACGACCACGCACAGCGGCGCCACGGTCCACACCACCGGGTCGCGCACCTACCACCGGGCGATGAGTCCGATGACGGCGATGCGGTTGCGGCAGATGATGATCGACGTGGTGCGGGAGGGCACCGGCGCCAACGCGGCCATCGACGGCGTGACGGTCGGCGGCAAGACCGGCACCGCCCAGCACGGCATCGACAACTCGGGCACGCCGTACGCCTGGTTCATCTCCTGGGCGCAGGCGCGGGACACCGGGCGGCCGGCGGTCGCGGTCGCCGTGGTCGTCGAGGACGCCGCCGCCCACCGGGCCGACATCAGCGGCGGCGGCAGCGCCGCACCGATCGCCCGTGCCGTGATGGAGGCCGCCCTGGAAGACTGAGCCGGTGACGGGTTTCAGGGATGTCTGCGGCGCGCTGGCCGCGATCGGGCGGGAGGACCCGCGGCTGTGCGCCTTCCACGACGTGTGGGGGGAGGAGGCGCTCGCCCGGCTGCCGGCCGCGGCCCAACTCCCCCTCGCCGGGCTGCCGTTCGCGGTGAAGGGCCCCGCCGGAATCCGTTCGTACGCCGCCCGGCGGCTGCTCGCGGCCGGTGGCGTCCCGGTCGGCTCGACCTCCGTACCGGGCCCCGGCACGTCCTGGCAGACCTGGGGGCTGGGCGCCCACGGACGCACCGTCAACCCGTGGCGGCCGGACCGGACCCCGGGCGGCTCGTCGGCGGGCTCGGCGGTCGCGGTCGCGGCGGACCTCGTGGAACTCGCCACCGGCAGCGACGGGGCGGGGTCGGTGCGCATCCCGGCGGCCTGGTGCGGGGTGTTCGGGCTGAAGACGACCAACGGGCTGCTGCCCTCCCCCGACCGTTCCGGGCTCGCCTCCGCCGGGGTACTGACCCGCACGGCCGCGCGGGCGCACACCTACCTGCGCTGCGTCCTGGACGGCTACGAACCCGCCACGGCCGAACTGCCCCTGCCCGCCGCCTACAGCCCGGACCTGGGGTTCGCGGACGTCGACCCGGAGGTCGCGGCCGTGGTCCGGGCAGCGGTGCGGCGGCTGGTGACGGCGGGGGCCGTCCGGCTCGCGGACCACGGCTGCGCGCTGCTGGACCCGGCGGCGGCCTGGCAGGCCGTGCGCAGCGGGGAGGTGCCGCCGCCCCTCGCCGAGCTGCGGCGGGAGAACGACCGCAGGCTGGACGCCTTCTTCGCGGCCACCCCGCTGCTCCTGACGCCCGTCACCCCCAACCGCCCGCACGGCCACGACGGTCCGGGCGAGCTCTTCTCCACCTCGCTGACGTGGGCGTTCAACCTGAGCGGCCATCCGGCGGCGAGTGTGCCCGCCGGATTCACGCCGGACGGCTGCCCGGTGGGGCTCCAACTGGTGGCGCGACGCGGCGCGGACGCCCCGCTGCTCGCCATGGCCTGCGCGGTGGAGGAGGCGCTGACCGCCGCGCGGCGGTGACGGGCGGCGGGCTCCCGGTCAGTCGGCTTCGGCGGCGGCTATCGGTTTGCGCGACTCGGCCCTGACCTTGGCGGTCTGCAGCGCGGCCTTGTCGAGGTCGACCTTGTCCGGGGCCTGGAGCGCCGTCTCGGCGGTGACGACGGCGACGAAGGAGGCGGTGTTGTCGTCGCCCCACGCGCACATGGGAATGGTGCTGCTGATGGCGCCTTCCTCGGACCGCACGACCTGGCAGGACACCGTGATCCCGTACCCGGCGGGGGTGAACTCCCTGGCGGGCACGGCGATGGTCATGCCCTCGTTCTGCACCGCCCCCTCCAGGATCTTGTCCCGGGTGAACTCGGGTCCCTTGATGCGGCCCCACAGCCCGGAGATGACCAGGGTGCCGCCGCTCCCGGAGGTGTACTGGGTGACGACGGCCTTCGCGTCACGGATGGTCGGGTCGTAGGTCTTCTCGATGTCCCGCCCGTCCGTCGACGAGGAGTCCTTGAGGAGCGTGTACTCGTCGTCCAGCAGCTTCTTCGGCACGATCAGCCGGTATTCGGCCTTCGGGAAACCACCGGCCGTCGGAAGTCCGCCCACGTCCGCCTCGTCCACCAGCCGGAAGGCGCCGTACGCGAGGCCGCCGGCCACCACGAGGGCGCCGACGACGATCCCGACGACCAGCCCGGTCCGGTTCTTCCTCGGCGGTGGCGGCATCCCGGGGAACCCGGGCCCACCGGGCCCGGGACCGCCCCAGGGCGGGGGCGCCTGCGGATACCCGTAGGGCGGCTGCCCGGGCACCGGCTGCTGGGCGTACGGATTCTGCTGCGGCTGCGGCGGGCCGTACGGGCCCTGCGGCGTTCCGTACGGGCCCTGCGGGGGCTGGGGCGGGGGCGTGGTCATGCCGCCCAAGTTACGTCATCCGGGGGAACGTCGTTTCGAGTTCACGCCCCGGCAGCCGGGGCAGCGGGAGGTGCCTGCCGGGGCCGTACCCGCGTACGAGGCCTTCGAGGCCGCGGGGTGCGGCGGCGGGCGGCGGCGAGGTCCCGGGAGACGAGGGCAAAGGACACGGGCCCGTTCTCCCGCGGCGGTTCCGCGCCCGTACAACGGATTCCGGCAGCCTCCGGGCGCATGTGATTCTTGGGCCATGAACGATCGACGTGACCTTGTCGTCGTACGGCCTCCGGCCGGCGCCCTGTCCACCGTGGACGGGCTGTCCGGGCTGCTCGTCGACTACCACCTGCGGACGGAGGCGGAGAAGGGCGTGCCCGTCGCCGACGCGGCCGGTCTGCCCGACCGCTACCGGGCGGAGGCCGAGGATCCGGACCGCGCGTTCGCCGACGCCGTCGTGCTGGTCGCGCGGGACGGGGGCGCCGCCGCGGGATGCGTCGTGGTCACGGCCCCCGTGGACGGGCGGGTGGAGATCAAGCGGCTGTGGACGGACCCCGCGTTCCGCGGCCGGGGCGTCGCCTCCGCCCTGATCGACGCCGCGCTCGCGCACGCCGCCGCCCAGAGCGGGGTCCGCACCGCGCGGCTGTCGGTGTGGCAGTGGCGCACCGGAGCCGTCTCGCTCTACGAGCGGTTCGGCTTCTCCGTCACCGCGTCGTGGGACGGGCGCGCGGGACTGGTCTGCATGGAGCGGGCGGTGGAGTCGGCAACCCCCTTTACAGGGAAGGCGAGTTAGTCAATCGTTTCCGCTGTGACGGACAAGAACGGCAGCACGCACTGGCCCGGCGGCATCAGCGCCCTCACCCTGTTCACCGAGGACCTGGCGGCGACCAAGCGGTTCTACCAGGAGGTCTTCGCACTGCCGGTCACCTACGAGGACGACAACTCGGCGGTCTTCACCTTCGGCGGCACCCTCGTCAATCTCCTGCGGACCACCGCGGCGCACGGGCTGATCGAGCCGGCGGCCGTCGCCGGTCCGGACACCGGGGCGCGGATGCAGCTCACGCTCCCCGTGGACGACGTCGACGCCATGTGCGAGGTGCTGGCCGAGCGCGGGGTGACCCTGCTCAACGGGCCGGTGGACCGGCCCTGGGGCATCCGGACGGCCAGCTTCCGTGACCCGGGCGGCCACATCTGGGAGATCGCACGATGACCGCGACGGGGGACGGGGCCGGGAAGACCACCACCGCCGAACCCGGCAGCCCGCTCCCGGGCGCCGAGATCAGCGCCCTCCTGTCGTCGCTGGCCGGACAGCGCCGTCATGTCCTCGGCATCCTCGAAGGACTCGACGCCGAGGCCCTGCGGCTGCCCGTGCTGCCGTCCGGGTGGAGCTGCCTCGGGCTCGTCCAGCACCTGGCGCTCGATGTCGAACGGTTCTGGTTCCGTGCCGTGTTCACGGGGGACGCGGCCGTGATCGACGCCCTGGACGGGATCGACGACGCCTGGCAGGTGGCCCCCGGCGCCACCGCCGCCGAGGTCCTCGGCCGCTACCGCGCGGAGGCGGCCCTCGCCGACGCCGTCGTCACCGCGGCCCCGGCCGACGCGCCCTTGGCCTGGTGGCCCCACGACCAGTTCGGCGCGCCGCACCTGCACACGCTGCGCGACGTCCTGCTGCACGTGATCACCGAGACCGCGTGCCACGCGGGTCACCTCGACGCGGCACGCGAACTCCTCGACGGCCGGCGGTGGCTGGTCCTGACCTGAGGGCCGTCCCGTCGCCGCCCGGCCGGTGCTCAGGCGGCCGAGGGGTCCGCGCCGCCCTCCGCTATCGCCTCCGCGACCTCCGCCACCCGCGCCTGCTCCTCCGCCTCGAAGCGCTCCCGGTCGAGCTGCTCGGCTATCTCCTCGTCCTGGGCCATCAGCAGGTCCAGGTTCGAGTCGCCGAGCTCGAAGACCCCCATGTCGACGTACGCCTTCTGGAGGCGTTCGCCCCACAGGCCGATGTCCTTGACGCACGGGACGATCCGGCTGAACAGCAGCTTGCGGAACAGCTGGAGGAACTCCGAGTGCTCCGAGAGGTCCTTCGCCTCCTGCTTGGCGATGCCGAAGTTCTCCAGCACCTCGACCCCGCTGAGCCGGTCGCGCATCAGGTAGCAGCCCTCGATGACGAACTCCTCGCGTTCGCGCAGTTCGGCATCGCTCAGCTGCTTGTAGTAGTCCCGCAGCGCCATCCGGCCGAAGGCGACGTGGCGGGCCTCGTCCTGCATGACGTACGCGAGGATCTGCTTGGGCAGCGGCTGGGTCGTGGTGTCGCGGATCATGCCGAACGCGGCGAGGGCCAGGCCTTCGATGAGGACCTGCATGCCGAGGTAGGGCATGTCCCAGCGTGAGTCGCGCAGGGTGTCGCCGAGCAGCCCCTGGAGGTTGTCGTTGATCGGGTACAGCATCCCGACCTTCTCGTGCAGGAACCGGCCGTATATCTCGGCGTGCCGGGCCTCGTCCATGGTCTGGGTGGCGGAGTAGAACTTGGCGTCCAGGTCGGGGACGGACTCCACGATCCGGGCGGCGCAGACCATGGCGCCCTGCTCACCGTGGAGGAACTGGCTGAACTGCCAGGAGGTGTAGTGCTTGCGCAGCTCGCCCCGGTCCTTCTCGGTCATCTTCGCCCAGTGCGGGGTGCCGTACAGGGTGAGGGCCTCGTCGGGGGTGCCGAGCGGGTCGGCGGGGTCGACCTCGAGGCTCCAGTCGATGCGCTTGTTGCCGTCCCACTGCTTGTCCTTGCCCTTCTGGTACAGGGCGAGGAGACGCTCACGGCCGTCGTCGTAGTCCCAGCTGAAGCGGGCGGCGCCCGAGGCGGGCACCGTCCACAGCGGCTGCTCGGGGGCGGTGGTGTAGAGGTCGTGTGTCGACACGGACGGCTCCTTCGCCTCGCGGAATCCGGTAAGTCGGCTGGCGCCTCGTTCAGTTGGCAGGTTCACACGTTGGTAGACGCCGGGTCAACAAGTCGTGCGCAAGGGATTGACGGCCTTGCTGACAGGCAGTCTCATAGTGGATGACCGTCGGTAACCCATGGGAGAGGTGCGTCCAGCCATGACGACCGTGACCGAACGCGATGTGCAGTTGCTCCGCGACGCACTCGGCCCGCTCCGCGACCGCGAGCAGATCGCCGAACGACTCCTGGAGGCCTCCGCCAAGCACTCCTTCGACCCGGACAAGGAGCTCGACTGGGACGCGGCGGTCGAGGACGGCAAGTGGTTCTGGCCGCCCGAGCTGATCTCCCTCTACGACACCCCGATGTGGAAGAGGATGTCGCAGGAGCAGCGGCAGGAGCTGGCCCGGCACGAGGCCGCCTCGCTCGCCTCCCTCGGCATCTGGTTCGAGATCATCCTCATGCAGTTGCTCGTCCGCCACATCTACGACAAGCCGGTGGTCAGCAACCACGTCCGCTACGCGCTCACCGAGATAGCCGACGAGTGCCGGCACTCCATGATGTTCGGCCGGATGATCACCTGGGGCGGTGCGCCCTGCTACCCCGTTCCGCGCCGGTACCACCAGATGGCCCGGGTGCTGAAGACCGTCTCCACGACACCCGGATCGTTCGCCGCGACGCTGCTCGGCGAGGAGATCCTCGACTGGATGCAGCGGCTGACCTTCCCCGACGAGCGCGTCCAGACGCTGGTGCGCGGGGTGACCCGCATCCACGTGGTCGAGGAGGCCCGGCACGTCCGCTACGCCCGCGAGGAGTTGCGGCGCCAGATGGTGACCGCCCCGCGCTGGGAGCGCGAGCTCACCCGGGTGAGCTGCGGGGAGGCGGCCCGCGTCTTCTCCGTCTGCTTCGTCAACCCGCAGGTGTACGAGAACGTGGGCCTGGACCGGCGGGAGGCCGTGGCCCAGGTGAAGGCCAGCGGCCACCGGGCGGAGGTCATGCAGTCGGGCGCCAAGCGGCTGACGGACTTCTTCGACGACATCGGGGTGCTGAGCGGAGTGGGACGCAGGCTGTGGAAGAGCTCGGGCCTGCTGGCCTGACGGCGCCCGCCGGCCGCCGGTCGGTCTTAGGCTGGCCTGTATGACCCCTGCCGCACCCGCGCCGCCCAGCCGTGCGTACCGAAGGCTCAGCGTCGAGGAGCGCCGCGCCCAACTCCTCGGCGCGGCGCTCACCCTCTTCGCGCACCGGGCCCCCGACGAGGTCTCGCTCGACGAGGTCGCGACGGTGGCCGGGGTGTCGCGCCCGCTGGTCTACCGCTACTTCCCCGGAGGGCGCCAGCAGTTGTACGAGGCGGCGCTCAGGTCCGCCGCGGAGGAACTGAAGCTGTGCTTCGCCGAACCCGCCGTGGGCCCGCCCACGGAACGGGTGACGCGCGTACTCGACCGCTATCTCGCCTTCGTCGACGAGCACGACGCCGGCTTCAGCGCGCTGCTGCGCGGGGGCAGTGTCGCCGACACGTCCCGTACGAGCACGATCGTCGACGAGGTACGGCGGGCGGCGGCCGCGCAAATCCTTCTGCACCTGGGCCGCGGCGCCGGCAGCGAACCCGCGCCGCGGCTGCGGATGATGGTGCGCACCTGGATCGCCGCGGTCGAGGCGGCGTCGCTGATCTGGCTGGACGAGGGGAAGCGGCCGGCCGCGTCCGAGCTGCGCGACTGGCTCGTCGACCAGTTCATCGGTCTCCTCGCCGTCACCGCGGCCACGGACCCGGAGACCGCGGCCGCGGTGGCCGAACTGCTACCGCTGGAGACCGCGGACGGCCCGGCCGGACGGCTGGCGGAACGGCTGATCCCGGTGATCGGCGCGGCGGCGCACCTGCTGCCGCCGGGCTGATCGGTCAGACTGGCGCGGTGAGAAGCCAGAACACACCCTTCACCGGCGGCCCACTGGACGGGCGGGTCCTGCCCGTCCTGGTCGGCGCGACCGGCCACCCGCCCAAGTGGTACGAGGTCCCGGTCCCGGCCGCCGACGGCGGACCGGCCACCGTGTACGCGTACCGCAGGGTCCCGGCCGGGTACACCAAGCGGCTGGGGATCCAGCGGGGCTGGGTGTACGAGTACGCCCCGGACGGCCGCGAACGCCACCGGCCCAAGTGGCCCTGGTCGAAGCCGCAGTGACCCTTGCGGGCGGAACGGGCGGGGCCGGCCGGTCTAAGATCGACGGTCTGGTCCGAGGGACGGTCACAAGGGGGTGCGCCATGGAGGCGCTGCGTCAGGACGATCCACGCCGCTTCGGCCCGTACACCGTGCTCGTGCGGTTCCGTGAGACGGCCGCCGCGGTCCAGTACCTCGCGCACGGCTCGGACCCGGACGACCTCGTCCTGATCACCGCGGCCCGGCCGGCGCTTGCCGCGTTGCCCGCGTTCCGGCGGCGGTTCCACGCCGAGGCGGCGACCGCCGACCGGCTGGCCGGCGGCTGGGTGGAAGCGCGGCTGGACACTCCCGCGGACGGCTCCGAGGACGACGACCGGCCGTGGACGGCCTCGGCGTACGTACCGGCGCTGACCCTCGCCGAGGCGGTCGACCTCGCCGGGCCGCTCCCCGAGCGTGCCGTGCGGATACTGGGCGCGGGCATCGCGGAAACGCTCTCCCGGGTCCATGCGACGGGAGCCGTCCTGCAGGGGCTCGCCCCCCGGACCGTACTGCTGGCCGAGGACGGGCCGCGGCTCACCGCCTTCGGGCCGCTGGGCGCGGCGGCCGACGCCGAGGCGCGGCCGGGCGGCCAGCTCTCCGTACGGCTCGGCTATCTGACCCCGGAGCAGGTCGCGGGCCAGGAGGCCGGGGCCGCCTCCGACCTCTTCGTGCTGGGCCTGCTGCTCGCGTACGCGGCGACGGGCAGCACCCCGCTGGCGGACGGCCCGGCCGCCGAGGCCGCCGACCGGATCGCGCACACCGACCCCCGGCTGGACGCCGTGCCGGACGCGTTGCGGGAGCTGGTCGCCCGCTGCCTGGCGAAGGACCCGGCCGAGCGTCCGACGGCGGGCGCGGTGGCGGCGGAGCTGGCGCTGGAGGGTGCGGCCGGACTGGCCAAGGGTGGCTGGCTGCCGGAGCCGCTGAGGGCAGCGGTGGCCGAACAGAACGCCCGGGTGCGGGCGCTGGACGCCCCGCCGCCCGCCGCCGCCGAGGCCGGCGCGGCGGAGGCGGACGCCGCCCGGGACGCGGGGGCCGTGCCCGCCCCCGCCGAGCGCCCGGACGCCCTCGCGGACGCCCTGGTGATCGCGGACGCCGTCCCCGCCCCCGCCGCTGAAGACGCGAGGGCCGTGCCCGCCCCCGCCGAGGGCCCGGACGCCATCGCGGACGCCGTGGTGGTCGTGGACGCCGTCCCCGCCTCCACCGCTGAAGACGCGGGGGCCGTCCCCGCCCCCGCCGAGGGCCCGGACGCCCTCGCGGACGCCGTGGTGATCGCGGACGCCGTCCCCGCCCCCGCCGCTGAAGACGCGAGGGCCGTCCCCGCCCCCGCCGAGGGCCCGGACGCCATCGCGGACGCCCTGGTGATCGCGGACGCCGTGCCCGCCGCCGCCGAGGGCGTCCCCCAGGACCCGCCGTCCCCGCTCACACCCCACCGCGACACCCGGACCGCACAGTTGGGGGTCATCGACCACCAGGCCCCCCGGCCCGACCGGGTGACCACCCAGCTCGCCCTGCCGCCCGCGCCGCCCGTGCTGCCGACCGCCCTCCCCCTCGCGCCCCAGGCCCCGCGCCCGGCGGCAGCGCTGCCCGCCCCCGGGCCCGTCGCACCCCTCCCCTCCGCCGCGCCCCCGGCCCCCGCGAAGCGTGCCGCCGTCGACCGCCGGACCCTGCTGACCGCTGCCGCCGCCGGAGCCGTCGGCCTCCTCGCCGGGGGCGGCGGGGTGCTGGCGCTCGGCTCCGGCGACGACGTCGAGCCCACGGCCGACGCCAAGCCCGCACCGAGCCCCAGCCGGCCCGTCGTCGCCGGGCTGCCCCCGCAGCCGCGCTGGATCTACACGCACCCGGCGGCCGAACCGGCCCCCCTCACCGCCGCCCTCTGGAACGAACGGCTGCTGGTACTGACCGGCGAGACCCATGCGTCCGCCGTCGATCTGCGCACCGGGCGCCGGGTCTGGGAGAGCCCGGACGCCGCCAAGGGCCAGGCCGCCCTGGCCGCCGGCCAGGAGTTCTGCTTCGTCGCCGGACCGTCCGAGTTCCTGTGGCTGTCCGCGAAGGACGGCCGGGTCGCCCACCGGGTGGCGTACGCCGACGGCTTCGCGGGCGCTCCGCACCTGTCGGTGCGGCGTCTCGTCGGATCCTCCGGGCCGCACCTCTGGTTCACCGGCTCGCACCAGGTCACCGTGAAGGCCCCCAAGCCCGCGAAGGGCAAGAAGCCGGGCAAGGACCGGCAGGTCGTCAAGTCGTACCTGTTCGGGTACGACATCGAGCAGCGCAAGGAACTGTGGCGGACGCCCGTGCCCACCGGACGCGGCCCGATCGCGCCCGTGTACCGCCTGGTGGCGGTCCGGCCGGACGCCGTCGTCGTGCGGCAGGACCGGCTGACGCTCACCCCCGCCGATGTGAAGGCCGCCAAGGGCAAGGCGCTCTTCCGCTCCTTCGACCGGCAGACCGGAAAGCTCCAGTGGGCCAAGACCGTCGGCACGGTCGGCCCCGACGCGGCGGCCGTGGGAGACGCGGACGGGGTGCTGTACGCGGCGGTCGGCGACGACCTGCGGGCCTTCGAGACCCCCGGCGGCCGGCCGAAGTGGACGCTGAACGGCACCCCGGGCTCCGTCTTCGGAACCTCGGCCGAGGCCGGTGCGCTGCTGCACACCACCAACCGCAACCAGGAGGTGGGCGTGGTCGACCGGGCAACCGGGAAGCCGCGCTGGCGGCGGTCCACGGAGGAGGTGGCCGGCGGACCGGCCCCCGCGGTCACGGTCAGCGGCTCGGGCGGCACGCTGCTCGCGGCCGGAGCCGGACAGGTCACCGCGTTCGCGGCGGCCGACGGCCGACGGCTCTGGAAGTTCCAGGACATCGGGGACCAGGACCCGCAGGGGGCGACCGTCACCGCCCCGTACCAGGTGCTGGCCTACGGCGAGAGCGCGGTCGTCCGGCGCGACCGCGTGGTCTACGCCTTCCCGGTCGCCTGACGGGGCGGCCTGCCACGGCCGCCCCGCCGCCTTCCGGGGGAACCGGGCCGCCGCCACGCCCGGGGGTTCTTGCATTGCCCGAAGGGGAGTGAGCGTATGGAGGAATTGCGCTCACTCGTGGGGTAGTCGCACGATTCGCCCCGTTTTCCGGAGGTGGTGTCGTGTCGGGCAAACTCTTGCGCTCCCTCGGCACGGCGGCGCTGGCCGCCGTCATCGTGGCCTCGCCGGCCGCAGCGTTCGCGGCGCCCTCGCCCGGTCCCGGCGACCCCGCCTCCCCTGCCGCCGGGCCCACGGCCGACCCCGCCTCCCCTGCCGCCGGGCCCGCGGCCGCGCCCGCCGGCAGCGTCGCCGGACTGCTGAGCGAACTCCAGCGGCTGTACCGGCGGACCGAGGAGGCCGCCGAGACCTACAACGGGACGGCGGCCGAGCTGAAGAAGCGGACGGCGCAGGCGAAGAAGCTGGAGTCCGCGCTCGTCACCGCCCGGCTCTCGCTGTCCCGCGGCCGCGACGCCGCCGGCCGGCTGGCGCGTGAGCAGTACCAGGGCCGTTCCGACCTCTCCGTGTACCTGCGGCTGCTGCTGATGCGCGATCCGGAGCACGCCCTCGACCAGGGCCAGGTCATCCAGCGGCTGGCCGCCGGCCGGGCGGCCACCCTGAGGCGGCTCGGCGGTGCCGAGAAGCGCGCCGCCGAACTGGCGAAGGAGTCCCGCAAGGTGCTGGACCGGCAACAGGTGCTGGCGGCGCGGCAGAAGAAGGAACGCGACGCCGTCCGGTCCCGGCTGAAACAGGTCGAGGGGCTGCTCGCCACGCTCTCGCCGGACCAGCTCGCCGAGGTCAACCGCCTCGAACGGAAGGGCACGGACAAGGCCCAGGACGCCCTGGTCACCTCGGGCGCCCTCTCCTCGGCCCGGCGGGCGACCGCGGAGGGCGCCGAGGCGGTCCGGTACGCGATCGAGCAGATCGGCAAGCCGTACGTGTGGGGCGCCGAGGGGCCGGACTCGTTCGACTGCTCCGGCCTCACCTCGCAGGCCTGGGCGAGCGCCGGCCGCACTGTTCCCCGTACCTCGCAGGAGCAGTGGCGTCAGCTGCGGAAGGTGCCGCTGAACGCCCTGCGTCCGGGCGACCTGGTGGTCTACTTCCCGAAGGCGACGCACGTGGCGCTGTACATCGGCAACGGTCTGGTGGTGCAGGCGCCACGGCCCGGTTCCCAGGTCAAGGTCTCCCCGCTGGCGTCGAATCCGCTGCTGGGCGCTGTCCGGCCCGACCCGGAGGGCGTGCCGCTGACCACGTACGAGCCGCCGGAGCTTCCCGAGGGAGCCTCCGGGGGCTCCGACGAGGGATACGGCGCCACCTCGGCGCCCGGCGAGTGACGCACGGCCGGGCCGGGCCCGCCGCAGGAGCCGGCGGTGCCCGGCCCGGCCGGTGCGAGCGCGGAGTGCGCGGGGCTCAGGCCCCGGCCACCGACGCCAGGTACGCGTTCGTCTTCTCCGGGTCGAAGAAGAAGTTCTCGAAGTCCGCCGGGTTGTTGAACCCGTTGGCGAAGCGGTCGGCGACGGGCTGGAGCTGGCCGGCGGCGCCGATCAGGTTCAGCACGTGCTCCGGCGGGACGCCGAGCATGGCGTTCGTCCACTTCGTGACGTGCTGGGCGGTCTCCCAGTAGCGGTCGAAGGTGGCCTGCATCCACTCCGCGTCGAACGCGCGGTCGCCGTGCTCGATGATCGAGTCCAGGTAGGCGTTCGCGCACTTGGACGCGGAGTTGGAACCCTGGCCGGTGATCGGGTCGTTGGCGACGACGACGTCCGCGACTCCGAGCACCAGGCCGCCGCCGGGGAGCCGGCCGATCGGCTTGCGGACGGTCGGGGCGTAACGGCCGGCGAGGGTGCCGTTGGCGTCGGTCAGTTCGACCTTGGTGGCGCGCGCGTACTCCCACGGCGTGAACCGCTCCATGAGCTCCAGCGTCTTGGCGAGGTGCTCCGAGGGGTCCTTGATGCCCTGGAAGGCGTCGATCGGTCCGCCCGGGACGCCCTCCCAGAAGAGGATGTCGGCGCGGCCCGACGTGGTCAGGGTCGGCATGACGAAGAGCTCGCCGACACCCGGGACCAGGTTGCAGCGGACCGCGTCGAAGTCGGGGTGCTCGGGGCGCGGGCCCATGCCGTGGACGTACGCGACGGCCAGGGCGCGCTGCGGGGCGTCGAACGGCGAACGCGAGGCGTCCCTGCCGAACATGGAGACCAGCTCGCCCTTGCCGGCCGAGACCATCACCAGGTCGTACGTGCGGGAGAAGTAGTCCAGGTCGGAGACGGCCGCACCGTGGATGACGAGCTGACCGCCGCGCTGCGCGAAGGTCTCCATCCAGCCGGCCATCTTCACGCGCTGGTCCACGGACTGGGCGAAGCCGTCCAGCTTGCCGACCCAGTCGATGGCGCGCGAGGAGTCGGGGGCCGCGACGGAGACGCCGAGGCCCTCGATGCGCGGGGCCTGCGACTCCCAGAAGTTGAGCTGGTAGTCCCGCTCGTGCTGGAGGGCCGTGTGGAACATGCACTGCGTCGACATGACCCGGCCGGAGCGGATCTCGTCGGCCGTGCGGTTGGACATGAGGGTGACTTCGTACCCTTTGGACTGCAGTCCGAGGGCGAGCTGGAGCCCGGACTGGCCGGCTCCGACTATGAGTATCTTCCGCATCGCGGTTCTCCGTTGTGTGTGACGGCGAGTTACGCCGGGGTGGCGTCGAGAGCGTGGCCCACCAGGGCCAGCAGCGCCTCGACGACGGTGATCCTGTTACGCGCGTCCATGATCACAACAGGTACGTGCGGAGGGACGGTCAGGGCTTCCCGGACGTCCTCGGCCTCGAACCCGGGCGTCCCCTCGAAGTGGTTGACGGCCACGATGTACGGCAGTCCGCAGCTCTCGAAGTAGTCGAGGGCGGGGAAGCAGTCGGCGAGCCGGCGGGTGTCGGCCAGCACGACGGCGCCGATCGCGCCGCGCACGAGGTCGTCCCACATGAACCAGAAGCGCTGCTGTCCGGGGGTGCCGAAGACGTACAGCACGAGGTCGTCGTCGAGCGTGAGGCGGCCGAAGTCCATGGCGACGGTCGTGGTGACCTTGTCGGGCGTGGCGCTGAGGTCGTCGGTCTCCTCGCTGGCCTGGGTCATCATCGCTTCGGTCTTCAGCGGGGTGATCTCGGAGACCGAACCCACGAAGGTGGTCTTGCCCACCCCGAAGCCGCCCGCGACCACTATCTTCGTGGCGATCGGGGCCCGGGTGTGGTCGAGCTGCCAGGCCTGCAGTGCTTCCTCGGCCTGGTCCTTCGGCCCCGGCTGACGCGGGGCGAACAGCGGCGACTCAGAGACGACGGAGTCCATTGAGCACCCTTTCGAGCAGTGCGCGGTCGGGCTGGCCGGTGCCGTGACCGGTTCCGTACACGCGGATCTTTCCCTGGTCGGCCAAGTCGCTGAGCAGCACCCTGACCACGCCCAGCGGCATCTTCAGCAGGGCCGAGATCTCCGCGACGGTACGCATCCGGCGGCAGATCTCGACGATGGCCCGGAGCTCCGGCATGACGCGCGAGGCCAGGTTGCCGTTGGTCAGTTCGCGGCGCTCCTCGGGGGCTTCGAGCGCGGCGACGAACGTCTCGACGAGCAGGACGTGGCCGAAGCGGGTGCGGCCGCCGGTCAGCGAGTACGGACGCACCCGTGCGGGCCGTTTGTCGGCCCCGCGCACGGGGAGCCTGCGGGCGGGTTCAGCAGCAGCGGGGGTCACTGGGCGCTCTCCATCGATTTGCGCAGCTCACTGCGGAGTTCGGGGGTGAGTACGTGTCCGGCACGGCCGACGAAGAGCGCCATGTGGTAGGCGACGACGCTCATGTCGCAGTCGGGGGTGGCGTGCACACCGAGCAGCGAACCGTCGCTGATCGACATGACGAAGACGCTGCCTTCCTCCATGGCGACCATGGTCTGCTTGACGCCGCCGCCCTCCATCAGCTTCGCGGCGCCGACGGTCAGGCTGCCGATGCCGGAGACGATGGTCGCCAGGTCGGCGCTGGAGCCCCGGGGGCCGTCCTGCCGGCCGGTCGTCCGGGCGCTCTGGTGGCCGGGGTCGGAGGAGAGCAGCATGAGTCCGTCGGACGAGACGACGGTGACCGAGTGGACCCCTGGCACCTCCTCCACCAGATTGCTCAGCAACCAGTGAAGGTTCCGGGCCTCGGTGCTCAGCCCGAATGTGCTGGGCGCAGTCACTTGCGTGCCTCCTCGACTGTGTCCCCCGTCTCTCCGGTCGGGCCATCGGTACGGCCTGCCGGCTCGCTGTGCTCGGTACGTGGGGTGCCGCCGGCCGGGGCGGTGGCCTCGGCGATCTCCGCCTCGACGTCCCGGCGGCCGTTCTTCGCGCCCTGGTGGAAGCCGCCGAGTCGCCGGCGCAGGGCGTCCTTGTCCACGCTGCCGGTGCGCTCGGGCGCGGAGGCGGACGCGGGCTTGCTGATCTTGGGGGTGCGCTTGGGGAGCCCCTTGCCGGTCACCTGCGCCGGCTCCGGCTCCGGGTGGCGCGGCCCGGGGAGCGCGTCGGCGACGGAGGGCGCGGCGGGGGCCGGCCCGGGTGCCGGGGCGGGGTGCGGGGGGCCGGTCCGGGGCGGCGCGCCCTCGTCGGCGGTGCGCTCGTGCCGGTCGGGGCCGATGGCGTACGGGCCGGCGGCGGTCGTGGGCTCCGGGCCGTCCGCGTAGACGGGGGCCTGGGTGAACTCGGGTCCGTCCTCGACGTCGGGGACCAGCGGGAGCCGTACCTGCATCGTGGTCTCGGCCTCGGTCTCCACGGGGCGCACGGGCCCGGAGTCCGGGGCCGGCTGAGAGGAGAGCGCGGAGGGCGCCTCCTGCGCGCCGTCCGGCCCGCTCGCGGCCACGGGTGCGTGGCCGGCGGGGAGGTGGTCCTCGGCCGGGGCCACGGGCCCCGGGCCCGGCGCGGGGGCGGGCACGGCGCCGGTCTCGGCGATCGTCTGCTCGGCGGCCTCGATGAGCGGGTCGCCGGCCGGCGCGAGCGTGCGGCCCGGCAGGGCGTTGGAGTTGGCCTCGGCCACCGAGCCGGGCAGGTGCAGCGTGGGCGCGTCCCCGGGGGCCGTCACCGGCGGCGGGGTCGCGGCCGGGGGAGCCTTCGGGAGCAGGGCCTGCGGCAGCACGACGACCGCGGTCACCCCGCTGCCCTTCTGCTCGCGCAACTGGACCCGTACGCCGTGGCGCGCCGCCAGCAGCGACGTGACCTGGAGGCCGAGCCCGGCCCCGTCGGCGCTCTGCTCCCCCGCCTCGAAGAGCGACGGGTCGCCGAGACGGGTGTTGAGCTCGCCCATCCGTACGGACGACATGCCGATGCCCTCGTCCTGCACGGAGAGCATCACCTCACCGGTCTCCAGCAGCCAGCCGGACAGCTGGACGTGGGAGTCCGGCGGGGAGAACGAGGTGGCGTTCTCCAGGAGTTCGGCGACGAGGTGGCTGAGGTCGTCGGCGGCGAACCCGGCGATCTGGGCGTGCGGAGGCAGGGACTGGATGGTGACGCGCTCGTACCGCTCGATCTCGCTGACCGCCGCGCGCAGCACGTCGACGAGCGGGATGGGCCCCGGGTGCCCGTGTGCGTGGTCGGCGCCCGCGAGGACCAGCATGTTCTCGCTGTGGCGCCGCATGACGGTGGCCATGTGGTCGAGCTTGAACAGCGTGGCGAGCCGCTCCGGGTCCTGCTCGCGCTCCTCCAGGGACTCGATGACGCCGAGCTGGCGCTCGACGAGACCGAGGGTGCGCAGCGAGAGGTTGACGAAGGTGTGGTGGACGGTGTTCCTGAGCTTCTCCAGCTGCGTCGTCAGGTCCGCGGTGTGGACCTGGAGTTCGGCGCGCTGGAGGGTGAGGGCCTCGCGGCCGGCGATCAGTTCGCCGCGCTCGCCCTCCAGCTGCTCGAACCTTCCGTTGAACTCGTGGAGCAGTCCGTGCAGCCGGCCGTGCAGGGCGTTGATGGACCGGACGACCTGGGCGAACTCGTCGTTGCGGCCGGTGTAGCGGACCGGTTCGGCCGTCTCGGGCTCCGCGGCGAGCCGGCCGGCGCCGATGCGCAGGACGGCCAGCGGCTGGGTGAGGGTGCGGGCCACGGCGGTGGAGACGCCGACGGCGATCAGCAGGCAGCCGCCGAGCAGCGCGATCCGCAGTTCCAGCGCCGTGACGTCGTCGTCGCGCAGTTGTCCGAGCCGCTGGACCTGGGCGGTGCCGAGGGCGGACTCCACGCTCCGCATCCGGTCGATCCGCGCCGAGAGGGCCGCCTGGAGCTTCTTCCGGCTGACCTTCTGGTCGGACTCGGAGAGTTCGGGGCGGTCGGTGAGTCCGGCGAGGTACTTCTCCGCGCTGTTGACCTCGGGGCCGGTCACGGTGGTGGCCAGCTTGTCGCGGGCGGTGGCGCCGGCGGCCTGGTCGAAGTCGGCGAGGGCGGAGAGCTCGCCGACCCGGGACTGCTGGGCGGCGCCGCTCAGCTCGTCGCGGGCGCGGTCCTCCTTGGTCTCGCCCTCGTCCTCCGTCTGGACGGGCAGACCGGTGTACGGGTCGATCTGCGGGTCGGCCGGTTCCTCGCGGGGGACGGCGAGCGCGGCGAGCAGCAGTCCGCGGGTGGCGGAGGCCTGTTCGGTGGCCCGGCCGAGGGCGAGGGGGGCGCGGACCGCCTCGGCGGCGCGCGGCGGGGTCTCGTCCGCGAGTTCGTCGGCGAGGTCGTGGAGCTTGGAGATGACCTCGGTGTACGCCTGGTGGGCCTCCAGCGCCGTGCCCTTGCCGCCGAGGGCGTCCCGGCGCAGCGAGGGGATGGCGGAGAGGTCGCGGCGCAGCACGGCGGGGGCCGCGTCCCGGATCTCGTCCACCTGCTGGTCGACCCGGGCGCTGCGGCTCGCGGCGCCGTCCGTCCCGCCGGGCTTGCCCTCCCGGCCGGCCGCGATGAAGGCGGTGACCTCGTCGCGTTCGTCGGCGAGGGAGTGCGCGAGGGCGATGGCCTGCTGGTTCAGCTCGGCGAGGGTGACCAGCCGCTGCGACTCGGTCAGGTCGGACGAGGCGCTCAGGACCGCCGGCGCTCCCGCGGCTATGACGGTGATCCCGACGACCGCGACGCCCGCGACGAGCCGGCTGCGGACGCGCACGGCGCGCCCGCTCTCAGCCGGCGCCGAAGGCGCCACCTCGGACCCGCTGTGCTTGCTGCCCTTGCTCCGAGGCCGCTTCTTCTGCACCGGTGCTCGCAATCTCGACTCGTCCGCCCTTGAAGCAGAGGTGACGCTCGGTCACGTGAACGAGCGCCCCGTCCCCTGGTACGGCTTCCGACCATTCCAGTGCTTTTGAGAGGGGGGCGCGCATCAACCGCTCCGCCACTCGAACGAGTGAACCTCACTCCCGAGTTGGCGAACAAGTCTCCCCACGAGCCCCCGGCGGCACACCCGGGGCTCTGGCTGGATCTTCGGAGCAGGCTTTGGCAGGATGCCCGCCCGCACACTTCCCGGAGCGATTCCTTCCGCTCGACCTGCCCGTCTGACCTGCTGGTACGGGCCAATGCCCGGTCCGTGCAGGCTCCGTGAAGGCATCGTGCAGACTGGCCGCATGCGCATCGAACTCGCCACCGCCGCCGGCGCCGCCGGACGTCCGAACGAGGACTGGGCCGCCACCGTCCTGCCCGCCTCCGGCCAGGGTGGGGGGCTCGTCGTGCTCGACGGGGTGACTCCGCCGCGGGGTGACGACGGTTGTGCGCACGGGGTCGCGTGGTTCACGGCGCGACTGGGCGGTTCCCTGGTCGAACTGTCGGGTTCGCGACGGGATCTGCCCCTGCGGGAGATCCTCGCGGAGTCCATCCGGCGCACCGCCGACGCCCACCGTTCCTCGTGTGACCTTTCTCACGTGCGCACACCTCAGGCGACGGTTGTCCTGGCGCGTTGGGACGAGTCCGAGGTCGAGCATCTGGTGCTGTCCGACTCGGTGCTGCTGTTCGAGTCGCCGGACGGCGCCGTCCGCGCCCTGCTGGACGACCGGCTCGACCGGCTGCCACCGGGCTCGCTCGCCTCCGAGGCGAGCGCCGACGCGGTCCGGAACAAGGAGGGCGGCTTCTTCACCGCCGCCGCCGATCCGGCCGTGGCGGACCGCGCGGTCACCGGGCGGACGCCGCGCGCCGAGGTGCGGGCCGTCGCCGCGATGACCGACGGGGCGAGCCGCTGGACGGAGGTGTTCGGCGAGGGCGACTGGGCGGACTGCCTCGGCGTGCTCCACAAGGAGGGCCCCCAGGGGCTGATCGACCGGGTCCGGACCCTGGAGGGCGCGGACACGGACCGTACGTACCTGCGGCGGGGCAAACGGCACGACGACGCGACGGCGGTCTACGCGCAGCTGTGATCCGTCCCGCGCACCCGGCGCCCCCGCGGCGGCGGCCCGCCTCAGCCCTCGGCGCGGGCGTTCAGCTGGTGCAGCAGCCGGGCCAGCTCCGCCACCTCGGCACGGTCCCAGTCGGCGAGCTTGCGCACATAGCGGTCACGACGCGCGTCCCGGACGCTGCGGAAGCGGGCGAGACCCTCTTCGGTGAGGTGGACCAGGAACGCCCGGCCGTCGGCCGGGTCGGGCTCGCGCGCCACCAGCCCGAGGTCTTCGAGGGCGCGCAGTTGACGGCTCATGGTGGCCTTGCCGACGCCGAAGTACGAGGCGAGGTCGGTGGCCCGCTGGCGGCCGGCCGATTCCAGTCGCACGAAGAGACCGTAGGCCGCCGCCTCCAGTTCGGGGTGCACCTCGCGCGCCATTTCACCGGAGTTGGCCCGGGCGCGCCGCAAGAAGACCGCCAACTCCAGCTCCAGGGCGAGGAATTCGTGGTCCACACCACTTCCTCCGGCTGCGCCGGGTTCACTCGCGCTTTCGCTCCCGTGCACGTCAACACCCCTCATGAGCTTTCCCGCCGCTGAAAGTTTCTTCCGCCGCCGGCCATCACCGCAGCTCCGCCAGTATTTCGCAGGAGTAGACCAACGGCACCGCCCAGGCCCCCTTCCGCCGCCCGGTCTACGTGCGTAGCGTCATGTGTGGCATGTTCACACCATGACTTGCCGCCAGGGTGCGTCCGTCGCGCCCAGGGTCAGCAGATCCCCCCACCGAGGCCTCGGAGGCACGCCAATGCCCGTGCACAGATCCGGCTCCAAGACAGTCCGCCGCTCGCGCTTCGCCGCGGCGGGAACGCTGCTCGCAGCTCTCTCCCTCCTCGTCGCCCTGCCCGGCGCCGCCGGCGCGGCCCCCACCGCCGGGGACCCCACGAAGCCCGCCCGCGGCACGGCCACGATGGGCATGGGCGTCGTCGCCCATGACGGCCAGGGCGGACTGCCCACCACCCGCGCGGTCCAGACCGAGGGCGTGGACGTGAGCAGCCACCAGGGCAACGTCGCCTGGTCGACGCTCTGGAACAGCGGTGTGAAGTGGGCCTACACCAAGGCCACCGAGGGCACGTACTACACGAACCCGTACTTCGCCCAGCAGTACAACGGTTCGTACAACGTCGGGATGATCCGCGGCTCGTACCACTTCGCCACGCCGGACACCACGAGCGGCGCCGTCCAGGCCAACTACTTCGTGGACCACGGGGGCGGCTGGTCCAGGGACGGCAAGACGCTGCCGGGCGTGCTCGACATCGAGTGGAACCCGTACGGCGCGCAGTGCTACGGCAAGACCGCGGCCGGAATGGTCTCCTGGATCCGTGACTTCGTGAACACCTACAAGGCGCGTACCGGACGCGACGCGGTCATCTACACCGCGACCAGCTGGTGGCAGGCCTGCACGGGTGACAACGCGAGCTTCGGCGCCACCAACCCGCTCTGGGTGGCCCGCTACAACACCACGGTCGGCACACTGCCGGCCGGCTGGGGCTACTACACGATCTGGCAGTACACCTCGTCCGGCCCGACGGTGGGCGACCACAACCACTTCAACGGCGCCCTCGACCGCGTACAGGCGCTGGCCAACGGCTAGCCCCCGCCCCGCCCGTCCCTCCCCCGGAGCCCGGTGACGCACCCCGTCGCCGGGCTCCACCCTGTCCCGGCCCCGGTGGCCCGCCGCACCCGAAGGCCCTCACCACCCCCTATACATCGCATGTATACGCACTATGTATAGTCCTGGCGGTGCGCACGTGCGTGCGGCGTAAGCGACAAGGGGAGTGACCTGCCGTGCCCAGTAGGACGAAGTCGATCGGTACGGGGTTGGCCCTCGCGCTTGTGACGGCCCTCACGCTGACGCTGAGCGGCTGCTCGATGGAGACCACGGCGCCCGGGTCCGCCCGCGGCGACGCCGGCTCGGACGCCAAGGGCTCGTTCGGCCCGGTGGACTGCCGCACGGCGAAGTGCATAGCCCTGACCTTCGACGCGGGGCCGGGTGAGGACACCCCCGAGCTGCTGGACACCCTCAAGCGGGAGAAGGTCCACGCGACGTTCTTCCTGCTGGGCAAGAACCACGTGAAGAAGCACCCCGAGATCGTCCGCCGGATCGAGGCGGAGGGGCACGAGGTGGCCAACCACACTTGGTCGCACGAGATCCTGACGGACAAGAAGCCCGCGGAGATACGCGCCGAGCTGAAGAAGACGCAGGACGCGATCGAGGCCATCACCGGCAAGAAGCCGCGGCTGATGCGCCCGCCGCAGGGCCGCACCGACGACACGGTCTCCGCGATCAGCAAGGACCTCGGGCTCTCCCAGATCCTGTGGAGCGCCACCGCCAAGGACTACTCGACGACCGACCCCGCCCTGATCAAGAAGCGGATACTGGACCAGGCGAGCAGGGACGGCATCATCCTGCTGCACGACATCTACAAGGGCACGGTGCCCGCGGTGCCCGGCATCATCGACGAGCTGAAGAAGCGCGGCTACACCTTCGTCACCGTCCCGCAGCTGATGGCACCCGCCGAGCCGGTCCCGGGCACCGTCTACCGCCCCTGAGCCGTCCCGGCCCCGCACCGTCCGGGGCTCCGGCCCGGCGCACCGGGGCCCCTGCCGCCGCCGGTCCCCCGCCCCTTGCCCCCCGCCCCAGCCCCCGGCCCCCGCACGGCGACCCTGGACAGCGAACCCCCGGACACGCGGAACGGCCCGCCTCCCGTGAGGGGAGACGGGCCGCCCGTACCGGCCGTGTCCGCAGTGCCACGTCCGTCACGCCGTGACAGCTACGCCGCGGCCGGGATCCTCCGCTCCGCCGGGGCCGTGGCCGGGGCGAGGGCGATCTCCAGGACCTGGCGGACGTCCGTGACCGGGTGGACCTCCAGCGTGTCCAGCACCTCGGCGGGGACGTCGTCCAGGTCGGGCTCGTTGCGCTTCGGGATCACCACGGTGGTGATGCCGGCCCGGTGCGCGGCCAGCAGCTTCTGCTTCAGGCCGCCGATCGGCAGGACCCGCCCGGTCAGCGACACCTCACCGGTCATCGCCACATCGGTACGCACCAGCCGCCCGGAGAGCAGCGACGCCAGCGCCGTGGTCATCGTGATGCCGGCGCTCGGACCGTCCTTCGGCACCGCGCCCGCCGGGAAGTGGATGTGCGCACCGCGGTCCTTCAGGTCCGCGACCGGCAGTTCCAGCTCGGCGCCGTGCGAGCGCAGGAAGCTCAGCGCGATCTGCGCGGACTCCTTCATGACGTCGCCGAGCTGACCGGTGAGGGTCAGTCCGGACGCCCCGGTCTCCGGGTCGGCGAGCGACGCCTCGACGAAGAGCACGTCACCGCCCGCTCCGGTCACCGCGAGTCCGGTGGCCACGCCCGGCACCGCGGTGCGGCGCTCGGCCGGGTCCTGTGCGGACTCGGGGACGTGGTGCGGCCGGCCGATCAGCCCGCGCAGGTCGTCCGCGGTAACCGTGAACGGCAGTTCGCGGTCGCCCAGTTCGTGCTGGGCCGCGACCTTGCGCAGCAGTCGCGCGACGGCCCGCTCCAGATTCCGGACGCCGGCCTCCCGCGTGTACTCGCCGGCCAGCTTGCGCAGCGCGGACTCGTCGAGGGTGACCTCGGCCTGCTCCAGACCGGCCCGCTCCAGCTGGCGCGGGAGCAGGTGGTCGCGGGCGATGACGACCTTCTCGTCCTCGGTGTAGCCGTCGAGCCTGACCAGTTCCATCCGGTCGAGCAGTGCCTCCGGGATGGATTCCAGGACGTTGGCGGTGGCCAGGAAGACGACGTCGCTGAGGTCGAGTTCGACCTCCAGGTAGTGGTCGCGGAAGGTGTGGTTCTGCGCGGGGTCGAGCACTTCGAGGAGGGCCGCGGCGGGGTCGCCGCGGAAGTCGGAGCCGACCTTGTCGATCTCGTCGAGCAGGACGACCGGGTTCATCGAACCGGCCTCCTTGATGGCGCGGACGATGCGCCCGGGCAGCGCTCCGACGTACGTACGCCGGTGGCCGCGGATCTCCGCCTCGTCCCGGACACCGCCGAGCGCGACGCGGACGAACTTGCGGCCCATGGCGTGCGCCACGGACTCGCCGAGCGAGGTCTTGCCCACGCCGGGCGGGCCGACCAGGGCCAGCACCGCACCGCCACGCCGGCCTCCGACCACACCGAGTCCCCGGTCGGCACGCCGCTTGCGCACCGCGAGGTACTCGGTGATGCGCTCCTTCACGTCCTGCAGCCCCGCGTGCTCGGCGTCGAGGATCTCCTGGGCGCCCTTGATGTCGTAGGCGTCCTCGGTCCGCTCGGTCCACGGCAGTTCGAGGACGGTGTCCAGCCAGGTCCTGATCCAGGAGCCCTCGGGGCTCTGGTCGGAGGAGCGCTCCAGCTTGTCGACCTCCTTGAGCGCGGCCTCGCGGACGTGCTCGGGGAGGTCGGCGGCCTCGACGCGTGCCCGGTAGTCGTCGGACTCGTCCTCCGGGTCACCGTTGAGTTCGGAGAGTTCCTTGCGTACGGCGTCGAGCTGGCGCCGCAGCAGGAATTCGCGCTGCTGCTTGTCGACGCCCTCCTGGACGTCCTTGGCGATGGACTCGGCGACATCCTGCTCCGCGAGGTGCTCGCCGAGCCACTGGATGGCGAGCTTCAGCCGGGCGACCGCGTCGGCGGTCTCCAGCAGGCGCACCTTCTGGGCGGTGGAGAGGAAAGGGGAGTACCCGGAGTTGTCGGCGAGCGCGGAGACGTCCTCGATCTGCTGGACCCGGTCCACGACCTGCCAGGCGCCGCGCTTCTTCAGCCAGCTGGTGGCGAGCGCCTTGTACTCCTTGACCAGCTCGGCGACGGCTCCGGGAAGGGGTTCGGGGACGGAGACGTCGACCCGGGTCCCTTCCACCCAGAGCGCGGCGCCGGGACCGGTCGTCCCCGCCCCGATCCGCACGCGGCCACGTCCGCGGATGAGGGCGCCCGGGTCGCCGTCCGAAAGCCGGCCGACCTGTTCGACGGTTCCGATCACACCGATCCCGGTGTAGGTCCCGTCGATACGCGGAACGAGCAGCACCTCAGGCTTGCCGCCGCCCTCACGGGCCGCTGCCTGCGCGGCCTCCACCGCGGCACGCACATCACTGTCGGACAGGTCCAGAGGCACCACCATCCCGGGCAGCACGACCTCGTCATCGAGCGGCAGCACAGGCAGGGTGAGCGGAGTGACCGCATTGGACTCAGTAGCCATGATCTCCCCTTCGGCAGTCAAGTTGAGCTATGCAGACTCAATGCTCCTGAGTGGCTCATTGTTCCCGCAGGCGTGTTCGCTGTGAGCGATCACGGGATCGGCTGCCGGTGCGCTCTGTGCAACGCCGGACGCGCCCGGCGTAGTCCCCGCCCGGCGGTCCTCGCGCGCGGGGGCGGCGACATCCCGTGGAGGACGACGACCGCGCCGGACAGGACGGCTCCATCACCGGCGGGGGCTCCACGCCGTGACCACCACCACGCCGTACGTCCGGCTCCGCCCCGCACATGAACAGGGGCCGGCGGCCGGACGCGTCGCCCACCCGGGCCGCATCCCGCGGCCCCCCGATGGGGGCGGTATCCCGCAAACCGCTGGCCCGGCCGCCGCCCGGCGGGACAGGATGGCCGGGACACCGACCGCCACCACCGGAGATCAGCGCCATGCCCCACACCTTCGGCCCCGACGCCCTCGCCCCCGTCACCCTGGACCGTCGCGAGGGGCCGCACGGGGAGGTCGTCCTGCGCAGGCGGGGCGACGACTTCGAGATCATCGCCAACGGGTGCTTCCTGATGGACACCTCGGACGGTCGTTCCGAGCGGCTGCTGATCGACGCCGCGCTCGACGCGCTGCCCGCCGGCCGGCCCGCGCCGGCGGTGCTCATCGGCGGGCTCGGGGTCGGGTTCTCGCTCGCCCGGGCCGCCGCCGAGCCGAGGTGGGGGCGGATCGTGGTGGCCGAGCGGGAGCAGGCCATCGTCGACTGGCACCGGGGCGGACCCCTGGCCGCGATCTCCGGGGCGGCGCTCGCCGATCCGCGGACCGTCGTCCTGACGACGGACCTCGTCGAGCACCTCCGTACGACTACGGACCGTTACGACGCACTGTGTCTGGACATCGACAACGGCCCGGACTGGACCGTCACCGAGGACAACGGACATCTGTACTCCCCCGCCGGGCTCGCCGACTGCCTCGCGCGGCTCACGCCGGGCGGCGTGCTCGCGGTGTGGTCCGCACAACCCTCCGACGCGTTCGAACAGGCCTTGCGAGATGCCGGATTCCATGGGGTACGGACGGAAGAGGTAGGCGTTGCCCGGGGTGTGCCCGACGTGGTCCATCTCGCAATTCGAGCGGGCCGGTAACCCCCCGCCGGGTATGCGGGCCCCGGGACGCCCGGGGGCCAAGCGCCACAAGCGCGACACTCCGCCTCCGCCGCACCCCCGGCCGGGCCCCGCGGCCTTGCACCCTGCGTAGCCGGGAGCCCTCCGCTGCCTTTACGCTGCTGACCGATAGCGGGATCACCCACGAAAATTCACGAGCGAAAACCGTACGTCCGGGGGAATGGCCTCCGTGAGAACGGGCAGGGGCGGGGCGATGGAACAGACACACACCACCCACACAGGCGTAGCGGCCACCCCGGGCGCTCAGCGCCGCGTGCTGGTGGTCGAGGACGACGCCACGATCGTCGATGCCATTTCCGCCCGCCTGCGGGCCGAGGGCTTCCTGGTGCAGACCGCGCTCGACGGCCCGGCGGCCGTGGACGCGGCCGAGGCCTGGCAGCCGGACCTGATGGTGCTCGACATCATGCTTCCCGGCTTCGACGGCCTGGAGGTCTGCCGTCGCGTGCAGGCCCAGCGCCCGGTGCCGGTGCTCATGCTGACCGCCCGGGACGACGAGACCGACATGCTCGTCGGCCTCGGCGTCGGCGCCGACGACTACATGACCAAGCCGTTCTCCATGCGTGAGCTGGCGGCCCGCGTCCACGTCCTGCTGCGCCGGGTGGAGCGGGCCGCGCTGGCCGCCGTGACGCCCCGCAGCGGCATCCTCCGCCTCGGTGAGCTGGAGATCGACCACGCCCAGCGCCGGGTGCGGGTCCGTGCCGATGACGTGCACCTGACGCCGACCGAGTTCGACCTGCTGGTCTGCCTGGCCAACACCCCGCGCGCGGTGCTCTCGCGGGAGCAGCTGCTGGCGGAGGTCTGGGACTGGGCGGACGCCTCGGGCACCCGTACCGTCGACAGCCACATCAAGGCACTGCGCCGCAAGATCGGCGCGGAGCGGATCCGTACCGTGCACGGCGTCGGTTACGCGCTGGAGACCCCCGCGCCATGACCGCGCCCGGACCGGGGCTGCGGCCGTTCTCCATCAAGGCCAAGCTGGGCACGCTGGTCGTGGTGTCGGTGTTCATCACGACCGGGCTGCTCATGGTGGCCGTGCGCACGCGCACCGAGCTGCGGTTCATCACGGTGTTCTCGGTGATCGCGACCCTGCTGATCACCCAGTTCGTGGCGCACGGCCTGACCGCGCCGCTGGACGAGATGAGAGCGGTGGCCCGGTCGATCTCGCACGGCGACTACACCAGACGGGTGAGCGGCGCCGACCGGCGCGACGAGCTCGGCGACCTGGCGCAGACGATCAACCTGATGGCGGACGATCTGGCGGCCGTGGACCGGCACCGCAAGGAGCTGGTGGCGAATGTCTCACATGAGCTGCGCACGCCCATCGCGGCGCTGAGGGCCGTGCTGGAGAACGTCGTGGACGGGGTGTCCTCGGCCGATCCGGAGACGATGCGGACGGCCCTGAAACAGACGGAGCGGCTCGGACGGCTGGTGGAGACGCTGCTGGACCTGTCCCGGCTCGACAACGGCGTGGTCACGCTGAAGGCGGGCCGCTTCGAGGTGTGGCCCTATCTGTCGGGGGTCCTCAAGGAGGCGAACCTCGCCGCGGCACACCGCCGGCTGTCCTCGGGCTCCGGCAACCACTCCCGCAAGGACGTCCATCTGCACCTGGACGTGTCCCCGCCGGAGCTGACCGCCCACGCGGACGCCGAGCGGCTGCACCAGGTGGTCGCCAACCTGATCGACAACGCGGTGAAGCACAGCCCGCCGCACGGCCGGGTCACGGTGCTGGCGCGCCGCGGTCCGCAGCCCGAGTCGCTGCACCTGGAGGTCCTGGACGAGGGCCCCGGCATCCCGGAGTCCGAGCGGCACCGGGTCTTCGAGCGTTTCAACCGGGGCGAGGTGCCCTCCCCGCACGGTCCGGGCAGTGACGGCGGTACGGGGCTGGGCCTGGCGATCGCCCGCTGGGCGGTGGATCTGCACGGCGGCCGGATCGGTGTGGCCGAATCAGCGCGCGGCTGCCGTATACGCGTCACTCTTCCGGGGATCCCTCAGCCGCGAGGTTGACATAGGGTTCGAACCGGAGGGACGCGTTCTACGTGTTCTGCCTGTGTGTGTTCAGTTCTGTTCAAGGGGTACGGTCCAAGGGGCCGTAACTGCGGTCTCGCGTACCCGGAGTGAAGCGGAACCAAGCTTGTTTCCCGCCATTTCCTGCCCCGAAACCCGACTTTCGATGTGACTTGCACGACGAAGACCGGCCCGGCCTGCAGGGAACGGCCGGGGAGGCGTAGCCTTGATTTCCGCTGTCCATCACCTTGTGAAGCGGAAGAGGGCGGTTGCCGCCGTGTCGTCTCAGTCCCCCAGTAACTCGAGCATCTCGACCGACCAAGCCAGCCCGGGTACGAACCCGGCCGCTGCCTTCGGCCCCAATGAGTGGCTCGTCGACGAGATCTACCAGCAGTACCTCCAGGATCCCAATTCGGTCGATCGCGCCTGGTGGGACTTCTTCGCCGACTACAAGCCGGGTACGTCCGGCACGGCGGACAAGCCCGTTCCCGGCGCCGCAGCCGCGGGGGCTGCGGTGCCCGCGGCCCCGGCCGCCACCGCGCCCGCTCCCACCACCCGGACCGCGCCTGCCGCACCTGCGCAGCCCGCGGCCCAGGCCCCTGCCGCACCGGCGCCCGCGCCGGCCGCGGCCGCACCCGCCGCCCCGGCGGCTCCGGCGAAGGCCGCTCCGGCGAAGACCGCACCGGCCCCGGCCGCGAAGGCTCCCGCCGCCCCGGCCACCGAGGCCCCGGCCGGTCCGGAGTACGTCACGCTGCGCGGCCCCTCCGCCGCCGTCGCGAAGAACATGAACGCCTCGCTGGAGCTGCCGACGGCCACGTCCGTCCGAGCCGTCCCGGTGAAGCTGCTCTTCGACAACCGCATCGTCATCAACAACCACCTCAAGCGCGCCCGCGGCGGGAAGATCTCCTTCACGCACCTCATCGGGTACGCGATGGTGCAGGCCCTCAAGGCCATGCCGGCGATGAACTACTCCTTCGCGCAGAAGGACGGCAAGCCGACCCTGGTCAAGCCGGAGCACGTCAACCTCGGCCTCGCCATCGACCTGGTGAAGCCGAACGGCGACCGCCAGCTGGTCGTCGCGGCCATCAAGAAGGCCGAGACGCTCAACTTCTTCGAGTTCTGGCAGGCCTACGAGGACATCGTCCGCCGGGCCCGCAACGGCAAGCTCGGCATGGACGACTTCACCGGCGTCACCGCCTCGCTGACCAACCCCGGCGGCATCGGCACCGTCCACTCGGTGCCCCGCCTGATGCCCGGACAGGGCCTCATCATGGGCGTCGGCGCGATGGACTACCCGGCCGAGTTCCAGGGCACGTCGCAGGACACCCTGAACAAGCTGGGCATCTCCAAGGTCATGACGCTGACCTCGACGTACGACCACCGGGTCATCCAGGGCGCCGCCTCCGGCGAGTTCCTGCGGATCCTGGCCCAGCTGCTGCTCGGCGAGAACGAGTTCTACGACGAGATCTTCAAGGCGCTGCGCATCCCCTACGAGCCGGTCCGCTGGCTCAAGGACATCGACGCCTCGCACGACGACGACGTCACCAAGGCCGCGCGGGTCTTCGAGCTGATCCACTCCTACCGGGTCCGCGGCCACGTCATGGCCGACACCGACCCGCTGGAGTACCACCAGCGCAAGCACCCCGACCTGGACATCACCGAGCACGGCCTCACCCTGTGGGACCTGGAGCGGGACTTCGCGGTCGGCGGTTTCGCCGGCAAGACGATGATGAAGCTCCGCGACATCCTCGGGGTGCTGCGGGAGTCCTACTGCCGCACCACCGGCATCGAGTTCATGCACATCCAGGACCCGAAGCAGCGCAAGTGGCTCCAGGACCGGGTGGAGCGTCCGCGCCCCAAGCCCGAGCGCGAGGAGCAGCTGCGCATCCTGCGCCGGCTGAACGCCGCCGAGGCGTTCGAGACCTTCCTGCAGACGAAGTACGTCGGCCAGAAGCGGTTCTCGCTGGAAGGCGGCGAGTCCGTCATCCCGCTGCTCGACGCGGTCATCGACTCCGCCGCCGAGGCCCGCCTCGACGAGGTCGTCATCGGCATGGCCCACCGCGGCCGGCTGAACGTGCTGGCGAACATCGTCGGCAAGTCGTACGCGCAGATCTTCCGGGAGTTCGAGGGCAACCTCGACCCGAAGTCGATGCACGGCTCCGGCGACGTCAAGTACCACCTGGGCGCCGAGGGCACCTTCACCGGTCTGGACGGCGAGCAGATCAAGGTCTCGCTGGCCGCCAACCCCTCGCACCTGGAGGCGGTCGACCCGGTCCTGGAGGGCATCGCCCGCGCCAAGCAGGACATCATCAACAAGGGCGGCACGGACTTCACCGTCCTGCCCGTCGCGCTCCACGGCGACGCGGCCTTCGCGGGCCAGGGCGTCGTCGCCGAGACGCTCAACATGTCGCAGCTGCGCGGCTACCGCACCGGCGGCACCGTGCACGTGGTGATCAACAACCAGGTCGGCTTCACCGCCGCCCCGGAGTCCTCGCGCTCCTCGATGTACGCCACCGACGTGGCGCGCATGATCGAGGCGCCGATCATCCACGTCAACGGTGACGACCCCGAGGCCGTCGTGCGCGTGGCGCGGCTCGCCTTCGAGTTCCGTCAGGCGTTCAACAAGGACGTCGTGATCGACCTCATCTGCTACCGCCGCCGCGGTCACAACGAGGGCGACAACCCGCAGTTCACCAACCCGCAGATGTACACCCTGATCGACAAGAAGCGCTCGGTGCGCAAGCTGTACACCGAGTCCCTCATCGGTCGCGGCGACATCACGCTGGAAGAGGCGGAGCAGGCGCTCCAGGACTTCCAGGGCCAGCTGGAGAAGGTGTTCGCGGAGGTCCGCGAGGCCACTTCGCACCCGGCGCAGCCGCATGTGTCCGAGCCCCGGGCCGAGTTCCCGGTGGCCGTGACCACCGCGATCTCCCAGGAGGTCGTGAAGCGGATCGCCGAGTCGCAGGTCAACATCCCGGACCACATCACCGTCCACCCGCGCCTGATGCCGCAGATGCAGCGCCGTGCGGCCTCCGTGGAGGACGGCACGATCGACTGGGGCATGGGCGAGACCCTGGCCATCGGTTCGCTGCTGATGGAGGGCACCCCGGTCCGGCTCGCCGGCCAGGACACCCGCCGTGGCACGTTCGGCCAGCGCCACGCGGTGCTGGTCGACCAGGTGACCGGCGAGGACTACACCCCGCTGCTCTACCTGACCGACGACCAGGCCCGTTACAACGTCTACGACTCGCTGCTCAGTGAGTACGCGGCGATGGGCTTCGAGTACGGCTACTCGCTGGCCCGCCCGGAGTCGCTCGTCATCTGGGAGGCCCAGTTCGGTGACTTCGTCAACGGCGCGCAGACCGTCGTCGACGAGTTCATCTCCTCGGCCGAGCAGAAGTGGGGCCAGACCTCCGGCGTCACGCTGCTGCTGCCGCACGGCTACGAGGGCCAGGGCCCGGACCACTCGTCCGCCCGCCCGGAGCGCTTCCTCCAGATGTGCGCGCAGGACAACATGACGGTCGCGATGCCGACCCTGCCGTCGAACTACTTCCACCTTCTGCGGTGGCAGGTGCACAACCCGCACCACAAGCCGCTGATCGTCTTCACCCCGAAGTCGATGCTCCGCCTCAAGGCGGCGGCGTCGAAGGCGGAGGAGTTCACCACCGGCGGCTTCCGCCCGGTGATCGGCGACGACTCGGTCGACCCGAACGCGGTCCGCAAGGTCGTCTTCTGCGCCGGCAAGGTCTACTACGACCTGGACGCCGAGCGTCAGAAGCGTGGCGACACGGAGACCGCGATCATCCGTCTGGAGCGCCTGTACCCGCTGCCGGGTGCGGAGCTCCAGGCCGAGATCGCCAAGTACCCGAACGCGGCGAAGTACCTGTGGGCCCAGGAGGAGCCGGCCAACCAGGGCGCCTGGCCGTTCATCGCCCTGAACCTGATCGACCACCTGGACCTGGCCGTCGGCGCCGACATCCCGCACGGTGAGCGCCTGCGCCGCATCTCGCGGCCGCACGGCTCGTCCCCGGCGGTCGGCTCGGCCAAGCGCCACCAGGCCGAGCAGGCACAGCTGGTCGCGGAGGTCTTCGAGGCCTGACCGGTCGACCTGGGTGCGAAAGGGGCCCGGCCCGCGAGGCGATCGCGGGCCGGGCCCCTTCGCGTGCGGGCCTGGGCCGTGTCAGACGATCAACGGCTCGAAGTCCCAGTAGGGGCGGTTGCGGGAGCGGGCCGAGACGGTGTGGACGTGCTGTGCCCCGAGCGTCGCCACGAGGTCGCCCAGGGCCTCGCTCTCGATCTTCTCGGCCTTCTGCCGTTCCCGCAGGCCGCGCAGGTCCGCGGCGTGGGCGATCCGGGCGGAGAGCGTCAGCGGGTGGGTGCGGCCGAGCACCTCGACGGCCCGGGTGACGACCGAGTCCGTCAGCGCGGCGGCCGACTCCGGGTCACCCACCAGGTTCCGCACCGCCGAGGCGTTGACGGCGCAGCCCAGGGTCCAGGGGTGGTTCTCGCCCACGGCCCGGGTCATGGCGGCGAGCGACTCCTCCAGGAGCGCGTGGGCGTGCTCCCGCTCTCCCACGTTGCGCAGGATCAGGGCGTGGTTGGAGCGGGTCCCCGCCACATAGGGGTGCTCCTCGCCGAGCATGTCGGCGTAGCCGGCGACGGCCTTCTCGCTTATGGCCCTGGCCTGGTCGATGTTGGCGTGCTCCCGGGCGAAGCAGCTCTGTCCGGCCGCGAACATCATGGTCAGCGGGTGGCTCTCGCCGAGGACCCGTTCGCATCGTTCCAGGACGCGGGTGAACAGGGCCGCGGCCTTGGTCCGCTCCCCCGAACGGTAGTGGCACAGCGCGAGGTTGAACTCGGCCCGCAGGGTCTGCGGGTTGTCCGGCCCGAGGACGCGCCGGTGCACCTGGGCGCTCTGGTTCTGGAGCGACATCGCCTCGCCGTAACGGCCGAGCAGCCGCAGGTCGGTGGCGTAGTGGATCTCGGACGACAGGGTCCAGGTGTGCCGTTGGCGCAGGAGCTGGCGGCGGGAGTCCAGCGTCCGCCGGTTGAGTTCCAGGGATTCCTGGTACCGGCCCAGGAGCCGCAGGGTGACGGCCAGGTTGTTCTGCGCGTTGAGGGTGCGCGAGTCCTGGTCGCCCAGCAGTTCGTGGTACGAGGAGGCCACCCAGGTGGAGATCTCCAGCGCCTCGTCGTACCGTCCCAGGCCGCGCAGGTCCGCGGCCAGGCCGCTGGCGGCGCGCAGGTGCTCCAGGTCCTGGGGGCCGCGCTCGGCCCGCAGGTGGTCCACCGCCGCGCGTTCGATGGCCTCCGTACCCGCGTAGTCGCCGACGGCCCTGAGCAGGTTGGCGTAGTGGTAGCTGAGGTCCCAGATCCTGGGGTGGCTCTCGCCGAGGAGCTCCCGCCAGGCCGTCATGGCGCGTTCGCCGAGCTTGATGCCGGCCCGGTACTCCCCGGAGAAGTACATGTAGCGCAGGCAGTTGAGCACGAGGGTCTGCACGGCAGGGTCGGTGCTCCTGAGGACGTCGGCCCACTTCAGGTGCGGGGTGATCTCGGCGTACGTGGGCCACAGGCGGGTGTCGATGGGCCGGCCGGGGTCGGCGGCCGCGAGGGCCCGTCGGACGACGTCGATGAACTCCTGACGGTCCTGTTGCGCCATGTCGTGGCCGACGATCTGGTGGACCATGCGGTGCATGTAGAGCGATTCGCCGGACGACGCCCCGTCCACGCCCGCCTCGTGCGACTCCAGCCGCACCACGGAGTACTGACGGAGCTGGCCGATCGCCTTGTTCCACAGCAGCGGGTCGTTCATCAGTCCCGCCACCTGTTCCGGCAGCTCCCCCGGCGGCATCTCCTTCAACAGCCGTACGGGGATGGACCCGGGGGCGAAGAAGCTGCACAGGCGCAGCAGGTCGACGGATTCGGGGACGGTGTCCTTGAGCTTGTTCAGCAGTATCGACCAGGCGGTCTGGAAGGCGAGCGGGAAGTCCGCGGAGACCTTGACCACGTCCTGGTCGATCCCGCCTTCGAGGAGGCCGATGTACTCGTCGACCGAGAGGTCGGAGTCGTTCAGCCATCCGGCGGTCTGGTCGAGGAGCAGCGGCAGGTCCTCGAGGGCGTCGGCCAGCTGGTCGGCCTCGGCGGGGGTGAGTCGCGGTGCGCGGCGGCGGACGAAGGCGACGGATTCGTGGCGGGTGTAGACGGGGACCTCGACGAGGTCGCTGTTGTGCTCGCTCCACTCCGGGTTGCGGGAGGTGATCAGGACGTGTCCGGGTCCGGTGGGCACCAGGTCCCAGATCTGGTCGGGTTCGTCCGCGCCGTCCAGGATCAGCAGCCAGTGGGCGTGCGGGTCGCCGCGGCGCAGCGCGTCGCGCACGGCGCGCAGCCGTTCGCCGTACTCGGCGCCGGTGGACAGGCCCAGTTCGGGCGCGAGTTCGGCGAGCTTCTGCCGGTAGAGCGCACGCCGGTCGGCGGGCACCCACCAGACCACGTCGTACTCGGAACCGAAGCGGTAGACGTACTCGGCGGCCAGCTGGGTCTTGCCGACGCCTGACATGCCGTGCAGGGTGACGACCCCCGCGCCCGGTCCGGCCTCCTGGAGGGACCGGTACGCCTTGCTGAGGAGCTCCTCGCGCCCGGTGAACCGGATGTTGCGGCGTGGTACGCCGCCCCACACCTGGGGGGTCTCGGCCGGGTAGCGGGGGCCGGGCCGGGCCTCGACGGCCTCGGGCAGGGGATCGGCGGGCAGGCACAGGCGGGCCAGGAGCCGCCGCTCGGCCTCGTCGGCGCCGACATGGGTGAAGTCGGCGGCGCCGAAGACCGAGGTGGCGCCGGGCAGCGCGGAGGTGGTGACGCAGACCGCGGCGAACCGGTCGGGGTCCGGGGCGACCACGGCGCGCAGCGCCCTGTTCCACTCGTCGTGGCTGCGCGGGCCGAGCTGGAAGTACCAGTCGCTGAGGATCACCAGGATGCGTCCCTGGGCGAGCGTCAGATCCCGCAGGGACTCCTCCAGCGGGATCTCGACCGGCGGGTCCCAGCGCTGCTGGCGCACCGTCACGCCACGCCGTTCCAGACGGTCCGTGATCCATGCCGACCAGGCCCGGTTGAAACCGGCGAAGCTGATCGTGACGGTGTGCGTCCCGGCTACCCCAACTGACCTGTGTGCTCCGGGCATTCAACCGTCTCCCTGCCTCGGTACGAGCTTTTTCAACATACACCGGAGCGTGGCCGCTCCAGCCGGTGTCCCGCATGCGCTCACTGCCTTCGCGAGCCGTTCCTCTGCTGCCATATCACCTTGGCGGTGCTCACGTACGCCTGTGCGCGCGCGAGGTGCCCCGGCGGGGGCGGGGAATCGTCCAGACGGTGGTAGAGCGAGATCATCTCGTTGACCAGCACCCGGCCCTCGCGGGACAGCGCCGCCGATCCGGCCAGTACGGGCAGCACCGCGCCGACCTGTTCACGGCAGCGGGCGTGCTCGGCCCAGGCCAGGTCCCGGTGGACGACCCGGCGCGCGTGGAGCGCGTACCGCTGCCAGTAGTCGGCGAGCGCGAGGTGCGAGTACGTGCCGTGCAGGAGACCGTCGAAGGGCCGGGGGTCGGGGCGCCAGGGGGCGAAGTGGCGTGGGGTCGCGTCCTCCCGGTGCAGCGGTACGAGGTCGGCGAGGCCGGAGAGTTTGGTGTGCTGGAGCTCGTGGACGAGGGTCGCGGCGAAGTAGAGGGGGGTGGCCGGTCTGCTGCTGAGGACGGCGCCGAACGCCTCCCGCCTGGTTCCGCTGCAGTGCGCGGACCCCTCGCCCCCCGAGCCGGGCGGGGTGTCCAGCGGGACGACGCAGCGCAGCAGCACGGCCGCTTCGGTGAGGCGGTGGTCGCCGCCGATGCGCAGGAGGGGCTCCACTCCGGTCCAGGACTCGGCCCAGGCCTTGCGTTCCTGGTCGTCGACGGGGGCCGCGCTCAGCCCGTGGCTCGGGAGCCCGTCACCCCCGGCGCCGTAGGGGTCGACGTCGTCCAGGGGTACGGGGCGGGAGCCGGGCAGTGCGCCGGGCAGCATGAGCACCGGCAGCCAGCGGGGGTCGGCCGAGGTCAGGGCGCCGTCCGGCTGGGTCCGTACGGTCAGGGCCGGGGCGCCGGCCGGCCGTAGCGTCAGCTCGCCGTCCGCGTGGCTGAGTTCGACCGGCCCGGGTCCGGACCGGACCGCTCCCAGGGTGGGCAGGGAGGCCAGCGGGCCGTGGGGGCGGAGCCGGACGGCGCAGGGCATCCCCGCCCGGATCGCGGCCGCTGCCGCGAGTGCGGTCAGATGCGCCAGGTCGTCGAGGAGGCCGGGGCCCGCGGGGCGCGTGCCGATGAGGCCGGCCAGGAGCCGCTGCGCCCAGGGGCCGGCCAGGGGGTGGAACAGCACGGTGCGCACCGCGGGGCGGTCGGTGCGCTCGGCGGCTTCCAGCAGCGCCCAGTCCTCGCGCAGCCGGTCCAGCAGCGGGGGCGGGCACACGTGCGCGGGGGCGGCGGCGGCCGCGTCGAGCACGGCCCTGAGGAGGACCAGCCGTCGGGTGTCCTGGGCCCGGGCGAGCAGGGCGAGGGTGGCGGGGCCGCCCTCGGTCCGGCCGAGTTCGCGCAGTACGGAGTCGGGGACGGCGGTCATGGGGGGTCTCCTGCGGTTGCGTCGGCGAGCCTGTCCGCCACGTGCCGGACCAGCCGTTCGAGGTCGGCGCAGTAGACGGAGGGGTTGGCGAAGCCGTTCTCCGCGCGGTAGCGGTGGGCGTAGTGCCCGCCGCCGCACACCCTCAGCAGCGGGCAGGCGCGGCAGGCGGCGGCGAGTGCGCCGGCACCCGCCTGGCGGGCGGCGACACCGGGGTGGCGCAGGGCGTCGTCGAAGGTGTGCCGGAAGACGTCGAGGCCGGTGGCGGCCGCACCGTCGTAGGCGGACTTGAGCGAATCGACCTGTTCGATGGACCCGTCCGTCTCGATCACCACGGCGTTGAGGGGGTCGAGGCCGAGGGACTCGGTCGCGGCGGGCAGGCCGATCAGCAGGGCGAGGCACTCCTCGAACAGCCGGATGCGGGTCTCCCTCCGGGCGGCCGGCCACCAGCGGTCGAAGACCGCGCACAGCCAGTCGCCGTACGGTGTGGCGCGGCCGGACCCCGGCCCCCTGGAGGTGTCCGTCAGGTCCGGCAGCCCGGGCGGTGGGCTGGTCCAGTTGCCGTGCGGCAGCAGCAGATGGAGCGCCGGTGGGCGCAGGGCGAGCAGCGACTCGTACAGCTCCACGGGGTCGGTGCGCGGGTCGACGACGGTGAGGATGCCGGCGTACGCGTCGGGGTGGTGGTCGGCGAGGAGCCGGGCGCCGCGCGAGGCGGCGGGCCAGGAGGGGCGGCCCGCGTGGTCGGCGCGCTGGGTGTTGTGGGCGGGCAGGCCGCCGTCCAGGCTGATGCCGATGCGTATGCCATGCCGGGCCAGCGTGGTGATCCGCGCGTCGGTGAGCAGGGTGGCGTTCGTCTGCACGACGGCGTGGACGGTGCAGCCGGCGGGCGCGCGCTCGCGCAGCCGGTCGGCGAGGGCCGCCAGCCGGCCGGGGCCCGCGAGCAGGGGTTCGCCGCCGTGCATCACCAGGGCGACGTGCCGGAGCCGGTGCGCGGCCGCGTGTTCGGCGATCCGGTCCGCGGCACGGTCGAGGACCGCGGGTGACGCCGCCGCGGGGCGGGCGCGCCAGGTCCGGTCGGGGCCTTCGTACAGGTAGCAGTACCGGCAGGCCAGGTTGCAGCGGCCGTGCACCTTCACGATGAACTGCCCGAAGGGCACAGGCGGCGCCGTGACCGGCCGTGTCCCGGTCCGCGGGTGCGGCGCTGTGGGGTCGGCCATCTCAGAAGGCCGCGTCGAAACCCCAGAGCATCTCCTGCGGCTCTTGCGCCCGCCCGCGCAGATCGGCGACCACCTCGGCCAGCACCGGGTGGTCCAGGGTCCGCAGGTCCTCCAGGTCGAGTCCCAGCAGATCCGGCAGCTCACCGGCGGGGCCGGCCCCGCTCACGGCCGCTCCCGCCCCGTCGTCACGTGTCGACTCGCTCATCACGCCTCCCCGTACTGCAGCACCGGGTCCACCGTGCCGCGCTCGCCGTCGAGTGCACACCGCCGATCCCGCGTCCCTGACCCGCTTCGTCCCGCCGCGCGCCGCCGGCCCGTGACGTCCGTTACGCCGGCCGTCACCGGTCCTGGACCACCGGTGCTCGTCCTTGAGCACTCAGCGCTCCAGGACGGCCAGCCGCGCGGCGGTCGACTCGCCCGCCGCGCCACCGCCGTCCGGCAGTCTGCGCCACTCCTGGCGGGCCGCCCGGTACGCGTCCCGCGCGGCCCGGGGGCGTCCCGCACTCTCATAGGTCATACCCCGCCAGTGGTTGGCTGTAGCACTCAACTCCACTGCCTCCTGGGGCAGTTGTGGACCCTCCTGCTCCACTTGTGCCTCCGTCGCGGACTCGGCGGCCGCCCGGAACGCCTCCGCGGCCTCGTCGCGCCGGGCCGGCCGGTCCAGCACCACGGCCGCCCGGAGCAGCGCCCGGCCCAGCTCCAGCCAGCAGCGCGCCGCGGTCAGCGGGTCCACGGCCTCCTCGGCCGCCAGCTTGAAGAGGTACTCGGCCTCCCGCAGGTCGACCCGGTCCGTGGTGGCCCGGTGCCGCAGCATCAGGGCCCGGCCCAGCATGAGCAGCCGCTCGGACTGGTGCGCGCCGCCGGCCGGCGTCTCCGACCGGCAGTCGCGCAGCACATGCACCGCCGCGTCGATGTGCGGCGTGCCGTCGGGCAGTTCGGCGCGGCGCAGCAGGGTGGCGCCCCACTCGGCCAGCGCGTCGGTGTGGGCCCGCGAGTCGCGGGGGATGCCCCGGGCGCCCCGGCCGAACCACTCGGCAGCGGTGACGAGTTCGCCGGGATCACCGGTGTGCTCGTAGCGGGCGACCCGCACCCGGCCCTGCCTGATCTGCAGCTGGGCGCGCTGTCGCTGGTCGCGCACGGTCTCCAGCGCCTGGCCGGTCAGGACCGCGGCCTCGTCCGGTTCCGCGCCCGAGGCCAGGAGCGCGTCCACCAGGTCCAGCACGACGCGGCCCTCGGAGCCCGTGGTGTGCCCGCCGCCCTGGCCGAAGGCGGTCCGCAGCGAACGGGCCGACTGCCGGGCGTACTCCCGGGACCGCTCACCGTCCTCGGTGACGCGGGCGAGCTTCAGGAGCGTCCGGCCGTGCTGCAGCGGAAGGGCGGCGGGGCGGTTCTCCTGGTCGGGCCAGGCGTCGGCGAAGGCCTCCAGCATGCCGCAGGCACTCTGCAGCAGGGCGCTGTCGCCGTCGAGCCGCCACTGCGCCTCCAGCGCCCGCACCCGTTCCAGGGTCAGCCGTAACGCCTCGGCCGGCTCCAGTCCGGGGTCGGCGCAGGCCGCCGTGTACTCGCGGTCGGCTCGCCGCAGCAGCTCCAGGGCGCCGCGCCGGTCGCCGCGCCGGCGCCGGTCGTCGGCCGCCGCGTGCAGCACCTTGGCCAGCACCGCCCGCTCGCGCACCGCTCCGGGCCGGGAGGCCGCGCGTTCGGCGGCGCGTTCGGCCTCGCCGAGCAGGTCGCTCCCACCCTGCACCTCCCAGAGCCTCAGGACGCAGCGGGCGTACTCCGCCCAGAGCCCGGGATCGTCGGCCGACGGCGCACCGCTCTCGGCGGCGCCCCGCAGCAGTTGCACGGCGTCGATCAGCCGCTGCACCATCCGGTCGGCCTCGAAGTGCCGCACGAGTTCGCGCGCCCGCATCACGGCGAGGGCGGCGAGGGGGTCCGGAGCCCCGGGGGCCGCCGGTTCCCGGCTCACGAAGCTGGGGGGCACGGGCATGAAGCGCTCCAGTACGCGGGCTGCGACCTCGGCGAAGGCCTGGGGGACGCGCGGGCCGCCGCGCCGGTCGTTCCCTTCGCTCCCGCCGGGCTCCTCACCGTCCTCGGCGTCATCGGTTTCCTCGGCGGCCTCGGCGGCCTCGTCCGCGCGGCCGGGGCGGGCCGCCACGACGCCGCTCCCGAACGGGGAAGCGTGCCCGCCGCCGTCGCCGAGCTGGGCGAAGGCCAGGGCCGGGAAGTTGGGCCCGCCCTTGCCGAACCGCTGCTCCACGTACTGCGAACAGTGCTTGAGTACGAGCAGGGCCTCGTCCCGGCCGAGCGGACCGAGCAGGGCGTCCTGGACGTCGGGCTCGAAGGCGTACCACTGTCCGCGTCCCCCGCCGCCGTCGGCGCGCCTGAGGAGTCCGCTCAGCAGCACCTCGGCCAGTTCGGAGGGGCCCGAGTGCGGCAGCATCGTGCGCTGCACCAGTTGCATGACCGGCAGGTACAGGGGCGCCGCCGCGAGGTAGACGGCCAGCTGTCCGGCGAGCGGAGAGGCCGCCGACCGGAAGCGGCTGAGCAGTTGGAGCGAGGAGAGGGCTCCGCCCGGCCGCCGGGCGGGCGCGCCGGGCTGGTCGGCCCGCACCCAGCCGACCGCTCCGGAGATCCGCGCCGAACCGGTGCCGGAGAGCAGCCTGGCCCAGGCCGCGAGCGCGTCCGCCGTCGGCGGCAGGACCGGGACGGCCAGGGCCCCGGGGTGCGCGGCGGGCCCCGCTCCGGCGTCCCCGGTCACCTTCAGCGCGGTGGCTCCGGCGGGGCCCTCGCCCCGGGTCAGCGAGCCGAAGGTGACCGGCAGCCTGGTGCGGCTCCACATGCGTTGCGGCAGCGGCTGCAGGACGGCGACCGGGGCCAGCCGGGCCAGCTGGTGCAGCAGCCGGTGGGCCTGCCCGCTGTGCCAGAGCGGCCCTGCGCAGTCACTGATGACGACGGTGACCCGGCGCCCGGTGGGGTCGCTGAGCCGGTCGGCGGAGTGCAGGGCCGCCGCGGCGGGGTCGGCGCTGCGGCTGACCGCGCACCCCCCGTCGGGGCCCTGGTGGAGGTAGCGCACCTGGACGTCCCTGAAGGCGCCCAACTGGCCGAATATCTGCTGGAGTTCCCGGAACATCCGGTCCCACACCAGCATGGAGGAGGAAGCGTCCATCACGCACTGAAGGACGGCGTCCCCCCGCCGGACCCCCCGGAACACCGGCATGACCAGGCCGCCCGCGCGGGCGCTGCGCTCCGCGGTCGCGGTCTCGTCCAGGACCCGGCGTGAGGGGGCGGAGACGGGGCGGTAGCGCTGCAACGGGCGCAGCGCTCGGGTGAGTTCGAGCGGTGCCGGGAGGACGGGGGCGGCGGGCACGCCGAGCGGGAGCACGGCGGCGCGGGCCCGCGCGCCGGGCGCCGGGCCGTCCGGGGCCTCGTCGTCGTCCCGTCCGCCGGTCCGGGGGCCCCGGGGGACGGGGTGCAGGGCGATCCGTCCATCGTCCCGCGGCTCGCGCTCCTCGTCGGGCCGGTCGTCGCGGCCGGTGTCCGGCGCCGGGTCCTCCCGCGCGGCCGGTGAGCCGGCGGGGCCAGGGGCCGAGGTCTCCTCGGCGGGGCCGGAGGCCGCGGCCGGCGGCGCCACGCCGCCTTCGTCCGGTCCGGCGCCACGGGTCCACCTGGCCAGCCAGAGCGCGTCGCAGAGCTGCTCGACGTCGGGATCGAGGCCGGCTCCGCGCAGCCGGGCGACGAGCTCCGGCAGCAACCCCCCGTCGTACGGCCCGGGGACGCCGGGAGCCCCGGTGGCGCCCGCGCCACCGGGCATCGCGCCCGCCGCTCCCTCGGCGGGCGTCCGGTCCGCCCCGGGCATCAACGCCTCACCTCGGCCGGTCGAGTCGCTGGATGAGCAGGTCGGCCAGCCGGTCACGGCCGGACGGGGCCGCGGCATGCGTGAGGTAGATGGCGTTCAGCAGCTGGTCCGTGGCGAGGAGTTCGCTGCGCGAGCGCTCCAGGAAGTGGGCGATGAGGTCGTCGCTCGACCGGGCCGCCTCCTCGCCCAGGTGGGCCTTCACGAAGGACGCCAGCCGTTTGTGGTCGGGCCGGCCCAGCTCCAGGTGGATGCAGCGGCGCATCAGGGGGGCGGGGAAGTCCCGCTCGCCGTTGCTCGTGAGCACCACGAACGGGAACGCCCGGCACTGCACGCGCCCGCCCTTGATCCGCACCTTGTTGCCGTCGTGGTCGAGCACGTCCGTCTCGCCGTCGGGCAGCCGGTCGGCGATCCGTTCCAGCTCGGGGATGGCGAACTCGCCCTCCTCCAGCACGTTCAGCAGATCGTTCGGCAGGTCGATGTCGCTCTTGTCGAGCTCGTCGATGAGCAGCACCCGGGGGCGGTCCGCGGGGAGCAGTGCGGTGCCCAGCGGTCCGAGCCGGATGTAGCTGCCGACGCTCTGCGCGGATCCGGCTCCCCCGCCGCCGTCCGCCGAGGCGTGCGAGGCGATCTGTACGTCCTGGAGCCGGGCGATCGCGTCGTAGTGGTAGAGGCCGTCGAGCAGTGTGGTGCGGCTGACGACGGGCCAGCGCAGCACCTTGCCCAGTTCCAGCTCCCGGGCGACCGAGTGGGCGAGGGTGCTCTTGCCGGCGCCCGGGTCCCCGGTGACCAGCAGCGGCCGCCGCAGATAGAGCGCCGCGTTGATCATCTCGAGTTCCTCGGCGCCCGGCCGGTGCTCCTCGGCGATGCGCCCGGGAATGCCGAGCCGGCGGTCGGCCGACTCGCCCGCTCCCCCGGGTGCGCCGACGAAGTCGCGCCAGGGCGGCGGGGGCGGCAGTTGCGCCACCTCGTCGTGCGGTTCGCCGATTCCTCGGTAGATGAGCCACTCGCTGGGTTCACTCATAGCGTGTTCCTCATTGTCACTCGCCCGGCACGGGCGGCCGCCGTCGAACGTGCCTTACCGTAGACATCCCGGGTAACTCCCGTAAGGGGAAGCCGTGTTCGGCCCTCCGGGCGGTGTGGGGCACCTCGCGTCACGGCGCCTCCAGGAAGTCGTTGCCGGGGTCCGGCAGCGGATGGTGCGGATCGTCGAAATAGAGGGCCGCGCCCGCGGACCAGTAGGTCTCCGTACGTCCCGCGCTCACCCCTCTTCTCAGTTCGTGGATCTTCCACGGCAGCCGGTCACGGGTGCGGGCGTCCGCCACGGCCTCGGTCGCGCGTCGGTGGAATTCCCTGCAGACCGTGTCGGCCTCCGCGGGCCGCCGCTGCAGCAGGGCGACCCCGAAGCCGGTGTCGATCAACCGGACGACCCCGGCCGCGGTGTCGGGGTCCGGGCGGCCGCCGTAGCGGCAGAGGACCGGCACGGTGTCGTGGGCCAGGGCGCGCAACCGCGTCACGTCCGGTACGCGTACCCGTAGTTCGTCCTCGCAGTCGAGGACTTCGGCACGGGTCCCCGCCGCCGCCCCGGTGTCCCAGCGTGCGGAACGCTCGTCGGGCGGCCCCTGGTACGAGGTGCGCAGGACCACCGGGCGTACGGCTCCGAGGCGCTGCCCGTCCGTGGGGAGCACCCAGTCGTCGACCGGCAGCCCGAACAGTTCGGGGGCGACGACGACCTGGAGCATGGCCGGGCTGCCCGGTTCGTCGCACCGGCGGAAGGCCTCGGTGAGCGCGGCGGCGAGCCGGTCGGGAACGGTGCCGAGCGGGGTGCCGCGGCTGTCCTCGTCGATGGGCTCCGCGTCGGCGGCCCGCCGGTCGACGGCGACCCTCCAGTCGTACTGGTCCCGGGCCCAGCCCTGGAGGTCCACCTGGAGCACGACGCCGTCGCGTTCCCCGTAGAGGACGGGTTCGCCCGCCGGGGCGCGGGCGGCCCGCTGACGGTTCTGCTCCAGGCGCAGCCGGATGTCCGCCCACTCCACGTCGAGCTGGCGGCGCAGGTCCCTCGGCAGCTCGGCCTCCGCGATCCGCTTCACCCACCCCCAGAGCTCCTTGGCGTTCCGGGCGGACAGCTGTCCCCAGGGGCGGTCCGCCGCGAGGACGCCCATGCAGTAGCGCACGATCAGTGCGAACCGGGCCTCGCGGTCGCGGGCCCGCGTGTCGTACAGCGCCCCGAGGCCGTCGCGCCAGCCGCGCGGGGCCGGGCGGTGGTCGCGCGAGTGCACCCCGGGCAGGCCGTCGAGGAGGACGAGCAGACCGCGCGTGCTGGCGGGCGGGGTGAGCTCGGCGAGCCGCCCCAGCAGGTCCACCCGCAGCCGGGGGCCGAGGATGCCGCCGGGGGGCACCGGCAGCTCGCTCTGCGCGTCGGTCCACGTCCGCTCGGTGCCGGCGGAGCTGTTGTGCTGGTCCGCGTGGTAGCGGTCGTGGGCGTGGAAGACGGACTGGTAGAGGTCGTCGGTCTCGGTCTCGACGGGCGCGGCCGGCACCTTCAGGGTGCGCAGGCGCTCGATCCCCACGGCGGTGCCGCCCTGGTGGTTGTCGAGCCGCGACTTGATCACCCCGACCACCTCGCCCCGGACGAGGTCCACCAGGGGGCCGCCGGACATGCCCAGCTCCACCCAGTCCCCGTCGAGCCTGACCACCTGCTCGGCGTCGCCCGAGACCCCGTAGGAGCCCTTCACCACGCAGACACCGCTGCGGTTCTGCAGCCCCCCGCCCTGACCGGGCGCCCAGCCCACGCAGTGGATCTCGCGGCCGCGGAGCATCGCCTCGGAACGCTCGGTCACATAGACGCAGGGGTGGTCGACGGGCCGCTGGAGCTGGATGAGCGCGAGGTCGGGGGCGGGCCAGCCGCCGGCCCCGGGCGGCCGGGTGTCGGGCATCGCGGCGACGACCTTGCCGGGCACCTCGGTCAGTTCGGCGCTGTACCGGTCCTCCTTGAACCACACGCCCACCATGCCCCCCTCCCCCCGCATCGCCACGTGCGCACACGTGAGGACCCAGCTGGGTGCGACGAAGAAGCCGCTGCCCAGGAAGTCCCCTCCCGGCCCGTCCTGGGCATACCCGGACGGCGGGCGATGGATGCGCACGGTGGCGTCCTGCACGAGGTCGATGAGCGCAGCCTGGGCGGAAGCCAGTCCCTCCCCTGCGCCCCCTTCGCCGTCCGAGGTCATGCCCCGCCGCCGTCGGCGCCGCCCGCGCCGTCCGGGTGTGCCGGTGCGCCGGGGGGTGCCCCGGCGGGCGGGGAGGCCCCGGGTGCGCCCCCGAGCGGCGGGGGCGGGGCCGGCGGAGCGGGTGCCGGAGCGTGGGGCGGTGGCATCGGGGGCGCGAACGGGACCGGCGGCGTGGGTGCGGGGGGCGCGGACGCCTGCGCGGGCACCGGCGCGGGCGGGGGCGTGTCGACCGGTGGCCCGCCTCCGTTCCAGGTGAGCGTGATCTTGATGGCGCCCTTGGCCTCGCCGTCCGCGAGCAGCCCCACGACCTTGCCGGACTTGGCGGTGAGCTCGATCCCGAACTCGACGCTCACCTCGTCCGGCCGCACGGCGCGCAGCGGCACGGCGAGCGAGCGCGCGACGCCGGTCACCACGGACTGCAGGCTCTCGACCCTGGCCTGCACCCGGTCGGTGAGGTCCCCGAACCCGGTGTCCGTGTACGTCGGTCCGCCGCCGGGCTCCGGATCCGCCAGCGCCTCGGCCCCGGAGATCCTCGCCCAGACCGGTGTGCCGTCCGGCATCTCGATGCGCGTGATACGGGCCTCACCGTCGCCCATGACACCCCCCGTTCCCCAAGTACCCGCAGATTAACGGCCGTAGACGGCCGGTGCGGGGTACATGGACGAGGACGCGGGAGCGCCGCAGGCCGGTTCGCTGCCCCCCGCGCGCCCTGCGGGGGACCGGTCTCCCGGCCGTCGCAGGGCTCTCACCAGGCAGTAAACTCGGGCTATGTACTTCACCGACCGCGGTATCGAGGAGCTGGAGAAGCGGCGAGGCGAGGAAGAGGTCACCTTCGAGTGGCTCGCCGAGCAGCTGCGCACCTTCGTCGATCTGAACCCCGACTTCGAGGTGCCGGTCGAGCGCCTCGCCACCTGGCTGGCCCGGCTGGACGACGAGGACGACGACGAGGACTGATCACCGAGCCGCGCGGGCCGAGCGCCGGGGGCCGGATCACCGAGCCGCGCGGGCCGCGCGCCGGTAGGCCGGATCACCGAGCCGCGCGGGCCGTGACGGGGCCGGATCACCGAGCCGCGCGGGCCGAGCGTCGGCGGAGGAGCACCGATCGCCGTGCCATGGACCGATCGGCGAGGGCCTCAGGACCGGGCCGGTCCCTCCGGCCCCTCGGCCCTGATCCGGTCGTACGCGAGGCCGAGCGCCCCGTGCGCCATCAGGAGCGCCCCGGCGCAGACCCATCCGCCACTGCGCCGGCCCACTCCCCAGAGCGCGATCGGGAGTCCTGCAGCCAGTTGCACGGCCGCCAGTGCGCGGGCCCGGGGACCGCGCATCCAGGGCCCCAGGCGGCTGTTCTCGACCGCTTCGAGTTCGACCTTCACCGCGTCTCGCCAGCCGGTCCACGTGATCGGCTCGGCCGCCGGCGATCCGTAGGCCCCCGCGGTCAGCTGTCCGGAGGCCTCGCCGGGATCCAGGCCGGGCGGGAGCTCCAGCCCGGTGCGGGAGAGCACGGCGAGCACTCCGAGGAGCCGGGCCCGGGCGTCCGTCCCCGGCTCGGGGCGCGTCAGCGTTTCGAGCGCCTGGACGTCCAGCACGGGATCGAGGCCGAGCCGCTCGGCGAACGTGCGCATCGCCTCGTCCTCACCGGCCGGGGTCCCGTCGGCGAGCCAGACGTAGCCGACCGGGCGGCGGAAGCCCGCCGCGAGCGTGTACCCGGCCCGGTCGGCGTCCCACCACAGCGCCAGGACCGGCCAGGTGGAGCCGACCGCGAGCGCGGTGGCCCAGCCGCCGAGCACCCGGTCGACGGGCTCGACGGCCTCCCCCGCTCCCGGCCGCCCCCCGCGCTCACCCTGCCAGGGCTTCCCCTCCGGCACGAGGACGCTCCAGCCCTCACCGGCGGGCGCGAGCAGCATCCGCGCACGCAGCAGATGGGCGACCGGCCGCACCGTTTCGGGCTCGGCCCGGCACAGCAGCAGCGCTCCCACGGGTGGTGATGTCACGTCCATGCCCCACACGGTAGGACACATTGCCCGCTTTTGATGCACTTTGCGCCACCACTCATCCCCACCCTCCCCGCGACCCCGCCTTGACTTACCCGGTCCGCGATATATCGTGTTTGACAAGAGACGCGATATGTTGCGTCATCCGGGCTCCCCAGGAGGACAGATCCATGCCTGTGTCGACGTGGGCCATCGCCGAGCCTCGCAAGCTCACCTTCGACGAACCGGTGACCGCGCTGAGCGTGCGCATCGTCAACGGAACGGTCAACGTCGTCGGCACCGACGAGCCGACCGCCAGGCTGGAGGTCTCCGACATCGAGGGGCCACCGCTGATCGTCACGCAGGACGACGGCGTGCTGACCGTCTCGTACGAGGACCTGGCCTGGCAGAACATGCTCAAGTGGTTCGACCGCAAGGGCTGGCACCGCCGTGCGGTGGTCTCCCTCGCCCTCCCGGCCGGGTCGGCGGTGGAGGTCGGCGTGGTCGGCGCCGGCGCGTTCGTCTCCGGCGTCCGCGGCCGTACGGACGTACGCGGCGTCACCGGCGACACGACGCTCGTCGGCCTCGCCGGACCGGTCGGCGCGGAGACCGTCTCCGGCAACGTGGAGGCGCACGCCGTCACCGGCGATCTGCGCTTCCACTCGGTCTCCGGCGACCTGACCGTCGTGGAGGGCGCCGGGGCGTCCGTGAAGGCCGAGTCCATCAGCGGCAACATGGTGCTCGACCTGGACCCGACCGGGAAGCCCACCGACGTGCGGCTGGCCACGGTCTCCGGTGAGCTCGCCATCCGCCTGCCGCACCCGGCCGACGCGAAGGTGGAGGCGAACACCGCGAGCGGCTCCGTCTCCAACGGCTTCGAGGACCTCAGGGTCAGCGGCCAGTGGGGAGCGAAGAAGATCACCGGCACGCTGGGCTCCGGAACCGGCACACTGAGGGCGACGACGGTCTCGGGGTCGATCGCCCTGCTGCGCCGCCCACCGGCCGAGGACGAGCCGCACGACGCCGAGCCGACCGGAAAGGTGCTCTGACATGCCCCCCGTATTCGCCCACGGCCGCCTGCGCCTCTACCTGCTGAAGCTGCTCGACGAAGCCCCCCGCCACGGCTACGAGGTGATCCGTCTCCTGGAGGAGCGCTTCCAGGGCCTGTACGCCCCCTCGGCGGGCACGGTCTACCCGCGCCTGGCCAAGCTGGAGGCGGAGGGCCTGGTCACACACGCCACCGAGGGCGGACGCAAGGTCTACTCGATCACCGACGCCGGCCGCGCCGAACTGGCGGGCCGCACCGGCGAGCTCGCCGATCTGGAGCTGGAGATCAGGGAGTCGGTCTCCGAGCTGGCCGCCGAGATACGCGACGACGTCCGTGGCGCGGCGGGCAAACTGCGCAGCGACATGCGCGCCGCGGCCGACGAGTCGCGGCACACGGGCTCGTCCCGGCCGGGCGGCAAGGCCGGCAAGGCGTCCCCCTTCGGCGGCTTCGGTGACCTGGGCGACTTCGGTGACTTCGGCGACAAGGAGGCCTGGCGCACGGCGAAGGAAGAGCTGCGCAAGGCGAAGCAGGAGTGGAAGGAGCAGGCCCGCCGGGCGAAGGACGAGTCCCGCCGCGCCCGCGAGGAGGCCCAGCAGGCCCGCCGCCAGGCCAAGGAGGCCCAGGACCGGGCGCGTGAGCAGATGCAGAACGCGGCCCGCCAGGTCCAGGACCACTTCGCCCGCGGCGATTGGCCGGCGGGCGTACGGGAGGGGCTGGCCGAGATCACCGGCCAGCTGGGCAGCCTCGCCCGCACGGGCAACTGGCCCCCGTACACGAAGCCGGACGCCGCCGACGCCGACCCGGACTGGGGCAAGGACGCGGGCGGCACCGGCGACCCGGCCCGCGACCTGGACCGCCTGCTCGACCGGTTCCGCGACGACATCCGCGATGCGGCCAGGGACCGGGGGGTGACGGAGGACCAGCTCGCTCAGGCCCGACGCCACCTGTCGACGGCGGCCGCCCACATCGGAGCGCTGCTGCGGAAGGACGCCGACGGCAACAGCGACGGCAACGGCAACGCCGCCGCGAAGTAGGACAGGGCCAGCAGGGCCAGCAGGGCCAGCAGGGCCAGCAGGGCGGCCCCGGGGAGTGATCCCCGGGGCCGCCCCGCGTTCAGCCCGCGCTCCGTTCAGCCCGCCTTGCGGTCCTGGCCCGCGCCGCCGTCCCCGTACAGGGCGCGGCTGACCGTCTCGTACGTCGCACCGTGCTCGGCGAGCACGTCGGCGACGACTCCGGGGGACGCCGTGAGGGCCAGGAGGAGGTGCTCCTCGCCGATGAACCGGTCACCGCGGCCGAGTGCGATCCGCAGCGACTTCTCCAGGATCTTCTTGGCCTCCTTGGCGAACGGGCGGTTGCCCGACCACCACCGCCGGTCCTTGCGGTCGCCCCGCAGGGCGCCCTCGCCGTGCGCCTCCTCGATGCGGGAGACGATCGCGGTGAGATCGATGCCGATGTCCGCGAGGGCGTCGGCGTCGGCCCTGGTCATGCCGCCGCGCCTGCGGGCGTCGGCGAGTGCGGTCTCCACCGAGGCCCTGCGGTCGGTGAGGCCCAGTGCGGCGACGGCGTACGACGCCCGGCCGCCCTCCTGGTCCAGCAGGGCGAGCAGCAGGTGCTCCTCGGTGACCGAGCCGGAGTCGGCCCGTTCGGCGTGGGTCACGGCGCCGGTCACCGTGGCGCGGGCACCCTTGGTGAATCGCTCGAACATCAATGCCTCCCGTACTTCTTATGCACGGCCTGCCGGCTGACGCCCAGTTCGGCCGCGATCTCCTGCCACGACCAGCCCTGTACACGGGCGCTTCTGACTTGTACGGCTTCGAGCTGCTCCAGCAGCCGCCGCAGCGCGGCGACCGACCGCAGCCCCACCCGGGGGTCGCGGTCGCCTGCGCGCTCGGCGAGATCCGTTGCTTCGGTCATGATGTCAACTTACGTTGACACCATGAGGCGTGTCAACCCTCGTTGACAGTGAGCACGACCTTCCCGAACAGGTCACCCGTGGCCAGCTTCTGGAACCCCTCGCGGGCACGGTCGAGCGGCAGCACCTCGTCGATGACCGGACGCACCCCGGTGGTCGCGCAGAACGCCAGCAGGTCCTCCAGCTCGTCCTTGGACCCCATGGTCGAACCGACGACCTTCAGCTCCAGGAAGAAGATCCGGGTCAGCTCGGCGTGCGAGGGGCGGTCTCCGCTGGTGGCGCCGGAGATGACCAGCGTGCCGCCGGGGCGCAGGGACTTGACGGAGTGGGACCAGGTGGCGGCGCCGACCGTCTCGATGACGGCGTCGACCCGGTGGGGCAGCCGCGCGCCCGGTTCGTACGCCTCGATCGCACCGAGGCCGACGGCCCGCTCGCGCTTGGCCTCGTCGCGGCTGGTGGCGTACACCCGCAGCCCGGCGGCCCGGCCGAGCACGATCGCGGCGGTCGCGACACCGCCTCCGGCGCCCTGGACGAGGACGGAGTCGCCCGGCCGCACCCCGGCGTTGGTGAAGAGCATGCGGTACGCGGTCAGCCAGGCGGTGGGCAGACAGGCGGCCTGCTCGAAGGTGAGCTCCTTCGGCTTGGGCAGCACGTTCCAGCTCGGGACGGTGACCTGCTCGGCGAAGGTGCCCTGGTAGCGCTCGGTGAGGATGGAGCGGGGCTCATCGGGGCCGACCCCGTGCCCGGTCTGGCCGATGACGGAGTGCAGGACGACCTCGTTGCCGTCCTGGTCGGTGCCCGCGGCGTCGCAGCCGAGGATCATCGGCAGCTTGTCCTCGGCGAGACCGACGCCGCGCAGGGACCAGAGGTCGTGGTGGTTGAGGGAGGCGGCCCGGACGTTGACGGTGGTCCACCCGGGACGCGCCTCGGGAGCCGGGCGTTCGCCCAGCTCAAGGCCGTTGAGGGGGTGGTCGCGGTCGAGGCGGGATGCGTAGGCGGCGAACATGCGCCCGACGATAGGGGGCCCGCTACTCCCGCGTAACCGGCTGCGGGTGTGACACGCACCGCGCGTGACGGGCCGCCGGACGGCGGCTGCGGCGACGCGGGGGTGACGGCGTCACCCCCGGCCCGCGAACTCAGCGCCGGCGGGAGCGGGACCGATCCCCTCCGGCGGTCGGGGAACGGGGGCCCGGGGCAACGCCTTCGAGAAGGCGCCGCGCCCGGACCCCCGCCTCAGGACATCAGCGCCGGGCCACGCCCTCCGCCCGGGCCGCGGCGGCCACCGCGGCCGTCACCGCCGGGGCGACGCGCTCGTCGAACGGCGACGGGATCACGTAGTCGGCCGCCAGTTCGTCGCCGACCACGTCCGCCAGCGCGTTCGCCGCGGCGATCTTCATGCCCTCGGTGATCCGCGACGCCCGCACCTGGAGCGCGCCCGCGAAGATGCCGGGGAACGCCAGCACGTTGTTGATCTGGTTGGGGTAGTCCGACCGCCCGGTCGCCACGACCGCCGCGTACTTGTGCGCGACGTCGGGGTGCACCTCGGGGTTCGGGTTCGCCATGGCGAAGACGAAGGCCCCGGGCGCCATCGAGGCGACGGCCGGCTCCGGGACCGTACCGCCGGAGACGCCGATGAAGACGTCCGCACCGGCCAGCGCGGCCTCCAGCGGACCCGAGATGCCGGCCTTGTTGGTGAGCTCGGCCAACTCCCGCTTGACGTCGGTCAGGTCCTCACGGTCCCGGCTGACGATGCCCTTGCGGTCGGCGACGGCCACGTCGCCGAGCCCCGCCTCCAGCAGGAACTTGGCGATGGCCACGCCGGCCGCACCCGCGCCCGAGATGACAGCGCGCAGCTCGCCCAGGCCGCGCCCCGACAGCTTCGCGGCATTGCGCAGGGCCGCGAGGGTGACGACGGCGGTGCCGTGCTGGTCGTCGTGGAAGACGGGAATGTCGAGCCGCTCCTGGAGCTTGCGCTCGATCTCGAAGCAGCGCGGCGCCGAGATGTCCTCCAGGTTCACGCCGCCGAAGGACGGGGCGAGCCGGACGACGGTCTCCACGATCTCGTCCGCGTCGGTGGTCGCGAGCGCGATCGGCACCGCGTCCACGCCGCCGAACTGCTTGAACAGGATCGCCTTGCCCTCCATCACGGGGAGGGAGGCCTCGGGGCCGATGTCGCCGAGCCCGAGCACGGCGGTGCCGTCCGTCACGACGGCGACGACCTGGGACTTCCAGGTGTAGTCGTGGACGAGTTCGGGGTTCTCGGCGATCGCGCTGCACACCTTCGCCACGCCGGGCGTGTACGCGAGGGACAGGTCGTCCTTGTCCCGGATCGGGACGGTGGCCCGCACGGCCATCTTCCCGCCCCGGTGGAGCGCGAAGGCCGGATCGAACGGCTCGTCGGTGGCGCTGTCGGTGGTGCTGTCCGTGTTGCTGTCGCTGCGAGGATTGACGATCTCCGCTGCCATGGTGTTGACCCCTTAAGTCTTCATCGTTTGAGGGTGGCCACTCCTGGTTGAGGAGGGGTGGGCGGGCACCGCGTCCGTTCCCTGCGCTGGGCGACTGGTCCGCCGCGGCAGGGGGAGGTACGTACGCGCGGGCGCGCCGCACACGCGCCCTGGGCCCCGGATGAGGGGTGTAAACGTCCTTCTTACCGGACAGGCAGTACCGCCGACGAGTCGGTATACCCACGGTGACGCGTCTCATAGGGGGACATACACACAAGTCGACCAGGCGACATGAAACCCGCCCAGAGCGGGCTTCAGGCGGGGATCTTCCGGTAGGAAGGTGCGATTCCAGGGAAAGGTCCGGCCTTGATGTGCCGGCCCGCTGGGTTCGGGGGTGTCCCGTTACCCGATTTTGACATGCGGTGCCCCCTGTTTGGGCTAGTCCGAATGGCAAGATGCCGAAAACACACACGGTCGCGAAACTCGAAGAAGAGTTCCCGACCAGCTGGCAATGCCCCTCACCTGCCGGAGGACCCCGATCATGACCGCAAGCACCACCCGCCGTAAGACCACCGCCAAGTCCCGGATCGCCGCGGTGGGCGCCCTCGCGGTCGCCGGCGCGCTGCTGCTCACCGCCTGCGGTGACCAGACGAGCTCGGGCTCGGGCACCAAGGAGAGCGACACCGCCACGTCCTCCGCGGCCCCGCTGTTCGCGAAGCTGCCGAAGAAGTACCAGGACTCCCGCGTCATCAAGGTCGGCACGGACGCCTCCTATGCTCCGATGGAGTACGAGGAGGGCGGCAAGATCGTCGGTATCGACCCCGACATCGCCGCCGCGCTCGGCAAGGAGCTCGGCGTGAAGTTCGAGTTCACCAGCGGCACCTTCGACGGCCTCATTTCGTCGCTCAACACCGGGCGCCAGGATGTCGTCATGTCCGCCATGAGCGACACCAAGGCCCGCCAGGAGGGTCTCGACGACAAGGGCAAGAAGGTCGGCAAGGGCGTCGACTTCGTCGACTACTTCACCTCCGGCGTCTCGCTCCTCGTCAAGAAGGGCAACCCGGAGAAGATCACCTCGCTGGACGACCTCTGCGGCAAGACGGTCGCCGTGCAGCGCGGCACGATCTACGAGGACACCTTCAAGGCCCAGGCCACGAAGTGCGGCGACAAGAAGCTGTCCATCGAGCCGTTCGACACCGACGCCGAGGCCCAGAACCGCGTGAAGATCGGTGGCGCGGTCGCCGACCTCAACGACTACCCCGTCGCCGCGCACATCGCCAAGACGGCCGGAGGCGGCAACACCTTCGAGGTCGCGGGCAACCAGACCGACGCCGGCCCCTTCGGCATCGCCGTCAACAAGGACAACGCCCAGCTGCGTGACGCGCTGAAGGAAGCGCTCGCCACGATCATCAAGAACGGCGAGTACGCGAAGGTCCTGGAGAAGTGGGACGTCAAGAACAGCGCCGTCACCGAGGCAGCCGTCAACGCCGGCAAGTAGGTCCCGGCGTTCCCGCCTCAAGCGTTCCACTGAAGGGCAGTCACCGTGACTGACAAGTTCGACAAGTCACCCGCCGACGAACCACCCATGCACTCGTCGGTCTCCAAGGGCGCTTCCGTGCCCCCGCCCCAGATCAAGGCCATTCCGGTACGCCACTGGGGCCGGTGGCTCTCCGGTGTGGTCGTGGTGGCCGCGCTCGGCACGCTGGTCTACGCGTTCGCGCAGGGCGACATCAACTGGGGCACCGTCGGAGACTTCGTCTTCGACGACCGGATCGTCAAGGGCGCCGTCAACACGGTGATCATCAGCGTGCTGTCGATGATCATCGGCCTGGTGCTGGGTGTCGTCTTCGCGGTCATGCGGCTCTCGAAGAACCCGGTCACCGGAGCGGTCGCCTGGCTCTACATCTGGTTCTTCCGCGGCACCCCGGTCTATGTGCAGCTGCTGCTGTGGTTCAACCTCGCCCTGATCTTCCCGATCCTGAACCTCGGGTTCTACAAGGACGAGATGGTCGACGTCATGACGCCGTTCGCCGTGGCCCTCCTGGGCCTCGGTCTGAACGAGGGCGCGTACATGGCGGAGATCGTCCGGTCCGGGATCCAGTCGGTCGACGAGGGTCAGACCGAGGCCTCGCACGCCCTGGGCATGTCCAACGGCAAGACCATGCGCCGGATCGTCCTTCCGCAGGCGATGCGGGTGATCGTGCCGCCGACCGGGAACGAGTTCATCAACCTGCTGAAGACCTCGTCCCTGGTCTCCGCGGTGCAGTACACGGATCTGCTGCGGGCCGCCACGAACATCGGTTCCACCTCGTTCGCCGTCATGGAGATGCTGTTGGTGGCCTCGGTCTGGTACCTGGCCCTGACCAGCGTCTTCAGCATCGGCCAGTACTACGTCGAGCGGTACTACGCGCGCGGGTCACTGCGGCAGCTGCCGCTGACGCCGTGGCAGAAGGTCAGAATGAATCTGCGCTCCCTCACCAGCCCCAGGGGGGTGTGACATGACCGCCATGGTGAAGGCCGAAGGCGTGCACAAGTCCTTCGGTGCCGCCCACATCCTCAAGGGAATCGACCTGGAGGTCGCTCCCCGTGAGGTGTTCTGCCTGGTCGGCCCGTCCGGCTCCGGCAAGTCCACGTTCCTGCGGTGCATCAACCACCTGGAACAGATCAACAGCGGCCGCCTGTCCGTCGACGGCAAGCTGGTGGGCTACCGCCAGAAGGGCGACAAGCTGTACGAGCTGAAGGACAGCGAGGTCGCGGCGCAGCGCCGGGACATCGGCATGGTCTTCCAGCGCTTCAACCTGTTCCCCCACATGACGGCGCTGGCCAACGTCATGGAGGCGCCGATCCAGGTCAAGGGCGAGTCCAAGGCCGTCGCCCGCGCCCGCGCGGAACGGCTGCTGGACCGGGTCGGCCTGTCCGACAAGGCGAAGAACTACCCCTCGCAGCTGTCCGGCGGTCAGCAGCAGCGGGTGGCCATCGCCCGCGCGCTGGCCATGGAGCCGAAGCTGATGCTCTTCGACGAGCCCACGTCGGCGCTCGACCCCGAGCTGGTGGGCGACGTGCTCGACGTCATGCGCGGTCTCGCCGAGGACGGCATGACGATGATCGTCGTGACGCACGAGATGGGCTTCGCCCGTGAGGTCGGCGACGCGCTGGTCTTCATGGACGACGGCGTGGTGGTCGAGTCGGGCCACCCGCGCGACGTCCTGACCAACCCGCAGCACGACCGGACGAAGTCGTTCCTGTCCAAGGTCCTGTAGCCGCACAGGTCCTGGAGCCGCGCACCCGCGAGGGGGCGGTACCGCCCCGTCGGGCCGGTACCGCCCCCTCGCGCGTCAGGCGCTAGTGCCGCGTCACTAGTTCTTCGGCAGCAGCCGCGGGTCGAGCATCAGGGTCCGCAGCTGCGCCCGCGTCAGCGGCGGGGTGTCGAGCAGCGGCCCCAGCGCGGAATCCGCCTCGAAGCCGGTGCTGTCCCGGACGGCCAGTTGGCTGCCGTCCTTCAGCGTCAGCCGGGCCACCAGCTCCGGGCCCCACTTCGGGGTGCCGCCGTCCCCGTAGTCCATCGCGTCGCTCCAGACGGTCAGCACCCGCCCGTCCGGCAGTTCCTCGCGGACGCAGTCGGTGGGGGCCGGCTCACCGTTCCCCCGCTCGCACAGGTTCGTCGCCGCAGGGGAACCCCCGAGCTTCTTCTTGATCATCTTCGCGCTCCGCACGTCGACGGTCAGGTAGCCGACCCCTCCTTCGCGGCGGACCGCGTACTGACCGTCCAGCGGCCCGTACGGATGCTCCGCGGCCTGCTCGGGAGTCGCGTGCTTGATGATGACGGCCAGCGACACCTGCTCGACCGATCCGACGCCTTCGGGCAGCAGTCCGGTCAGTTCGCGGGCCCGGCCGGTGTCGCCCGCGGCCTTGACCGGGGCCGCCACCGAGGACGTCCGGGGTGCCTGTTCCCGTCCGGCGGAGAGTCCGGGCACCACGAAGGCACCCGCCGCCACCGCGCACACCGCCGCGGCCGACACCGCGACCCGGCGGCGCCTGCGCACCCGCTCCGCCCTCGCGTAGACCACCTCGGTGCTGATGACCGGCTGTCCCGCCTCCTCGGCGGCCCGCCCCAGCAGCTCACGCACGTCGCTCATACCAATTCCTCCGCCATCTCGGCGCGCAGCGCCGCCAACCCCCGAGCCGTGTGGCTCTTGACCGTGTTCTCCCGCATCCCGAGCAGTGCGGCCGTGGCCTCGACGCTCAGGTCCTCCCAGTAGCGCAGCACCAGGACGGCCCGCTGTCTGGGCGTGAGCCGGGCGAGTGCCGCCCGTACCGCGAGGCCGGTGTCCGTGTCGGGCCCGTGGGCCGCCCGGTCCGGCAGTTCGCCGTACGACTGCTCACGCCGCCAGAACCGGCGGCGGGCCGCGATGAAGGTGTTGACCAGGGTCTTGCGCGCGTACGCCTCGATATTGTCGAGCCGCCCGTGCCGCCGTCCGCCGAGCACCACCTTGACCAGCGTCGCCTGGACCAGGTCCTCGGCCTCGTGCCGGTCGCCGCAGAGCAGATACGCACTGCGGAACAGCGCGGTGCGTCTGCTCTCGACGAAGGCGTGCAGCGCGGCGTCGTCATCGCTCCGCATCCTCAGCGTCCTTCCCCCGGTCCGCGGGCGCGGACCGTCTCACCCTTCCAGTGCGGTGGCGCGCGGGGCGGGTTGCACGGCCGGCCGGAAAAGTCGGCGGGGCGGCGCGGACCGTCGTCCGCACCGCCCCGGGGCATGCTCCCGCTACTTCACCGCGAGCACCAGGCTGTCCGAGGGTGAGGCCCAGACGGGCCGCGCCTCGGCGAACCCCGCCGCGCGCAGGGTGTCCGCGTGCCATGCGGCGGACGGCACGTCGCCGTCGGCGTGCTCGCCGTAGATCGCGAACCGCTCGGCGGTCGGCCCCGCGAGCACCGGGTCCTCGGCGGCCCGTGCCCACCACTGCGCCCAGTCCAGGACCCCGGCGGCCTTGGCCCGGTCCATGCCGGCGTGCCGGTGGGCGCGTTCGGCGGCGTTGATCCGGGGAGTCCCCGTCTCGATCATGCGGTCGGCGTTCATGAACACGCCACCGTCCCGGACGAGGCCGCCGATCTGCCGGTAGAGGGCGGTGAGCGGCTCGCTGTGCAGCCAGTGCAAGGCGGTGGCGGTAAGGACGGCGTCGTACGAGTCGTGGGGCAGCCGCTCCGTCCACCGCGGGTCCTTGAGGTCCGCGGTGACGAAGGTCACGCGCTCGTCGCCGGCGAAGGAGCCGCGCGCGATGGCCAGCAGCGCGGGGTCGAGGTCGACACCGGTGCTCGTGGCCTTCGGGAACCGCCGCAGCAGCCTGTCCGTAATACTTCCCGTACCGCACGCGAGATCGAGCACCCGCGGTTCGGGGCCCGCGAAGGCCTCGACCATGTCGAGCATCACCCGGAAGCGTTCCTCGCGGTCGGGCATGTACCACTCCTGCTGCCGGTCCCAGCTCTCCTGCCAGGCCTGCCAGTCGGTCCCCGTCGCTGTCTCTGTCACCCGAACCCCTTCATGTAATACCCTGGACCCGTAACGGCCCATTACATCATCGCCGCATCGACCTTAGACCGACGCCGTAAGGACTACAAGTGGAACTGGCCTATTACTCGGACTACGCCGTGCGCCTGGTCAACACCGAGGAGCCGGCCCGCAACAAGGACGCCCTCACCTCGGTCGACGCGGTGCGCGAGCTCTTCGGCGCCAACGGGCAGGCGGCGCGGCGGGCGACCGACGCGGACGTCACCCGCTTCCGGTCCGTACGGGCTCGGCTCCGCGCGGTCTTCGAGGCGGCCGACGGGGGCGACGAGACGCTCGCGGTCGACCTGCTCAACTCACTGCTGCTGGAGTTCCCGGTCAGCCCGCAGATCTCCGGCCATGACATCCGGGACGCGGACGGCAAGCCGGACTGGCACATGCACCTGGCCGACCACCCGTCCAACGCGACGGCCGGCTACACCGCGATCGCGGCGATGGGCCTCGCCTTCCACCTCACCTCGTACGGCGTGGACCGGCTCGGCCTGTGCGAGGCGGCGCCCTGCCGCAACGCCTACCTCGACACCTCGACCAACCGGTCCCGCCGCTACTGCTCGGACCGCTGCGCGACCCGCGCCAACGTGGCCGCCTACCGGGCCCGCAAGCGCCTGGAGACCGAACGGGCCGCCGAGACCGGCCGCAGCGCGGAGACGGCCCAGACCACCACACCGCGCACCGAACGCTGATCCTTCGTCAGCGGCCGGTACCGGGCCCGCACCCTGGCCAGGACAAGCTCCTCGGGCACGGTCCCGTAATCCGTGCTGTCGCCGCCCGCGAAGCTGTTGTCACCCAGCACCCACCAGCCACCGGCCCGCCGCTCCACGGCACGCTTGACCACCAGCAGGTCCTGCTGGAACGGATGCCGCAGGATCACCACGTCACCGGGGCGCACCTCGGCCCCGTACTGCACGAGGAGCCAGTCCCCGTGGTGGAGCGTGGGCACCATCGAGGGGCCCGTCACCTCCACCACCTGGAACGGCACTCTCGCCGCCAGCCCCCGTCCGGGCTGCTCATCGGTCAGCTCCGGCACCTCCGGCACCTCCCGCATCTCTCCGGCACCTCCCCGGTCCGTCCCGTACCCCCGTACACAACAGGGTTCCGTACATTCGGCCACTGGTCCCATCCTCACCCCGGACTTTTGGCCTAAGCCCATGGGGGCACCCGCAAAAACACGCATCTCACGGAGTAATGTCCCACCTGAGAAGACGATCACGAGGAAGGACAGCTCAATGCTTTCCCGCCTGTTTGCCCCCAAGGTGAAGGTCAGCGCCCACTGCGACCTCCCCTGCGGCGTGTACGACCCGGCCCAGGCCCGCATCGAGGCGGAGTCCGTCAAGGCCGTCCAGGAGAAGTACCAGGCCAACGAGGACCCGCACTTCCGGGCCCGCGCGGTGGTCATCAAGGAGCAGCGCGCCGAGCTCGCGAAGCACCACGTCTCGGTGCTGTGGAGCGACTACTTCAAGCCCCCGCACTTCGAGAAGTACCCGCAGCTGCACCAGCTGGTCAACGACGCCCTCAAGGCGCTGTCGGCCGCGAAGGCCTCCACGGACCCGGCGACGGGCCAGAAGGCGCTCGACCTGATCGCCGAGATCGACAAGATCTTCTGGGAGACCAAGAAGGCTTGATCTCTGGTTGGGCCGTCTGACCCGCGGTTTCGCTGGTCATGTCGCATACCGGTCCGCACCCGGTCCGCAGGCCGCCGAGAACGGCGTCCCTCACGGACCGGGTGCGGTCTTCTTCCCCCGGCCACAGGTGCGCGGAGATCCGCAGCGTGATGACGGCGGACGCGTGGCCGAGGACCATCTGGACCTGCTTGACGCTCGCCCCGCCCGCGATGAGCGCGGAGGCGTAGAAGTGCCGCAGATCGTGGGTGACCAGGTGCGGCAGCGTCACGGGCTTGCGGCCGTCACGCCCGGCCGCTTCTTTCTCCTCCGCCTGGAGCGCCTTGCGGGCGCAGTTCCATTCGGTCTTCCGACGGCGGTGGGTCAGGGTGACACTGCTGCCGGTGAGCCGGTTAAATTCGGCGGCTCCAAACTTTCACCTGACCTGTCGATCCACCGCCTGCGCGAACGCTTCACCTCGCAGCCAGACGCCCCCGTGACCGCGCCACCGGCCCATCCGTGGCGCCAGGCCGAACGCTCTCTGCGATCCGCACACGCCGCCCTCACGGACCCGAACGGTGATGTGCACCGGGCTCAGGGCGAAATTGCAGCATTCGGCGACTTCCTCCACGCCGCCGCCCTGCACGGACCCCATCCTCTGCGAGCTGAGATACAGGCCGCGGCCAGCGCATTCAATCGCGCCAACCGGTCCATGATCCGCGCCGACCACCGGGCGGCCCACGCTCTGCGCAAGGCAGGACAGGAACTTCTCTACGGCACCAACAGCGCGGGCAACTTCGTCATCGCCGTACTCGCCGCCACCGTCCACTTGGCCCTCGCCGCCGCCCACTGGCACGAGCAGCGCGATCACCCCCAGCAGGCAGCCGCCGGCCAGCGGGCCCACGCCCGCCTCCGCAGCACCTACGAGGCACAGGCTGCACCCATCCTGTCCGAACTGATCCGTCGTACCCCGCCCACCGAAACCGGCGCGCGCTACGAAGGCGTCCCGAGGGCGACTCTCCCCGCCCAAGTCGACCGAATCCTGGCCTGCCCCGCGTGGCCCGCTCTGACCACCGCCTTGCGCCGTGCAGAGGCTGGCAGCCACTCGCCAGCCTCTGTTCTCAGCGCAGCCGCTGAAGGACGTGAACTCGACACCGCCGACCATCCTGCCCAGGTGCTGATCTGGCGGCTCGACAACGCGTCAAGCCGACGACTCGCAGCCGCGAAGGCAAGCAGCACAATGGCTGTAGAGCCGAGCATGCCAGCGGTCGTGCCTGCCGACTCCAAAGTTCCTCCCTCTCGTCGGCGTGGGCGGTAATGCCCCAACTTGGCGGTCGGATTCTCGTCAAAGTGACATGCTGGATACTTCACTGAAACAAGGGAGTTGGGCTCATGCAGTGGACCGTCCATGGCGAGCGGCAGATCTACAACAACCCATGGGTGAACCTCTGGCTCGTGGACGTCCAGCAGCCTGACGGCCGGCGGTGGGAACACCATGTGGTCCGGATGCGGCACCTGGCTGTAGCGGCCGTTGTCGACGACCAGAAGCGCGTGCTGATGATGTGGCGGCACCGGTTCATCACCGACACCTGGGGCTGGGAACTGCCGATGGGCCTAATCGAGGCCGACGAGACCCCCGAGCAGGCTGCCGCTCGCGAGGTGGAGGAGGAGACCGGGTGGCGGGTGGAGAGCGTCAAGCCGCTGGTTTACGCGCAACCCGCGAACGGCATCACGGATTCCGAGCACTTCGTCTTCCGCGCTGAGGCCGCCTCATATGCAGGCCCGCCTACCGAGTTGAACGAGTCCGACCGGATCGAGTGGATTCCGATCTCGGAGATCCGGGGCATGATCGACCGCCGTGAGGTCGTCAGCAGTGGCAGCCTGGTCGGTCTGCTGTATCTGCTTCTGGACGAGGCGACCGGAAGCTCGTAAGGGGTCAGCCGCGGGCGTCGCGCATGCGTTGCTCGAAGGCCAGGACGGGGGCTTCGCGTGCGTAGGGCAGCATTCGGCGGTGCAGTTCCCGGACGTGGCCCCTCACTCGTGGCGAGTCGATGGCTGCGGTGAGGTCAAGGGCAAGGCCGGCGCTGGTGCATGCCTCGTCGAGTTTGCCCAGCTGGAGCTGGGCGCTGGCCAGCCAGTAGGCGTGGAAGGCTCGGCCCCGCTGTTGGTCGGCATTCTCTCGACGTAGGCCCTCAGTGATGAGGGGTTCGGCGCGGGCTGGCTCACCGAGGCGCGCGTAGGCGATGCCGGTGTCGACGAGGAGTTTCGTCTCGTCGAAGTACTGGACCCAGTCAGGCGCCTCGGCTTCGCGTCCGCGTGAGCGTTCGTACTGGTCGCGGGAGCGGTCCACGGCCTGGTGGCACGCCTGGGCGTCTCGGAGGGTGGCGTGGGCAAACGCTTCGCGCAGGTGCAGCATCGACATGACGAGCGGCTGTTCTCCGGTGACGCGGGCCGCGTCCTGGGCACGGCACGCAAGGGTCACGGCATCGTTCGGGTTGCCGTCGTAGGTGGCCAGCAGGCTCATGCACGACAGCACATTTGCCATGAAGAGGCTGTCGCCTTGCGTGTGGGAGAGTTTGAGCGCCTGGGTGAAGTAGGTGCGAGCGGTGCTGTACTGGCGGGCGTCGAAGTAGGCCCAGCCGGAGAGCCGTGCCAGCTCGGCCGCAACCCCTTGGAGGTCGTGCCGTAAGCCAGCCTCGGCAGAATCGAGGAGACGGCCGACATAGCGCAGATGCCCCACGACGGCGGGCCGCAGGGTCGCGCCACCGTGTGCGTTGTCTCGCCGCCAGTAGTCCTGGACCGACGAGCGCAGAGCCGTAAGGGTGGAACGGGTGGCACGGCCGTCGACCAGGGCGAGAAGGTCGTCCAAATCCTCTGCCGGTTCGGTGCGCTGTGGTTCGCGCGGTGCAGGAAGGGGCTCGGGCGGCCTCTCGTCGGTGCGAGGCGGGGCAGGAATCTCCCAGGGGCGGTGGGCCAGGCCGAGCATTGCACCGGGGATACGCAGGCCGTCGGCGACGCGTTCGATCACGTCGATGTGTGCCAAGCCCCGCCGCCCCGCCATGATCTCGCCGACTCTGCTCGGCGTCATGCCGCACAGCGCGGCGATTCGCGACGGGTAGATCCCGGCCTTGACTTTGACCAGCCGGAAGATGCGGGCGAAGTCCCGAGCGCGACAGGCTTCCTGCCATGCCGCACTGGCCAGCAGTTCGGCCGGCAGAGCCCGGTGATCCTGCGAGCGTGCCACTCGTCCCCCTCACTCGCGCGTCCGGACGGGATGCCATGGGATCGACTGCCATAGAGATTACCCACGTTGGGTAACCACGGTGACCTGACTCTGTGATCGTCGCGGCAGTGAACTTGTGTCCCACAGCCCGCCCGTGACGAGGGGACGCGATGCACGCGATGACGACGTACGACCGACAGACCACCCCGTTGCGATGGCAGATGCAGTTCAGCCCGGTACGCAAGTGCGTGCCTCTGGCCCGCGCCCTCGTCTCCAAGACGCTTGCCAGCTGGGGATACGGCCAGGAGTGCATTGACCGGGTGGTCCTCGTCTGCGGAGAGCTCTCTGCCAATGCCGTCGAACACGGCGGCAGACGAGGGCACCTCTTCGAAGTTCGACTGACGGTTGACGGCCCACACTGCCTGGTCGAAGTCTCCGATGCAGGCCGCACCCCTCCCCGACCCATCCAGGCCGGGGAGGACGACGAAGGCGGCCGGGGCCTGCTTCTGGTCGCAGCGCTCTCTGAAGAAACCGGCCACCACGACCGCCACCCGATCGGCAAGACCGTCTGGGCCCGCCTGGTCCTCAGCAGCCCGAGCGAGGAGTCCGTATGCACGAGCTGATCGCCGCCCCGTACCTCGACCACCACCTCCTCGTACGGCCGGGCAACCCGAAGGCAGCACGCCTTCCCGCCTCCCGGTACGACGAACTGCACTCCGCATCGGGTACCTCAGCAGTGCCCGCGTGGCTGGCCGACGTGGCCCGTCAGGCTTGGAAGATCGATCTCAGCGACCGATGCCTCAATGAAACTGTGCTGGTTCGTTCCCGCTCTCCGTATGCATACGGGCGCGCCTCGTACGAACTGAACCTCGGCTGCAACTACGACTGCGAACACTGCTACCTCGGCCTGAAGCAATTCGCCGGCCTGGAGTGGCCTGAGCGTGAGCGCCTGCTGCACGCCATCAGGGACTCGGGGGTGCTTTGGCTCCAGCTCACAGGCGGTGAGCCGATGATCGACAAGCTGTTCCCCGAGACGTACCGGCTGGCGTACGAGCTGGGCATGATGGTCGAGATCCTCACCAACGGCTCGCGTCTTGCCGCACCGAAGAACCTCGCCCTGCTGACTCGCTTGAGGCCGAACCGGATCACACTCAGCCTGTACGGGGCCACCGCAGAGTCCTACGACGGGCTGACCCGGCGCCGGGGCGCGTACCGCATGTTCGTCAAAGGACTGGATGCAGCCCACGAAGCTGGGCTACCCCTCGATCTCGCCTTGATCATCACGCGGCACAACGCCCACGAGGCCGACCAGATGCGCGCCTTCGCCGGCCGCTACGACCTGCCGTACCGCGAATACACCCACATGTCGCCGACCATCTACGGCGGCGCGGAAACCCTCGCCACCCAGGCCCCGGACCACCTCGCAGATCGCGAACCCTTCAATGGCTGCAACGCCGGCCACACCTTCTTCCACGTCGACCCGCACGGCATGGCGACCATCTGCAAGGTCGGCCGTGACGAAGCGATCCCCCTCATGACCACGGGAGTCGAGGGCCTGAGCCGCCTCGGCGGCATCGCCGACTCCCTGATGCTTCGCACCGGTGGCTGCACCGGCTGCCAGCTCTCCGGCACCTGCCGGGTCTGCCGGCCGCTGGCCAAGGTCTACCAGGAGGCGAAGGCACCACTGGACAGGTACTGCCAACACGCGACTACAAGGAGCTGAACCATGACCGCCATCGCAGTCGAGATCGCCCCCATCCGCCCGCCGTCCGAGCCTGATGCGGAGATCATCCTCATCGACGACGTGGACGCCTTCGCTGCGGCCACCACGCCCGGCTGCGGGGACGACAACCCGTACAACTGACCATCCCTTCAGGGGCTTTCGGCGGTACCTCGCGCCGAAGGCCCCTGTTGGCGCGTAGATCTGGAAACCTGACGGCCATGCCCGCACCCTCCATCACCTTCGCCGGTCTTCCCTCTGGCGCTCGTACCGCCATCGAAGCCGAGATCGGCTCGATTCTCAGAATCGAAGACGTCAGCACTGGTCTTAACAGCTCCCTCTCCGCGCTCGCACACACCGCCGGCGGAGTCGTCTTCCTCAAGGGCCTGCGCTCCGACCACCGCTGGGTCTGGACGCAGCAACGCGAGGCAGACATCAACCCGTACGTGACCCCGCTCGCCCCGCGCCTGCTCTTCCACGTCATCGCCGGCGGCTGGGATCTCCTCGGCTTTGAGGCCATCGACGGTCACCATGCCGACTACTCCCCAGGCTCCCCCGACTTGCCCAAAGTCACCGGCGCCCTCAGAGAGCTCGCCGCACTTCCTTGCCCTGACATCGAACTCCGGCTCGCCGAACAGCGCTTGGCTGCCTACGTCGCCGATCCCGCCGATGCGGAAGCCTTCGCAGGGGACGCGCTGCTCCACACGGACTGGAACAACCACAACGTTCTCATCACCCACGACCGCGCCCACCTCGTCGACTGGGGCTGGGCCACCCGCGGAGCCGCCTGGTTGGATCCTGCGCACTGGATTATCTGGCTCGTCGCGGCTGGTCACACGCCATCCGCCGCAGAGGAGGCGGTCGCGCTTCTTCCCACCTGGGTGTCGGCACCACCCCGAGCGGTGGACGCCTTCGCCCACGCCAGCGCGAACCTCTGGGAAGAGATCGCGGGCTCCGCTTCAGACGACTGGACAATGAACATTCTCAACGCCGCACGGCTCTGGCACCAGCATCGAAGCCATCGCCCCTGACAGACGTAGCCTGCGGATGGATCGACCGTGGCACAGTCTCCCGCACCTTGATCTCGTGCTCCTGTGAACAGACGGGTCGGCGAACCTCTCCGAACTGCCCTTTTCTGCGGAACTGTTATAGCGGCCCCGTGGAGCCCTCGCTTGAGAATCAGTCCTACGAAGGGACCCCAATGCCCCAGCAGACCGACGACCAGTCGAAGGCACTCAAACCGGCGTTCGATTCGATGACCCTGCTGGTCGCTGCGGTCATCGTCCACGACAGGGCCACCAACCGCGTCGTCCTACTCCAACGCAGCAAGAAAGCCAAGTTCGCCCAAGGCATGTGGGACCTGCCGGTCGGCAAGAGCGAACCCGGCGAGCCCATCACCGAGACCGCGGTCCGCGAACTCTATGAGGAGACCGGCCTCACCGTGAAGACCGAGTCTCTCAAGGTCGCCCACATCATCCACGGCGCTTGGGGCGTCGAAGCCCCCAACGGGTTCCTCACCGTCGTATTCACTGCCCACGAGTGGACCGGCGAACCCGAAAACCGCGAACCCCGGAAGCATTCCCAGGTCCGCTGGGTCCACGCCAACGCCATTCCCGAAGAGTTCGTGGACACCACCGCAAGCGCCCTCCACCGATACTTCACGGGGGGCCTACAGGTTTCCCTTAACGGCTGGAATTAGGGGTGCCCGGCCCTTCTGACGATATGTTCAGCGCGAACCCACATTCGACCGCACACCGGTTAGAGCTTCCAACCGCTCAACGATGCTCCGCCATTCATCAATTATCACGTCCGGAGCATCCAACATACTCGACCTGCCGTGCAAAATATCCGATGCTCGAGCATATACATGCCTGACCAATCGCACCAGCCCGGCCGCTTCCGTAACTTCCTCCAGGGACACTAGTCCGATGACGATAGAAATCCGGCCAGGCACGTTATTGATATACAAAAGCGGGCTTTCTGGTTGACAAACCCGATGGTAAGCCTCCATTCGGCCCGTGATAGATGCTGATCCCAGGAGAAGGATCGATCTCCACGGCAATTTCGGATGCAGTTCCCTGAAACCCACAGAGGCGAAGCCCTTTGATGCCCCACAAATCCCCCGGGGTGGGGTCTAGCGCACCTTCGTTCTCACCTTGGAGCCGAGCAATCAACGCTCGCAGGTTTTCCCATCCGGCTTTCGTCTTAGTTGCGCCAGCTTGCATCTTCGTAGCAGCCTTGGCCAAGTCGGCATAGGTCAGCAGAGAGAGCTTTTCCTCCGGATATCGATGCTCGCCCCCACTCTCCGGGAGTTCTGCATCGAAGGATTGGTCATCTGTGACGGTCATGCCGACTCCACCGCCATGGCGCTTGTGCCGCATGTAGGGGCGTAATGCTAGCGGTGGGGCGGTGCGGACGTATGGGGTTTTTGGAGTCCCTCGGCCATGCGGGTGCTTATATCCACTTAGCGAATTACATCCTGATTCACAATGATAAGAGCCGCAGAAGCCGGCAACGCCAGCCGTGGGGCCATGACCAGGCGGCGCAGCAGCGGCACCGCTTGTCGGCACGGCTCGTGTCCGTCGATGTATCAGGAACGCTGCTATCTGCGAGCGGGCAGCAGTCCGAACACAGTCCGCAAGACACCCGATCAGGACCGTCGCGTCCCATCGCTGGCCAACGACAAAAGGCCAGGTCAGCAGCCCGCAGGGGCGATCCCCGCAGGTCGCCGACCCGGCCCGCTACTTGGAGACCAAGAAGGCCTGATCTCTGGTTGGGCCGCCTGACCTGCGGTTTCGCTGGTCGCGTCGCTCACCTGACCGCACCCGGTCCTCGGGCCGCTGATGATGGCGTGCCCGTCCGACCGGGTGCGGTTTTTTGCTGTCCGGCCACAGGCGGGCGGGGTCCGCGGCGCTGCCGTACGAGGCCGGCGGATGGGTGACCGGGGGCCCACCGGACCTGCGTGGGCGGTGGGCCCGGGCCGGGCCCATACGTCGTACATCCATTCGCTCTCCCGCGAGTCTCACAGGTGAGGCGCATGGTGCGCCTGTTGCATCCGGGAGGAATGACACGTGCCTCTGGCTCGTCCGACCCGACGCCGGCTCGCCGCCGCCGTCACCACCGTCCTCGCCGTCACCGTCGGCGCGAGTGCGCAAGCCGTCCCCGCGAACGCCGTCGCGGCGGCGGACGCCGGCCTCCACGCGAGCGCGGCTGTCACCGCCGCCGCCCCCGTCCCGTACCCCAAAGGCAGCCGGCTCGTCGCGGCCGGGGTGACCGGCTTCCTCACGACCGCACCCGACAAGACCTCGACGTGGAGGCGCTACTCGGACGGCTCCGGACAGGCGTACTCGGGCGACACTTACCTGCGGTCGACCCGGACCACCGACTTCCTGGTCTTCTCCGGCTCCTACCAGGTCACGCAACGGAATCTGAGGACCAGTGGTTCGCTGGAGATCCCCATCGGGTCGGCTGCGGACAGCGCGAAGTACGCCGGCTCGGCGGGCGACGCCGTCTTCACCACCCTCGCGACCGAGACGGGCACCGTCCTGCGCAAGCACACCGCGGCGGACAACAACGTGACGGTGACCGGCCTCCCCGCCGGCGCGACCTCCCTCTGGGTCGCGCCCGCCACTCCCGAGCGCGCGAGGATCAACTTCCATCAGGGCTCGGAGGCCAAGTGGGGCCTGCTCGACCTCGCCACCGGCACCGTCGGCTCCATCCGTGACCAGACGTTCGGCCAAGTCGGCGTCTCCGCGACCCGCACCGCGTGGTCGTACGAAGCGGCGGACGGGACTCCGCAGGTCTTCGCCTCGGACATCACGACCGGTGCCGTGCAGGAGATTCCGGTGGCACAGGTGCCGGCGTCGGGCGACTTCCACGTCGGCCTCGTCGGCGACTGGGTCGCGTACGGGCAGATCGGAGGTATGTCCTACTCCCAGCCCGGCGCGCACTACCCCCTCACCGCTTACAACCTCACTACCCACACATCGGTGAGGCTGCTCGACCACGCGTACGAGCTCGTGCCCGCCCCCGACGGCAGCCTCTACGTACGGGGCGGCCTCGTCGGCCAGGGCGAGGGCATGTACCGGATCGCGGCCACGGGGAGCGAGGCGCCGACGGTCGCGAAGGTCGCGACGACCGGCGATCCCACCGAGGTCGCTTTCACGGCCCTCACCGTTCCCGGCGCGGTCCTGGACCTCGACAAGAGCGACGGCTTCGCCTTCCGGTGGAGCCTGTCCCGAGTGGGAAACGTGTCGATCACCGTACGCCACGTGCGCACCGGGAAGACGCAGTCCCACACCTCGAACCAGACCTTGGCGACGGGGTTCGCCTGGCAGGCCAACAACTGGGACGAAGAGGTTCACAACGGCACGTACACCTGGGAGATCGTCGCCCGTCCGGACAACGGCATCGGCCCGGACGCCGTCGCCAAGGGCACCTTCGAGGTCGTCCGCAAGACCGCGCCGCACGACTTCGACGACAACGGCACCCCCGACCTGCTCACCCGGGACTCCGCCGGCCGCCTGTGGCGCAACGACCTCTTCTACCAGCCGGACAACCCGAAGCGCGGTATCCACGCAGGCGAGCCCAAAGCCCTCCTCGGTTCGGGCTGGAACATCTACGACCGGATCGAAGCCGGCGGCGACCTGGGCGGTTCGGCCGTCGGCGACCTCCTGGCCCGGGACGCATCCGGCGTGCTCTGGCTGTACCAGGGCGACGGCGTCGGCAACTTCAGCGGGCGGATCAAGGTCGGGGGCGGCTGGCAGATCTACGACAAGATCGCGTTCGGGAGCGACCTGACGAACGACGGCCGCCCGGACGCCGTCGCCACCGACAAGTCCGGCGTGCTGTGGCTCTACCCCGGCACCGGGGACGCCACGAAGCCGTTCGCCGCCCGCACGCGGATCGGCAGCGGCTGGGGCGTCTACAACGACATCACGGCCGTCGGGAACATCGCGGGCGCCCCGGCCGGCGACCTGGTGGCCCGTGACAAGGACGGAGTCCTGTGGCAGTACCTGGGCAAGGGCGACGGCACTTTCGCCGCCCGCACGAAGGTGGGCGGCGGCTGGAACGCGTTCGGCGGGCTCGTCGGCGCCGGTGACGCCGACGGTGACGGGCGTCCCGACCTCATCGGCCTGCGCAGGGACCGGGATTCGCTGTACAAGGGCACCGGCGACTGGAAGGCCCCGTTCCTGACCGCCGAGACGATGTACCTGGAGCCCTCGGTCAGCGCCTCGGATCTCGTGTTCTGAGCCCTCCGCCCCCCTGCGCGCGCCGTCGCCGAGGCACCGTGGCGCTTCGGCATCCCGCCGGCGGCCGGCGTGGCCCGAGGGGTGCGGACAGACGGACGCGGGGCCGTTTCGGCCCCGCGTCTCCGGTCGGTCGTGTGCGTACAGTGCGCGCTCCGCGCCGTCACCGCTGAGCGCCGCTCCCTTCCCGCCGCGGCCGGAGGAAGGCTCCGGCGAGGAGCGCTCCCGCCAGGACGAGGGCGGAGTTGACCAGGATGGCGACCGAGACACCGGAGAGGACGCCCTCCGGTCCCGCGTCGCCGAGGGCGGACATCCTGGCCGTGGCGATGGCGCTCATGACCGGGATGCCCATGGTGATGCCGACCTGCTGGGTCATCGTGGCGAGCCCGGTGGCCAGGCCCTGTTCGTCGTCGGGGAGGCCGGAGGTCGCGGTGACCATGAAGCCGACGATCATCAGCATGTTGCCGATGCCGCCGATGAACGTGGCGGCGAGCAGGAGCCAGATCCAGGCCCCGGACGTACCGAGTGCCACCAGGGAGAGCGTGGCCACCGCCTGGACGATGCCGCCGGCGACGATGGTCGTCCGGTTACCGAAGCGGCCGACGGCCCGGCCGCCGAGCGTGCCGCCGATCACCGTGCCGATGCCCAGGACACCGAAGGCGAGGCCCGTCGCGAGCGGCGAATAGCCCAGGACCTCCTGGAGGTAGAGCGTGAGCAGGAAGACCAGCGAGGTCTCGGTGACGAAGGCGATCAGCCCAGTGGCGTTGCCCCAGATGACGCTGCGGCGCTTGAGGATGCGTACGGGGACGAGGGGCGCGGCGGCCTTCTTCTCGACGAACCAGAAGGCGATGAGCAGCGCGGTGCCGGCGATCAGGGCGGCCAGGGTGGTGGGCGTGGTCCAGCCGGTCGCGCCGGCCTGGGTCAGGCCGTAGACCAGGAGCAGCAGTCCGCCGGTGACGGTCGCGGCGCCCGGGACGTCCAGCCGGGGGCGGCCCGCGGGGCGCGAGTCGGTGATGACGGACGGGGCGAGGGCGACGACGAGGGCGGCGACGGGGACGTTGACGAAGAACGCCCAGCGCCAGGAGAGCAGGTCGGTGAGGAGTCCGCCGAGGATCGCGCCCGCGGTGAACCCCGCCGACATCAGGGCGCCGTTGAGGCCGAGGGCGCGTTCACGCAGAGGGCCCTCCTTGAACGCGGTGGTGAGCAGGGCGAGTCCCGCCGGGGTGACGGCCGCGGTGGCGAGGCCCTGGAGGACGCGGGCGGTGAGCAGGATCTCCGGGGAGGTCGCCAGTCCGCCGAGCGCCGAGGAGAGCCCGAGGACGACCATGCCGCCCACGAAGAGGCGCTTGCGGCCCACGAGGTCGGCGATGCGGCCGAACAGGAGGGTGAAGCCGGCTGCCGCCAGGGCGAAGGAGGTGGCGATCCACTGGAGGTCCGGGAGGGAGAAGCCGAGTCCCTCGCCGACGACGGGCAAAGCGACGTTCAGGATGGAGAAGTCCACGGCGATCATGAACTGGGCGCCGAGGAGCAGGGCCAGGACGAGCTTCTGCCGTCCGGTCATGCGGGGCGGGGCCGACGTGGTGACGGCGGTGGCGCGTGGCGGGGTCTGGCTGGGTGCGGACATGGTCGTCCTTCCTCGGACGGAAGTTTTAACGGGTCTGTGGTTCCGTTAAGATGAAGTGACCGTAGCAGAGGAACAGCCATTAATGGAACTGGAGACCCGTTATGACGTCGGAGAGCGCTGAGAACGTGGAACCCGGCATGGTCCGGCCCGGCGGACGTACGGCCCGGGTCCGTGAATCCGTCCTGCGCGCGGCAGGCGACGCGCTGGCCGAGCACGGCTTCGACCGGCTCGACCTCGCCGACGTCGCGCGCCGCGCGGAGGTCGGCAAGACGACCGTCTACCGGCGCTGGTCCACCACCACCGGCCTGATCGCCGACCTCCTCGACGACATGGCCGAACAGTCCTCGCCGCGCGCCCGGACCGGCTCACTGGCCGAGGACCTCAGGGCCAACGCCCGGCTGGTGCTCTCGACGCTCACCGACGCCCGCCAGGGAGCCCTGTTCCGCTCCGTGATCGCCGCGGCGACCTGCGACGCGCGCACGGCGCAGGCTCTGCACCGCTTCTACGCGGTCCGCATCGCCGAGTGGGCGGGCTGCGTCACCGAGGCCGTCGAGCGCGGCGAACTCCCCGCCGGCACCGATCCCGACGAGGTGGTGCGCGCCGTCTCGGCCCCCCTCTACTACCGCCTGCTGGCCAGCGGCGACCCGCTCGACGAGGCGGCCGCCGACCGCGCCGCCGAGGCCGCGGTCGTGGCGGCGAAGGCGGGTACGTACGTGGTGTGAGCCGACCGCCTCGACGCGGGCGAGGTCGTCAGCCCGCCCGCAGCCGGGCCGCCCAGGGGTGTCCGGCGCCCTCGGCCAGGGTGATCGTCTCCGTCAGCCAGGAGCGCCGGTCGTCGTCCAGGACGGGCAGCACGGCCTCGAAGTCCCGCTCGTCCTTGGGCCGCCGCGACCTGGCCTTGTAGAGGAGCTGGACCTCGGGAGCGAGGTAGGGGACGCCGTCCCCGGAGACCCTGCCGAGCCGGTCCAGCGGGAGGCGGATCCTCGGGTCGCGGCGGAACACCCAGTCGCCGTCCTCCGCGTCGTCCAGCATAAACTGCACGCGCCACGGAGCCCCCACGCCCGGCCTGCACCAGATGTCGTGCACCCGCGGCGGCAACATCTCGCCGGCGCGCCAGGGCCTCAGCGTGCCGGGCGGGTCGGCGGCCCACCACTCCCAGTCCGGCAGGATCCGCTGGACGCTCAGCTGGTCGCGGCGCAACAGGAGTACGTCGATGTCACCGTGGTCCCGGTAGGCGCGGCCCACGGCCAGTTCGACCGCGTACCCGCCCGCGATCCACCACCGCGTGGGCTGCGGAGAGAGCAGGCGCACGGCGTCCCCGAGCGGCATCGGCTCCCAGGGGCCCCAGGGCGTATCCGTGCGCACCGGCCCTCAGCCCGGGGTGAGCAGGTGGCGGTAACTCTCCGGGTGCTCCCGGAGGTACGTGGCCAGACTCATGGGGGGCCTGCCGGTGAGGGTGGCCACCGCGTCCGAGACCGTGGCCATCTCCCCCGCCGCGATGGCCTCGTATGAGGTCACCCAGCCCGCCACCTCCCAGTCGTGGGCGCCGTAGTGGGACCGCGAGGCGTAGGCCTCCTCCCGGGTCTCCGGCTCGTAGGTGACGGTCCGGCCGGTGACCCGGCTCAGCTCCTCGGCGGCCTCGGCGAGGGTGAACGCCTCGGGCCCGGTCAGGTCGTACGTCTGCCCGTCGTGCGTGGGGCCCGTGGGGTCGGCGCCGGCCAGCAGGACGGCGGTCGCCGCGTCGGCGATGTCCTCGTGGGCCACCGCCGCGACCCGGCCGTCGCCCGCCGGGCCGCGCAGGACGCCGTCGGTGCCGGTCATCGCCGGGAGGCCGGCCAGATACCAGCTGTCGCGCAGGAAGGTGTGCCGGACGCCGGAGACCCGGATATGGGCCTCGGTGTCCCAGTGGTCGCGGGCGAAGGTGAACGTCGCGTCGGGGGCGGCGCCGAGGAAGGAGACGTACACGATCCGTTCGACGCCCGCCGCGACCGCCGCGTCCACCGCCGTCGTGTGCTCGTGCACCCGGTCCGGGCTCTCGTGCGCCGAGACGAGGAACAGGGTGTGCGCACCTGCCAGGGCGCGGCGCATCGCCTCCCCGTCCCCATAGGCGGCGGCCGGTGCGGTGTCGGCGCCGGGCAGGTCGGGCAGCCGCGACGGGTCGCGGCCGAGGAGCCGCACGGGGACGCCCGCCCGGGTCAGCCGCTTCGCGACCCGGCCGCCGAGCGCACCGCTCGCCCCGGTGACGGCGGTGAGCGGGCCGGTCACGACGCCCTTGGGATCCTGTGTGTCGTCCGTGGGGTTCATGCGGGGTCACCTTCCTTGTGCGGCCAGGGGCGCACCTCCACGACCGCCTCGACCGGAACGGGTCCGTAGATGTGCGGGAACTCCTCAGCGCCGGGCGACGGCGACTCGTACCGCACCGGCGCGGGGAGTCGTTCGGTGTCGATGACGAGCACCACCAGGTCCTCGTCCCCGGCCCCGGCCCGGCTCCCGGCGCCGTACAGGAACTCGGCGACACCGGCGAGCTGGTGGGGCAGCGAGCAGTGGATGAAGCCCTCTTCGTGCAGGGTGCGGCCACGGGTGGACATCTCGTACGTCCCGATCCCGCGAGCCGCCTCCCACAAGGGGCGTTCGGTCAGGTGCAGCAGTTCGGCCATGGGCCAAAACTAGCCGCGCCGGCGTGCCCTCCGGGCCATCAGCGTGGCCGCCGATCCAGCGATCAGCAGGACCACCGCGATCCCGCCGATCACCCATTCACCGCCGCGCGAACCCGTGTCCGGGAGCCGCCCCTCCCAGTGGAGAGGAAGGAGTGGCCGGCTGTGCGCCGGGCTGACCCCCTCCCCCTCCGCCTCCCTGACCAGGTGGTCGCCCGCGACGAGGACACCGAAGTCGCTGTCGCTCCTGCTGTCGTGGTGGATGACGGACGCACCGTCCGCCTCCGGCCGGAGGGGAGAGCAGCCGTCCCCCGGACACGAACCGGGTCCGCCGGGCAGCGGGGCGGCGGCGGCGACGGGAACGAGGGTTCCCGCCATGACCGCCACCGCTGCCGCCATCACCGCCGCGCGGTGATCTCTTCCGCTTCTGCGCGCCTTTGTTCCCATACAGCGCAATATGGAGCTTCACGGGGCCCGCGCGGGCCTGCCACGCCGGGACGGCGGCCGCCGACCCTCCCGGTGGCGGGGCCGGCCGGGGTGACAGGACTCCGGGGGCGGCCCGTCCCCCCGGCGGCGCCGGCCGTCAGTCCGCCAGCAGCTTCGCCTCGGTCGCCGGGTCGAGGCCCTTCAGCGGGCGGTCGGCGCGCTGCGGCGCCTTCCCGCCGAGCTCGCACAGCCACGCCCAGGTGTCGGCGACCGTCTCGTCGACCGGCCGGCAGCGCAGACCCGTCGCGTACGCCCTGCCGACGTCACCCTGGTGCATGGTGTCGTACAGCTCCCCCGGGGGCAGCCAGACCGGCAGGTCGGTCCAGGGTTCGACGCCCGCCGCGAGGATCCGGCCGGCATCGGTCCACCGCAGCTCGGCGCCCGAACCGGTGACGCGCACGCAGGCGTTCAGCAGTTCGCCCATGGTGGCGTGCCCGGGACGGCTGACCAGGTTGTACGGGCCGTGCAGCCTCTGGCCGGCGGCGTCCAGCAGCCATCCGGCGAGGTCGCGGACGTCGATGTACTGCAGGGCCAGATCCGGGGTGCCGGGCGCGAGCACCGGACCGCCCCGGGCGATCCGTGTCAGCCACCACGGCAGCCTCCCGACGTTCTCCCAGGGGCCGATGATCAGTCCCGCGCGGGCGAGCAACGCCCGGTCCCCGAAGGCGTCCAGCGCGGCCAGTTCGCCGCCGCGCTTGGCCAGGGCGTACGAGACGTCGCCGCCGGCGTCCGGCGAGGCGCCCTCCACCAGCGGCCCGTCCTCCGGCAGGCCCGCCGGTGCCGGATAGTCGTACACCGACCGGCTGGAGACGTACGTGTACCGTGCCGCCCGGCCGGACAGCAGCCGGGCCGCGTCCCGTACGGCCGAAGGCGCGCCGCTCCACGTGTCGACGACCAGGTCCCAGGTGTACGTTCCGTCGCCCGGTTCCGCGACCCCGGCGAGCGCGGCCAGTCCGCCCTCCGCGGTGCGGTCGCCGAGCAGTTCGGCCACTCCGGGCGGGGGTGCGTGACGGCCGCGGTGGAACACCGTGGTCTCCCAGCCGCGTGCGAGCGCCGCCTCGGTGACCGCCCTGCCGACGAATTCGGTACCACCCAGTATCAGAAGCCTCATGCCCCGACTCTGCCCGTCCGCGCCCCGGTCCGGGACGGTCCTCGCTCTCGGCTGAATCGGCCCGGACCGGGCGTGGTCCACCGGACGGGACCCCTCCGCGCCCGAAGGGCCGGGCTCAGGACAGGACGAGCGGGCTGCGGTGGCGCAGCAGCCACTGGTGGTAGCCGGCGGCCCGCTGGGCCGCCTCCCGGTAGGCGGCCTCCAGTTCCCCGTACACCACGGACATGTCCGCGCCCGGCCGGGAGACCAGGAGCAGCCGGACGGCGAGCGGGTCGTCGCGCAGCGGACGGATCGCCATGTCGTCGCGCGGGCCCGAGGTGGGCTGGCACGGCGCCACCGCCTCGCCGAGGACGACGAGTGAGGCGGCGGTGAGGTAGTCGCCGTGCAGCACCGTCGGCGCGACGCCGGCGGCGGTGAACACCCGGCGCAGCCCGTCCCATTCGCCGTCCACCGTGGGGTCGACCATCCAGCGGTCGGCGGCCAGGTCGGCCAGATCGACGACGGGCAGCGCCGCCGCGGGATGGTCGCGGGCCATGGAGATGAACTGGGGTTCCCGGTCCAGCAGCACCCGCTGCTCCAGGCCGTCGGGAACGGACAGCGGGCAGCCTTCCACCTCGTGCACGAAGGCGACGTCGAGCCGGCCCGTCTGGACCGCGCGCAGCAGTGCGCGGGCCGACACGTCGACCCGCAGCGAGATGTCCGTGCCGGGCAGCTCGATCCGCAGTCTGCGCAGCCAGCCGCCGATGACGCGGCTCGCGGTGCAGCCGATCCGCAGCCGCGGCCCGTCGGACCGGGCCGCTTCCACCTCCGCCTTCGCGTCGGTGACCAGCGCGTTCATGCCGTCGACGAGGGGACGGGCCCGGACGATGACGGCGCGGCCCAGCAGGGTGGGGTGGCAGCCGGTGCGCTCACGGCTGAAGAGTTCGGCGCCCAGCGCCCTCTCGATCCGGCGCAGCTGGGTGGTGAGCGAGGGCTGGCTGACGCCCAGTCGGCGGGCCGCCCGGTGCAGGCTGCCGGTGTCGGCGATGGCGCACAGCACCCTGAGGTGCCTCACCTCGAGCTCCATGCTGCCGAGAGTAGGGGGGCCGGGTCGCCACGCACCAGACGCCGCAACCCCATCAAATGCCCCTCATTCACCGACTGTTGGCGCGGCGGACGCCGGGTGGCCGGCCGTGTCCGAACGGGGCGATAGGGCTGCGCTATCACCGGTTGGCATCATCCGCGCGGGGCCGCGTTCCCCGACACTCGCTGCGTACCGCCCCCGTCCGCGTCCGCTGACCGGACGGGTCCCCAGGCAGGTAATCGGCAGGAGACCCCCCATGAGACACCCCAGGACCGTCATGTCGGCCGTGATCGGCCTCGGCTTCACGCTCGCCGCCGCGCTGGGCACCGCCCCCGCGATCGCCTCCGCCGCCCCGGCGGCGCCCGCCGCTCCCCCCACGTCCGCCTCCGCCGCCCACGCGGCGTACACCTCCCACGCCGGATCGCACGAGAGCGCCGCCGCCAACAAGGCGTTCTTCGAGGCGGTGGCGAAGTCGGTGGCCGAGAAGCGGGCCGCGCAGCCGGGCGTCCAGGCCGTCACCATCGTCTACAGCGCCGCCAACGCCCCGAGCTTCCGCTCGCAGATAGCCAGCAGCGCGCAGATCTGGAACAGCTCCGTCTCCAACGTCCGGCTCCAGGAGGGGTCCAACGCCGACTTCTCGTACTACGAGGGCAACGACCCGAGTGGCTCCTACGCGAGCACGGACGGCCACGGCAACGGGTACATCTTCCTCGACTACGCGCAGAACCGGCAGTACAACTCCACCCGTGTGACGGCCCACGAGACCGGGCACGTCCTCGGCCTGCCGGACCACTACTCGGGCCCGTGCAGCGAGCTGATGTCGGGCGGGGGCCCCGGTACGTCCTGCACGAATTCCTATCCGAACTCCCGTGAGCGCAGCCAGGTGAACTACCTCTGGCAGTACGGCTTCGCGGCCGCGCTCGCCCGCAGCGGTTCCTGACGCCGCCGCGACGGGCCACCTCGCAGGACGGGGTGGCCCTTCGCTGGGCGGCACGCCCCTTCAACGGGGCGGGCGTTCGTGCCTCACGGGGCGGGCCTGCGGGAACGGGTCAGGCCCTCGGGTCTCACGGGGGCGGGGCGGGCCTTCGTGGGGCGGGGGCTTCGGGCCTCACGGGGCGGGGCGGGCGTTCGGCGGCGTGCGGGCCCTGCGCGGGGGCCGGCGGCACGGCGGCGGTCACCCGGCGGCGAGTTCGCTGCGGACGAGGGCCAGCAGTTCGTCCTCCGTCATTCCGAGCTCGCGCGCCTCGCCGACCATCTCGCGCACGCGCTCCAGCAGCCTGGCGCGGTGCGGAGAGGCCCCGTGGGCGACGACCGCGCCGCGGCCACGGCGCAGTTCGATCAGCCCTTCCTCGCGCAACCGCTGATAGCCGCGCAGGGCCGTGTGCACATTCACGCCGAGCGATTCGGCGAGCACCCGGGCGGCGGGAAGCCGTTCGCCGGGGGCCACCGCCCCGTCGGCGACGGCACGGCGCACACAGGCCGCGATCTGGTCGCCGAGCGGCACGGTGGAGGTGGGGTCGACCCGGAAGAGCATGGTCAGTGTTCCGTTCGGCGCTGGTCGATCAGGGTGTTGAGGAGCGCGGCGGCTGTCGCCGAGTCGTCGACCGTCACCGCGAAGTCCCGGCCGTCGGCCAACCGTGCCACGATCCCCTCACCGGAACGGGTCATGACGCCGGTGCGCCCCGACCGGATCCGGTAGCCCCAGCCCCCGTACTCGGAGAGCGGGTCGATCTCCCGGCTGACCGCCGTGTCGATCCGGTCGAGCGGAACCCGCACCCTCGGCCACGGCAGCGACCCGGAGACGGTGAGCCCACGCCGGTCCACGGTCACGCAAGGACGGGCGAAGCTCGCCAGGAACAACCCGACCAGAAAGGGCGGAACCGCTGCTATCCAGTCCCCGGTGAACAGCAGCCCGATACCCACCACGCAGGGCAGGGCCGCCGCCGGCAGCAGCCACCGGTTCCCGGTACGGCGCGCCCACCCCGCCACCTCCCCGGCAGCCAGCTCGATCCGTTCCCTGTCAGCGGCCGGGGCGCCGGCCGACGGCCGCTCGTGTACGGGCAGGAGCGCGGCGAGCAGCAGCCCGAGCCCGGCCGCGAGCGCGGCGACCCCCAGCGCGGCGGCCAGATGCCACATCGGGAACGAGACGCCCTGCGCGCGCCCCTGCGCGTCCTCGGCGGCGTCCACGTTGACGAGCAGGACCACCGCCATCAGGTAGCCCAGGAAGCCGGCGACGGAGTAGCCGCAGGCCAGCGACCTGTGGTCCGCCCGGCCCTGGAACCCTCCCCTGGCGGTCAGCAGGGCCCACAGCATGCCCGTGCCGACGAGCAGCACCGTGGTGACGACCACGTACGTGGTCCGGCCCGCGTAGTCGTCCGCCCGGCCGTTGCCGACGAAGTGACTGGCCAGCTGTGCGGGCAGACGGTCCCTCCGAGTGGCGAAGACGACCAGGTCGACTGCGAGAGCGAGCAGGAACGGCAGGACGGCGAGAGCCGCCCGGCCGACGATTTTCCGGTTCATCAAAACCTCCATTGTTCGCATGCTAGTAGAACAATGATCGCGCGGCAACGCGGCAACGCGGAAACGCACCGACGCACCGACGCACCGCTGCGGGCTCAACGACGAACCGACGCGCGGGCGCAACGACGCGGGCGCAACGACGAACCGACGCGCGGGCGCAACGACGGACCGGCCCGACGGTGGTGGTGCGCCGTCAGGCCGGTTCGGAGGTATCGGTGGGACCGGTGAATCAGTGGCCGGGGAGCCCGGGAGTCAGGCCGCCGGTCCCCATGGCCCTTCGAGAGGGCCGGTCGGGCCGGCTTTTACGCCCGGTGGGGCGGGTCAGGCCGTTTCGAGCGGGAACGCGCCCCGGTGGCCGGTGCCCGCGCCCGCCTCCGGGCGCGCCTCGAACTCGTCGCAGCTCCAGACCTCCTGGACGAATCCGCTGCGCCGGTCCCACAGGTCGAGGACGTCGTCCTCGCCGGCCGCTCCGCGGTAGGCCTCCTTGGCGCCCCGGAAGCAGGCGAGCCCGCCGGAGAGCCCGCGGCCGGGCGCCGGGAAGTAGTCCGAGAAGGCGCACCCGATGCACGTCCGGAGCCGGATCCCGGGCGGCAGGGACCGCTGGATGGTGGCGAGTGCGGCCCCGAAGTCGCTCTCCGCCCGGTGGGACCGGAAGGCCGCGCCGCCGTACCGCAGCTCCAGGTAGAGATACGGGTCGGGCCTGCGCAACGACAACAGGCAGCTCAGTGTGGCCTGGTGGACCGTGCCGTCGGCGGTGACCGGGAACGGCAGGTCCCATTCCAGGACGCAGTCGTTGAGGACCCCGACCGCCAGGGTGAACACCTCGCTCTCCGGCGGCTTGCCCGCCACCGGGCGCAGGCCGTCGAAGCTCTCGCCCTCGAAGTCGACGCCCCTGATGCGAAGGCGGAGTTGCTGTCCGTCGGTGGTGAGGATGACGGCATCGGAGCCCTGCCGGTCCCGGTACCACCCTGCCCACGACTCATCTGTCATGGGCACGGACTGTAGCCCGTGGCTCGGACACTCCCCGTGCCGCCCTCCACTTCACCGCCCGGCCCCTGTGACCTCGGCCGATTCGTTCTCCTCGATCCGCCCCACCTTGGCCCGCCCCGCCCCGAACCGAAGAGCCTCCGCGCGATCCGGAACCCCTGTCTCCTCCGTTGCCCCCTCGCCTCCGTCGTCCCCTTAGCTGCGTCGTCTCCCTCGCCTTTGTCGTCCCCCGTAGCTGCGTCGCCTGCCTCGGCTTCGCCGTCCTCCCTGCCTCTCCCGCTCCCTTGCCTCCGTCGACCCTGTGGCCTCCGCCCCCGTACCTCCGTCGCCTCCGTTCAGTGCGTCCGGCGGGTGACGAACTCCGCCAGGGCCAGGAGATCGCCCGCCGCCGACAGATCGGGCACCGCCCGGGACAGGTGGTGCACCGCGCGCGCCATCCGGTCCGCGGCGCAGACCTGCGCCCAGTCGCGGCCGCCCGCCCGGTCCACGGCGTCGGACGCGCGGCTCACCTCACCGGATGTGGTCATGGGGCCCCGGTAGAGCGCGGCGAGCTCCGCCGCCGCCGGGGTGCCCGAGGTCAGCGCGGCGACCACGGGCAGCGACTTCTTGTGGGCGGCGAGGTCGGCGCCGACCGGCTTCCCGGTCTGGGACGGGTCTCCCCAGATGCCGATCAGGTCGTCGATGAGCTGGAAGGCGAGTCCGGCCTCCCGGCCGAAGCCGTCCATCGCTCCGACGGCGCGCTCCTCCACGCCCGCGTAGAGCGCGCCCAGCGCGCAGGCGCAGCCGAGCAGCGCTCCCGTCTTCGCCGTCGCCATGGTGAGGCACTCGTCCAACGAGACCTCGTCCGGTCCGCGTTCCTCGAAGGCGCAGTCCGCCTGCTGGCCCGCGCACAACTCGATGACGCACGTGGAGAGCCGGGCCGAGGCGCGGGACGACACCGCGCGGGGGTCCTCGGCGAGGAGCCGCTGGGCGAGGGCGAGCAGGGCGTCGCCCGCGATGACGGCGTCGGGGATGCCGAAGACCGTCCAGGCCGTGGCCCGGTGACGGCGGGTGCGGTCCTCGTCGATGACGTCGTCGTGCAGCAGCGTGAAGTTGTGGGCCAGTTCCACGGCGACGGCGGCCCGCACGGCCTCCGTCGGGTCACCGCCGAGCGCCCGGGTGGCGGCGAGGACGAGCGCGGGTCTGATCGCCTTGCCGGCGCCGCCCGCGGCGGGGCTGCCGTCGGCGTGCTCCCAGCCGAAGTGGTACATCGCCACGCGCCGGATCGATCCTGGCAGTGAGGCGATGGCGGCCCGCAGATGCGGATCGACGAGGGTCCGGGTGTACTCCAGGAGCGCCGCGGCCTCGTTGCCCTCGGTGGCGGCGGCGTCGGTACGGGTCATGGTCAATCGGTCACCCCGGTCGTTGCCGTCCCCGGCCCCCGATGACTCTCGCCCCGGGGGCCGGGGACGTGGGTGGTTGCTGTGGGTGCGCCGACTGCGGTCGACGGGGTCCCGGACCCGGTGGGCCCGGGACCCCGGGGACTCACCGCCAGCGGCTGACCTCGACGTTCTCCAGGACGCCCAGGGCGTCCGGGACCAGTACGGCCGCGGAGTAGTAGGCCGTCACGAGGTAGGAGATGATCGCCTGCTCGTCGATCCCCATGAAGCGGACCGACAGGCTGGGTTCGATCTCGTCCGGGATGCCCGACTGCTGGAGGCCGATGACGCCCTGTTCGGCCTCGCCGGTCCTCATGCAGATGATCGACGTGGTGCGGGCGTCCGTGACCGGGATCTTGTTGGACGGGAAGATCGGCACCCCGCGCCAGGCCGGCACGTGGTGACCGCCGACGTCCACGCTCTCCGGCACCAGCCCGCGCTTGTTGCACTCGCGGCCGAAGGCGGCGATGGCCCGGGGGTGGGCGAGGAAGAGCTTCGATCCTCGGCGTCGCGACAGCAGTTCGTCCATGTCGTCGGGGCCGGGCGCCCCGTCGTGCGGCTGGATCCGCTGCCCGTAGTCGCAGTTGTTGAGCAGGCCGAACTCCCGGTTGTTGATCAGCTCGTGCTCCTGGCGCTCGCGCAGCGCCTCGACCGTGAGCCGCAACTGCTGCTCGGTCTGGTTCATCGGCTGGTTGTAGAGGTCGGCGACCCTGCTGTGGACCTTCAGAACGGTCTGCGCGACGCTCAGTTCGTACTCGCGGGGCGCGGACTCGTAGTCCACGAAGGTGTGCGGGACGACGGCCTCGCCGACATGGCCCGCGGAGAGGTCGATCTCCGCCTCGCCGTACTTGTTGGTGCGCTGGTGCGGAATGGCGAGCAGCCCGGCGAGATGGGTGCGCAGCGATTCGGCGCGCTCGGCGAGGTTGAGCACATCGGCCCGCCTCAGCGTCAGGACCGTGCACGCCGTGACGGCGCGGGCCGTGTACTCCCACAGGGCGTCGCCCTCGATCAGGGAGTGGTCCCCGAAGTAGGCCCCGTCCGCATGGACGCCGAGCACCGTCTCGTCCCCGTAGGGGCCGGTGCCGACCTTCTCGACCTTTCCGTGCGCCAGCAGGAAGACCCGGTCCGCCGCCTCGCCCGCGGTGGCCAGGAGCTGTCCGGCGGGAATGTCACGCTGCTCGCACCGCCGGGCCAGTTCGGCGAGCACCTCCTCGTCCTCGAAGTCCCTGAGAGCCGGGAGTTCACCGAGTTCGGCGGGGATGACCGCGACCCGGTCCCCGGTCTGCACGAACGTCACGCGGCCGTCCCCGACCGAGTAGCTCAGCCGGCGGTTCACCCGGTAGGTGCCGCCCTGCACCTGGACCCACGGCAGCATCTTCAGCAGCCACCGTGAGGTGATCTCCTGCATCTGCGGAGCGGACTTGGTGGTCGTCGCGAGGTTCCGCGCGGCTGCCGTGCCGAGACTCTGCTGCGGCGGCACCTGCGCGTTCTGAACCTCTTCGCCAACGGACATCTGTCGTCCTCTCGATTCAACGGCTGACCTGCGAGAAGAACCTTTCAGCATGCGGACTCCGCACGCCATTACACAAAAGAGTGTGACTAATCGGGCTTTGGGTTGGGCACCACGCTGCGCGATGCCCTGCGGCCGAATAATTTGCATATGGCATGCAACTTCACTTACCGTGACCGCCATGCGGCTGACAAGGTTCACCGACGTGGCGCTGCGCGTGCTGATGCGTCTCGCCGTCGTGGAGAACGAGGACCCGCCGACCACCCGGGAGGTGGCGGCGACCATGCAGGTGCCGTACTCCCACGCCGCGAAGGTCGTGGCCCGCCTCCAGCACCTCGGTCTGGTCGAGGCCCGGCGGGGCCGCGGGGGCGGGCTCGCCCTCACACCGGCCGGCCGCTCCGCCTCCGTCGGCGGGCTCGTCCGCGAGCTGGAGGGACCGGGCGACGTCGTCGAGTGCGAGGGCGCCACCCCGTGTCCCCTGCGGTCGGACTGCCGGCTGCGCAACGCCCTGCGGGCGGCCTCGGAGGCCTTCTACGCCTCGCTCGACCCGCTCACCGTCGCCGAGCTGGTCACCTCCCCCACCGGGCCCCTGCTGATCGGCATCAGCAGCGGACCGCCGACGGACGGCTGAACGACCCCCCGCCGCACCGGGCCCACGGCCCGGTTTCTACACTGGATTTAAATGCGCATCTGAGATGCCAATTCTGATCCGAGGAGTTAACGATGCTCTCCGAGCCGTCGGCCGCCACCGTCCGCACCACCCTTCCCGCCGTAGGCGCGGCCATCGGAGACATCGCCGATCTCTTCTACCGCAAGCTGTTCGACGCCCACCCCGAGCTGCTGCGCGACCTGTTCAACCGCGGCAACCAGGCCTCCGGGGCCCAGCGCCAGGCGCTCGCCGGCTCCATCGCCGCGTTCGCGACCCAGCTGGTCGAGCACCCCGGCACCCGCCCCGATGTGATGCTCGGCCGCATCGCGCACAAGCACGCCTCGCTCGGCGTCACGGCCGCCCAGTACGACGTCGTGCACACGCACCTGTTCGCCGCCATCGCCGACGTGCTCGGCGACGCGGTGACCCCCGAGGTCGCGGCCGCCTGGGACGAGGTCTACTGGCTGATGGCCAACGCCCTGATCGCCATCGAGGAGCGGCTGTACGCACAGCAGGGCGTCGTCGCCGGTGACGTCTGGCGCGACTGGGAGGTGGTCTCCCGCACCGAGGTGACCGCCGACGCCGCCACCTTCCAGCTCCGCCCGGCCGACGGCGCCCCCGCCCCCGCCTTCCGCCCGGGTCAGTACGTCTCCGTCCAGGTCGAACTCCCCGACGGCGCCCGCCAGATACGCCAGTACAGCCTGTCCTCCGCCCCCGGGTCGGCACTGCGCTCGTTCACCGTCAAGCGGGTGCACGGCGGCGGAGCCCCCGACGGCGAGGTCTCACGGCAGCTGCACGCACAGGTCCGCCCGGGCGACCGGCTCCGGGTCTCCGCCCCCTACGGCGACCTCGTGCTGAAGTCCGCCGACGCCCCGCTCCTGCTCGCCTCCGCGGGCATCGGCTGCACCCCGATGCTGTCGATGCTGGAGCACCTCGCGGACTCCGGCCACCGCGCGCCGGTGACCGTGGTGCACGGCGACCGCTCCCCCGCCGACCACGCCCTGCGCGCCGACCACGCCCTGTTCACCGCCAAACTCCCCGACGCCGCCGCCCACTTCTGGTACGAGGACCCCGAGCCGGGCCACCCCGCGGACCGCACCGGTCTGGTCGACCTGACCGGCGTCGTGATCCCCTCCGGCACCCACGCCTACCTCTGCGGTCCCCTGCCCTTCATGCGGGCCGTGCGCACCCAGCTGCTCGCCAAGGGCGTCCCGGCGGCGGACATCCACTACGAGGTGTTCGGCCCCGACCTGTGGCTCGCCCAGGGCTGATGTCCGCGCGGTGCTCGCGGAGTTGTCCGGATCGGCTCGCACACCGTCCGAACAGGGCCCCGGAAACCCCCGGCGACTGGTCCGGGACCCTGTCCGGCGGGTACAAGCGCTGTACGGACGAACTCCCCCACGCACGAAGGAGGCGGTCATGTCCTCACCCATGTCCGCGAGCACCTTTCTCCGCGCCCTGAAGGACGAAGGACTCACCGTCGTCCAGGTCGGCGACTGGCGTACCCACAACCGCAACCACAAGGGCCCCTGGGGGCCTGTCAACGGCGTGATGATCCATCACACGGTCACCAAGGGCACCGCCGCGACCGTGCGGATCTGCCGCGACGGCTCCGCCGCACTGCCGGGGCCCCTGTGCCACGGCGTCATCGCCAAGGACGGCCGGGTCCACCTGGTCGGCTACGGACGGACCAACCACGCCGGGCTGGGCGACGACGACGTGCTGCGCGCCGTCATCGCCGAGAAGCGCCTGCCCTCGGACAACGAGGCCAACACGGACGGGAACCGGCACTTCTACGGCTTCGAGTGCGAGAACCTCGGCGACGGCGAGGACCCCTGGCCCGCCGTCCAGCTCGAAGCCATCGAGAAGGCCGCGGCCGCGGTCTGCCGCCACCACGACTGGACCTCGCGGTCGGTCATCGGCCACCGGGAGTGGCAGCCCGGCAAGGTGGACCCGCGCGGCTTCTCGATGACGGCCATGCGAGCCCGGATCCACGAACGCCTGAAGTAGGCCGGGGGCCGCTGCGGCCGGGGCGCGGCCACAATGGAGTCATGCCTTCCACCCCGCCCGACGCGCTCGGCCTCTCCCGGCTGCGGCCGGCGCTCCCGTCGCCCCTGCAGCCGGCCGAGGACGAACGCTTCGCGCGGCACGGCGTGACGCTGCTCCTCAAGCGGGACGACCTGATCCACCCGGACCTCCCGGGCAACAAGTGGCGCAAGCTCGCCCCGAACCTCCGCGCCACCGCCGGCCGCCCCGTGCTGACCTTCGGCGGCGCGTACTCCAGCCATCTGCGGGCCACGGCGGCCGCGGGCCGGCTGCTGGGCTTTCGCACCATCGGCGTCGTCCGGGGCGACGAACTCGCCCACCGCCCGCTCAACCCCTCGCTCGCCCGGTGCGCGGCCGACGGCATGCGGCTGCACTTCGTGGACCGCCGGACCTACCGCGACAAGGCCGATCCACAGGTCCTGGCGGGGCTGCTGAGCGCCCACGGGGAGTGCGAGGTCATCCCGGAGGGCGGCAGCAACGCGCTGGCCGCACAGGGCTGCACAGAGCTCGGCCGCGAGCTGCGCGGGGCGGCCGGTGTGGCGGCGGTGGCCTGCGGCACCGGGGGCACCCTCGCGGGACTCGCCGCGGGGCTGGCACCGGGCCAGCGGGCCCTCGGCATCCCGGTCCTGCGCGGCGGTTTCCTCGGGGACGCGGTGCGCGACCTCCAGCGGGAGGCGTTCGGCGGGCCGGCCGGCGCGTGGTCCCTGGACGACCGGTTCCACTTCGGCGGATACGCCCGCACCACCCCCGCGCTGCACGCCTTCGCCGACGACTTCGAGGACCGCCACGGGCTGCCGGTCGAGCGGCTCTATGTGGCCAAACTCCTGTACGCGCTCACCGTGCTCGCGGGGGAGGGCGCGTTCCCCGCCGGCACCGCCGTCGCGGCCGTGGTCACGGGACGCCCGGACGGACCCGGGGAGGATCAGCCGTCCGACTCCTCCCGGTAGGCGGCGGCCTCCTCCAGGTCGAGGCGCCTGAGCAGGGTCCGCATCATCTCGTCGTCGATGCGGCGCTCGTCCCGCAGCCGTACGAAGACCTCGCGCTCGGCGTCGATCATCTCGCGGGCCAGCCGCCGGTAGGTGTCGTCCGCCGACTCCCCGGTCACCGGGTTGGGCGCGCCGAGCCGTTCCCAGACGGCGTTGCGGCGGCGCTCCAGGACCGTGCGCAGCCGGTCGGTGAGGGGCTGGGGCAGGCAGTTGCGCCGGTCGGCGAGCAGTTCCTCCAGGCGCGCCTCGGCGGCCGTGGACGCCTCGCTCTGGGCCTGCGCCTCGGCGAGCGTCTCGGCCTGCCGGTCACGGCTCGGAAGCTTCAGGACCCGGACCAGGACCGGCAGCGTGAGCCCCTGGACGACCAGCGTGCCGATGACCGTGGTGAACGTCAGGAACAGCACCAGGTTGCGGGCCGGGAACGCCTCGCCGTCGCTCGTGACCAGCGGGATGGAGAAGGCGATGGCGAGCGAGACGACGCCGCGCATCCCGGCCCAGCCGACGATCAGCGGCGAGGTCCAGTTGGTCTCGGGTTCCCGTTCCCGGATGCGCCGGGACAGCAGGCGTGGCACGTAGGTCGCCGGATAGACCCAGATGAACCGGACCACGACCACGGCCAGGAACACCGCCACCGCGTACCAGAGGGCCTCGGCGACGGCATACGTACCGAGCCCCTTCAGTACGAAGGGCAGCTGGAGGCCGATCAGGGCGAAGACGGCGGACTCCAGGACGAACGCGACCATCTTCCAGACGGCGGCCTCCTGGAGCCTGGTGGCGAAGTCGACCTGCCAGGAGCGGTGCCCCAGGTAGAGCGCGACGACGACCACGGCGAGCACCCCGGAGGCGTGCACGCGTTCGGCGGCGGCGTACGCCACGAACGGGATCAGGAGCGACAGCGTGTTCTGGAGCAGGGGTTCCCTGAGGTGCGTACGAAGCCAGTGCAGCGGGACCATGAGCACCAGGCCGACCCCGACACCGCCGACCGAGGCCAGCAGGAACTCGCCGATCCCGCCGCCCCAGCTCATGCCCTCGCCCACGGCCGCGGCGAGCGCCACCTTGTAGGCGGTGATCGCGGTGGCGTCGTTCACCAGGGACTCGCCCTGCAGGATCGTCGTGACCCGGGCGGGCAGGCCGACCCGGCGGGCGATGGCCGCGGCGGTGACGGCGTCCGGCGGGGCGATCACGGCGCCCAGGACGAGGGCCGCCGTGAGCGGCAGGTCGGGCACCAGCCGGTACGCCAGCCAGCCCACCGCGACGGTGGCGAACAGCACATAGCCGACGGACAGCAGGGCGACGGGGCGGAGGTTGGCCCGCAAGTCCAGGTACGAACTGTCCACGGCCGCCGTGTAGAGCAGCGGAGGCAGCAGGAGCGGCAGCACGATGTGCGCGTCCAGCGTGTACGTCGGCACCCCCGGCAGGTACGAACCGATGAGCCCGAGGGCTACGACGAGGAGGGGGGCGGGCACGGGCGTCCGGCGAGCGAGTCCCGCCACCGCGGCGCTGGCCGCGACCAGCGCCACCAGGGGCAATGCGTCCATCCCATGATCCTCTCATCCGTCGTAACCTGGCCATCATGAGCGAGTGCCCCCACGTACCGGACCTGCCGCGCCCCGAACCGGCGCCCCTCTCCGAGACCTGTCTCGAATGCCGGGCGGCGGGCACCCACCCCGTGCAGCTGCGGCTCTGTCTGGTCTGCGGCCACGTCGGCTGCTGCGATTCGTCACCGCGGCAGGACGCCACGGGGCACTTCAAGGAGACCGGCCATCCGGTGATGCGGAGCTTCGAGGCCGGCGAGAGCTGGCGCTGGTGCTTCGAGGACGGTTCGATCGTCTGACGCCTGGGTACGTCAAACCGGCGCGTGGTGTTCGTAATTGACCGCCGCAACCCCCTAGCCACTGTGCGTACCCATGGGCTTACCATGAGTGACAGTCATGGGATGGGGTCTCGGCGACACGGCATCATGGATCGCGATAGCGTCGCCGGACCAAGAACCGAAGACGTACCGCATGGCTCCGGGCGACCCTTCCCGGATCCTCGAAGAGTTTGTGCCACCTTGGAGGTGAGGGTGTCCCAGATCGCAGGCGAGCCCGGGAATCAGGACTTCGTAGAGGTCCGGCTGCCCGCTGCGGGTGCCTACCTGTCGGTGCTGCGTACGGCCACGGCCGGCCTCGCAGCGCGTTTGGACTTCACTCTCGACGAGATCGAGGACCTTCGCATCGCGGTCGACGAGGCCTGCGCGATCCTGCTCCAGCAGGCCGTGCCCGGCTCCGTCCTCAGCTGCGTGTTCCGGCTCGTCGACGATTCTCTCGAGGTGACGGTCTCGGCCCCCACGACGGACGGCCGGGCCCCGGAGCGCGACACGTTCGCCTGGACGGTGCTCTCCGCACTGGCCGGAAAGGTCGACTCCTCGGTCGCCGATGACCGTACGGTCAGCATCAGCCTGTACAAACAGCGCGGCGCGGGACCCGGGCCGGCGTGAGCAACGGGAACGGGGACGGTCCTGTGCGGGACGAGACGATCCGACCAGGGGTGGTGCGCCCAGCGGGCATCCCGGAACAGCAGGCCCTGCCTCATCCGGTGGACGGGGCGGACCTGCCCCGTGCGGCGGGCGGGGCTGAGGGGTCAGCCGGCCCTACGGTCGCGGTGGAGCAGTCGCAGGCGGAGCGGGCGGGCCAGATGAGCGAGCACGGGCACCACGATCCACACGACCGCAGCGGGGCGCGGGCGTTGTTCATCGAGCTGGGCAAGCTCCCGGACGGATCACCCCAGAAGGCGGAGCTGCGCAACCGGCTGGTGCGGATGCACCTGCCGCTGGTGGAGCACCTGGCCCGGCGCTTCCGCAACCGCGGCGAGCCGCTGGACGATCTGACCCAGGTCGCCACGATCGGGCTGATCAAGTCGGTGGACCGGTTCGACCCGGAGCGGGGCGTCGAGTTCTCGACGTACGCGACACCCACGGTCGTCGGTGAGATCAAGCGGCACTTCCGCGACAAGGGCTGGGCGGTGCGCGTACCGCGCCGGCTCCAGGAGCTGCGGCTGTCCCTGACCACGGCGACCGCGGAGCTCTCCCAGCAGCACGGCCGCTCGCCCACGGTGCACGAGCTGGCGGAGCGGCTCGGCATCTCCGAGGAAGAGGTCCTGGAGGGTCTGGAATCGGCCAATGCGTACAGCACCCTCTCGCTGGACGTGCCGGACACGGACGACGAGTCCCCCGCGGTCGCAGACACGCTCGGCTCCGAGGACGAGGCGCTGGAGGGTGTCGAGTACCGGGAGTCGCTCAAGCCGCTGCTGGAGGACCTGCCGCCACGAGAGAAGCGGATCCTGCTGCTCCGCTTCTTCGGCAACATGACCCAGTCGCAGATCGCCCAGGAGGTCGGCATCTCGCAGATGCACGTCTCCCGGCTGCTGGCCCGCACGCTGGCCCAGCTGCGCGAGCGGCTGCTCGTCGAGGAGTAGGCAGGCCGTACGGGGCGGCGTCCGGCCGCCCCTGAGGCCGCCAGGCCGCCCGCCGGCCCCTCAGGCGTCGACGCCGTCCGTGTCGGGCTCCGAGCCCGGCCTGCGGATGCCGAGGGCCTCGATGGTCGCCGGCCGGGCCAGCTGGTAGAGCGCGGTCAGCGCCGCCGCGGCGAGCACGATGCCGGCCGGGATCAGCAGCCCGTGGGACCGCAGCAGCGTCCAGGCCACCGGCAGCGCGATGATCTGCGTGATGAGCGCCGGTCCACGGCTCCAGCTGCGCCGCAGGAGCAGTCCACGAGCGGCGAAGAGCGGGATCAGCCCCAGCGCGATGACCGTCAGGCCGCCCATCTCGGCCTGCTGCGGGCTGTCGGGGCGGCCGAGCAGGCCCATGGCCAGCATGGAGACACCGCCGATGACGAGGGCCGCGCCTTCGAGGGCGCTGATTCCGGCCACCAGCGTGATCCTGGCCGGCTTCGGCGGTTCGGCCGAGGGCATCGGCGAGGGCGCGTTCTGCTGAGTACTCACCCTTGCAGGTTGGCATCCCGGGCACGCGAAAGCGAAGCCGGGGTCAAAAGACCGCCGGGCCCCGGCGGGGTGACCTGGCCGACGCCGCGGGACGCCGCGCCCGGACCGTCGGACCGCGCCCGTTCCGTCACCCAGCGTGAACGCCGCCGGGCAGGACTTCAGGCCAATACCTCGCGGTAGGTACCCTGGCGGTCATGCGCGCACTTCTTGTGGTCAACCCAGCTGCTACCACCACCAGCGCGCGGACCCGTGACGTGCTGATCCATGCACTGGCCAGCGAAATGAAGCTGGAGGCCGTGTCCACGGAGTACCGGGGGCACGCCCGCGACCTGGGGCGGCAGGCCGCCGACAGCGACGACATCGACCTCGTGGTCGCACTCGGCGGCGACGGCACGGTCAACGAGGTCGTCAACGGTCTGCTCCACAACGGCCCGGACATCGACAAGCTGCCGAAACTCGCGGTGGTCCCCGGCGGCTCGACCAACGTCTTCGCGCGTGCCCTCGGTCTGCCGAACGACGCCGTGGAGGCGACCGGCGCCATCCTGGACGCACTGGCCGGCCGCACGGAGCGCACCGTGGGCCTGGGCCTGGCGGCGGGCACCCCCGGCACGGAGGACGAGTCGGTCCCGGACCGCTGGTTCACCTTCTGCGCCGGCCTCGGATTCGACGCCGGAGTGATCGGCCGCGTCGAACAGCAGCGCGAGCGCGGCAAGCGTTCGACCCATGCGCTGTACGTGCGCCAGGTGATGCGCCAGTTCCTGGACGAGCCGCACCGGCGGCAGGGAGTGATCACGCTGGAGGTGCCGGGCCAGGAGCCGGTCACCGACCTCGCGCTCTCCATAATCTGCAACACGGCACCCTGGACCTACCTGGGGAACCGGCCGATATACGCCTCCCCGAAGGCCTCGTTCGACACCGCCCTGGACGTCCTCGGCCTGCAGCGTCTGTCCACCGCCGCGGTCACCCGCTACGCCACCCAGCTGCTCACTTCGAGTCCGGAAAAGGGCCCGCGCGGCAAGCACGCGGTTTCACTGCATGACCTCACGGACTTCACCTTGCATTCAAAGGCTCCACTGCCCTTCCAGATGGACGGTGACCACCTGGGGCTGCGTACAAGTGTGACGTTCACAGGCGTACGCCGTGCACTGCGTGTGATTGTGTGAGTGGAAGGGACCAAAGTCCTTTAACTCGAACGTTTGGACTGGCTTCCACCCTCTAGAAGTACGGCTGTGACCTAGCCGACACCGAGGAATCAAAAAAAACTTTCCAGAAGGGGTTGTATCCGTCGCCGAGGTTTGCGAATCTCTACATGGCGATCGGGACGGCCCGCAACAACGGCCTCCACTGAAAGCCAGAACCCCTCCTCACTGCACAGGACCACAACCAGTTCATCTGGGCGTCGGCCCGACACGTGCGGGGGGATTCGTGAAAGCGTTCACATTCACAAGCACCGTACGTATACCAGGAGAGGTAGCAGCCATGGACTGGCGTCACAACGCCGTTTGTCGTGAGGAAGACCCGGAGCTGTTCTTCCCCATCGGCAACACCGGTCCTGCGCTGCTGCAGATCGAGGAAGCCAAGGCCGTCTGCCGTCGCTGCCCCGTCATGGAGCAGTGCCTGCAGTGGGCGCTCGAGTCCGGCCAGGACTCCGGCGTCTGGGGTGGCCTCAGCGAGGACGAGCGCCGCGCAATGAAGCGCCGCGCCGCTCGCAACCGGGCGCGCAACGCCAGCGCCTGACCGACGCCACCGCTACGAACCTCAGCCAGGCGGCGCGTACGGAGTGTACGCATCACCCCGCCCCCCGAGTCGCAGCGCGCAGTACCCCCGAAGCGCATGCTTGACCAGAGAGCCCGGACCGTCACCCACGGTCCGGGCTCTCTGCTGTGTGCCGCCGCCGACCGGGGCGGCGGATGCTACTTGGCGGCGCGGACCGGGATGTCGAGGACGACCTGGGTGCCGCGCTCGGGCGCCGGCACCATGCCGAACGAGCCGCCCAGCTCTCCCTCCACCAGCGTGCGCACGATCTGGAGCCCCAGATTCCCGGCACGCTGCGGGTCGAATCCCTCGGGCAGACCGCAGCCGTCGTCCTGAACGGTGATCAGCAGCCGCGCCTCACCGGTTGATCCGCCACGCACCGCGGAGACCTCGACCGTGCCGGACTCGGCCACGCCGAACGCGTGCTCCAGAGCGTTCTGCAGCACCTCGGTGAGGACCATCGCCAGCGGTGTGGCCACTTCGGCGTCGAGGATGCCGAAGCGTCCCGTCCGGCGGCAGGTCACCTTGCCCGGTGAGATCTCGGCGACCATGGCGATGACCCGGTCCGCGATCTCGTCGAACTCCACCCGCTCGTCCAGATTCTGGGACAGCGTCTCATGCACGATGGCGATCGAACCGACGCGCCGCACCGCCTCGTTGAGCGCCTCGCGGCCCTGCTCGGAGTCCATGCGACGGGACTGCAGGCGCAACAGGGCGGCAACCGTCTGGAGGTTGTTCTTCACCCGGTGGTGGATCTCCCGGATGGTGGCGTCCTTGGTGATCAACTCACGCTCTCGGCGACGCAGTTCGGTGACGTCGCGCAGGAGGACCAGGGAACCGATGCGGACCCCCTTGGGCTTGAGGGGGATCGCCCGGAGCTGGATGACGCCGCCCGCGCACTCGACCTCGAACTCTCGGGGCGCGTAACCGCTGGCCAGCTTGACCAGCGCTTCGTCCACCGGGCCCCGGGAGGGAGCGAGTTCGGCGGTGATCCCGCCGAGGTGCTGTCCGACCAGGTCGGAGGCGAGGCCCAGGCGGTGGTAGGCGGAGAGGCCGTTCGGGCTGGCGTACTGGACGACGCCGTCGGCGTCGAGGCGGACCAGCCCGTCGCCGACCCGGGGCGAGGCGTCCATGTCGACCTGCTGGCCGGGGAACGGGAAGGACCCGGCCGCGATCATCTGGGCCAGGTCGGATGCCGACTGGAGGTAGGTGAGTTCCAGCCGGGACGGGGTCCGCACCGTGAGCAGGTTGGTGTTGCGCGCGATGACGCCCAGGACGCGGCCCTCCCGTCGTACGGGGATCGACTCGACCCGTACCGGAACCTCCTCGCGCCACTCCGGGTCGCCCTCGCGCACGATCCGTCCCTCGTCCAGCGCCGCGTCCAGCAACGGACGGCGGCCGCGCGGGACCAGGTGGCCCACCATGTCGTCCTGGTAGGAGGTGGGACCGGTGTTGGGCCGCATCTGGGCGACGGACACGTATCGGGTGCCGTCGCGGGTGGGGACCCAGAGGACGAGGTCGGCGAAGGACAGGTCGGAGAGCAGCTGCCACTCCGACACCAGCAGATGGAGCCACTCGAGGTCGGTGTCACTCAGGGCGGTGTGCTGGCGGACGAGGTCGTTCATGGAGGGCACGTGTGCGAGCGTACCCGTGGATGCGCACAGCTTCCGAACCGGACGGCCCGCGCGTACGTGCAAGGGGAAGGGCCGGAAATCGTCGTGTCGTGCGGATGGACACCGGCGAGTGGTCTAGTCCACAATGTCAAGACAGAGCCTCCGCTCTCCCCGCACAGGAGAGCGGACCGAGATACCGCGCTCTCTGCCCTGACTGCGCCGGTATCTCTCCTCGGCCGGGGGCACCGCACACCGTCGGCCGAGCCGACCGCCCCGTAACGGGCGGTCCTGCTCCGGGCTGCGGTGCTGGTCGGGCTGAGGGTCCCGGCCCGGCGCCGCGGCCCGCGGGTGTTTCCGGGGCCGTGCCCCCTCACCCGCCTCTCAGCGGGTCTCGGTGACCTTCGCGAGCGCGCGGGGCGCGTCCGGGTCCTGACCGCGGGCGATCGTCACCTCGTAGGCGAGCATCTGCAGCGGCAGGATCTCCAGGATCGGCTGGACCTCCTCGGCGACCCCGGCCGTCGGCAGCACGAACCCTGCGGAGGCCGCCTGCACCTGTGCTTTCGGGCCGACCACGAACAGGTCGGCCCCGCGGCCGCGCAGCCGGTCGAGCACGGGCTGCAGGGCCTCGCCGCCCCGGCCGTCGGTGACCACGGCGATCACCGGGGAGATGTTGTCGACCATGGCGAGCGGACCGTGCAGCAGATCGGCGCCGGAGTAGGACAGGGCCGGGATGTAGCTCGTCTCCATCAGCTTCAGGGCGGCTTCCTTGGCCGTGGGATAGCCGTAGCCCCGCGAGGTGATGACCATGCGCTCGGCGAAGCGGTAGCGCGACGCCAGCGCCTTGACCTCGTCCTTGCGGGCCAGGATCGCCTCGGCGAGTTCCGGCAGGATCGCGGCCGCCGCGCCGTCGCCGCCGCGCAGCCCCTCCACGAAGAGGTACAGGGAGAGCAGGGAGGCGGTGTACGTCTTGGTGGCCGGCAGGGCCTTCTCCGGCCCCGCCAGGATGTCGATGTGGTACTCGGAGACCGCGGCGAGCGGTGAGTCCGGGCTGTTGGTCACCGCGAGCGTGACCGCGCCCGCCTCGCGGGCCGCCTTCGTGGACGCCACCAGGTCGGGCGATCCGCCGGACTGGCTGACGGTGACGACCAGGACGTCCTTCAGCTCCGGTTTCGCGCCGTAAGCGGTGGTCGTGGACATCGAGGCCAGTCCGCAGGGCAGCCCGAGCGTGATCTCCAGCAGGTACTTCGCGTAGAGCGCGGCATTGTCCGAGGTGCCGCGGGCGGTGAGCAGGACGAAGCGCGGCTTCCTGGCCGCGATCTCGGCGGCCACCGCCCGGATGGCGGGCGCCCCGCGTTCGAGGATGCGACGGAGCATCGCGGGCTGCTCGGCCATCTCGCCGGACATGATCCGGCCGGGCTGCTCGGCCTCGTCGGCCGGGTACGTGGCGGACATGTCCGGTGCCTCCCGCAGGTGTCGCGACGCGTGGTTCAAGTCGACCACGGCCCACCCCGTGCCCGCCAGCGGACGGCACCCGGTGCGGGCGGTCCCTCCGGTCCGGAAAACGTTCACCCGACCAGGGCCCGGGAGCCGTGTCCGGGGGCGTGAGGTCTGCTAGATTAGGCCTAGATTGGTCTATACCACATGTCTCCACTCCAGATCGGCAGGCCCCGCGTGGAAGTTGTCATCGTCCCGGACGCCAAGGCAGGCGGCGAACTGATCGCGGGAGCCATCGGCGCCCTGCTCAGCCGTAAGCCCGACGCCCTCCTCGGCGTGGCCACCGGCTCGACCCCGCTGCCCATCTACCAGGCGCTGGCCGAAAAGGTCCGCTCCGGCGCGGTGGACGCGTCGCGTGCCCGCATCTGCCAGCTCGACGAGTACGTGGGGCTGCCGACGGGCCACCCGGAGTCGTACCGCTCGGTGGTGCTGCGCGAGGTCGTCGAGCCGCTCGGGCTCTCGGAGGCGTCGTTCATGGGTCCCGACGGCTCCGCCGAGGACGTCCAGGCCGCCTGCGAGGCGTACGACAAGGCGCTCGCCGAGGCCGGCGGGGTGGACCTCCAGCTGCTCGGCATCGGCACGGACGGGCACATCGGCTTCAACGAGCCGTGCTCCTCGCTCGCCTCGCGCACCCGGATCAAGACGCTGACCGAGCAGACCCGCGTCGACAACGCGCGCTTCTTCGACGACGACATCGAGCAGGTGCCGCACCACGTCATCACCCAGGGCATCGGCACGATCCTGGAGTCGCGCCATCCGATCCTGCTCGCGACGGGCGAGGGCAAGGCGGACGCCGTGGCGCAGACGGTCGAGGGGCCGGTCGCCGCGCTCGTGCCCGCGTCGGCGCTGCAGCTGCACCCGCACGCGACGGTCGTGGTCGACGAGGCGGCGGCGTCCAAGCTGAAGCTGGCGGACTACTTCCGCGCCACGTATGCGGCGAAGCCGCTGTGGCAGGGGCTTTAGTTCTGCCGGTACGCGAGAGGGCCGGGGCACCGTGGGGTGTCCCGGCCCTCTCGCGTGCGGGGGCGTCCCGCTGAGCGCCTTTGTCCTCAATCGCCGGACGGGCTTGATCGCGTCCGCAGCGCCCGCCCGGCGCGACGCCGTGTCCTCAAGCGCCGGACTGGCTTATTTTCGCCTGGGTGATGACTTCCGCCGCCGCCAGGCCGCAGACCCGTGCCGCTCCGTGCGTGGCCACGTGGAAGGCGCCCCTGGGTTCGGCCTGGGGGACGCCCATCTCGACCACGATCGTGTCCGGACGCGCCGCGAGCACCACGTCGAGGGCCTCGGTCATCCACGGGTGGCGGTGCGCGTCGCGGACGACCGCGACGATGCGCCGCTCCCCCGCGGCCCGCAGCACCCCGGCCGCGGGCGCCTCGGTCCGGACGCTGTACGTGTCGGTTCCGGTGCCCGGGACCAGCCTCGCCAGTTCGGCGGCGACGCCCCACGGGGTCTCGTCCCCGACGGCGATGTTCGCGACCGGGGTGAACGCGGCGACGTACGCCGGGCCGGTGAGCGGCTCGACCGTGCCCGTCACCTTCACCGCGCGGCGGGCGGCGATCAGGCCGATGTCCGAGCCGATGCCCGTGCTGTCCCCGGTGCCGAACGCGGTCCCCTCCTGCACTGCCGCGCCCGGCTCCGGGGCAGTCCCCCTGGCCCGCCGCGTCCAGGACGCGAGGGCCCGCACCCGGGCGGCGGCGTCGGCCAGCCGCTCCTCGGGCAGTTCACCGGCACGGACCGCCGCCACCAGCGCGTCACGCAGTCGCAGGACCGTGCTGTCGTCGTCGAGTCCGCCGCCGACGCAGAGCGCGTCGGCGCCCGCCGCGATCGCGAGGACCGAGCCGCGCTCGATCCCGTACGTCGAGGCGATGGCCTGCATCTCCACCGCGTCGGTGACGATCAGTCCGTCGTAACCCAGCTCCTCGCGCAGCAGACCGGTCAGGATCTGCGGGCTCAGGGTGGCCGGGCGGTGCGGGTCGAGGGCGGGAAGCAGGATGTGCGCGCTCATCACCGATCGGGAGCCCGCGGCGATGGCCGCCCGGAAGGGCACGAGCTCACGGGCGTGCAGGGTCTCCAGGTCCACGTCGATGCGGGGCAGCGCGTGGTGCGAGTCGACCGCGGTGTCGCCGTGGCCCGGGAAGTGCTTGGTGCAGGCGGCGACACCGGCGGCCTGGAGGCCCTCGACGTACGCGGCGGTGTGCCGGGCGACCAGGTGGGGGTCGGCGCCGAAGGACCGCACCCCGATGACCGGGTTGCCGGGGTTGGAGTTGACGTCCGCGGAGGGCGCCCAGTTGAGGTTGACGCCGCAGTCGGCGAGCCGGCGGCCCAGCTCCTGGGCCACGGCGCGGGTCAGTGCGACGTCGTCGACGGAGCCGAGTGCCAGGTTGCCCGGGAAGGACGAGCCCTGACGCACCTCGAGCCGGGTGACGTCGCCACCCTCCTCGTCGATCGCGACGAGCACGTCGTCACGCTCGGCGCGCAGCTGCGCGGTGAGCGCGGCGAGCTGCTCGGGCGTCTCGATGTTGCGGCCGAACAGGCCGACGGAGGAGAGGCCTTCACCGACCCGGCGCAGCAGCCAGTCCGGTGCGGTGGTGCCGGTGAAGCCCGGCTGCAGCACGGCGAGGGCGTCGCGGGTGACGGTGTCTGTGGTGGATGCGAGGGTGGTCATGGGGCAGCGTTATCCCTTCACGGCGCCGGAGGTGAGGCCGGTCGCCATGTACTTCTGCACCAGCAGGAAGAAGGCCACGACCGGGATGGCGATCAGCGTCGATGCGGCCATCAGCGCGCCGTAGTCGACGCCTCGCGAGGTCGTGAAGTTCATCAGCCACACGTTGAGGGTGTACTTCTCGTTGTCCTGGAGGACGACGTAGGCGAGCAGGTACTCGTTCCAGGCCGTGATCAGCGAGAAGATCGAAGCGGCGGCCAGGCCCGGGGCCAGCAGCGGGAAGGTGATCCGCCAGAAGGCGCCCATCCGGCTGCAGCCGTCGACCATGGCCGACTCCTCCAGCTCCGGCGGGATGTTGATCACGAAGCCGCGGATCATCCAGGTGGCGAACGGCAGCGTGGAGACGAGGTAGATGACGATGACGCCCCAGTACTCGTTCAGCCCGCCGAGGTCGTTCAGCTGGATGTAGATGGGGATCAGCATCGCCGTCGGGGGCAGCAGCTGGACGACGAGCAGCACGATCATGAAGAACTTGCGGCCGCGGAAGCGGAACCGGCCGATGGCGAACGCGGCGATCGTGGCGAGCAGCATGCCGCCGATGACGGCGATCCCGCAGACGATCAGGCTGGACTCGATGGCCGTACCGAAGTTCGGCTGGTCGATGGCGCGGGAGAAGTTGTCGAAGGTGACCGACGAGGGCCAGAGCGTCTGGTCGTAGCTGCGGATCTCGGCGTTGGGCCGCAGGGAGCTGATGACCAGCCAGTAGACCGGGAAGGCCATCAGCACGAAGGCGACGAGGCCGGCGATGTTGTAGCCGATGCGGCTCTTCTTGCGGTCCGGGCGGAGGACCTGGGGGGTGGAGGTGCTCACTCGACCTCTCCGATCTTGAGCAGCTGGCGCAGGTAGTACACGGCGACGCCGGACAGCAGCAGGACCGTGATGAGGGAGATGGCAGCGCCCTGGCTGAACGAGTTGGACTCGAAGGCCTTCTCGAACGAGTAGATGCCGAGCAGCGAGTACTCCGGCTCCGGCTTGTTGCCGCGCATCAGGAAGACCTGGCCGAAGACGTTGAAGTCCCACAGCACGGAGAGCGTGGCGACCATCTGGAAGACGGGCTTGATGACCGGCCAGGTGACGTAGCGGAAGATCCCGGTGGTGCCCGCCCCGTCGAGCGAGGCGGCCTCTTCGAGCTCCTTGGGGACCTGGGTCAGCGCCGCGTAGAGCGTCACGGAGACGAAGGGGATCGCGCCCCAGACGACGACCGCTCCGATGATGACGAAGCCCTGCTTGGGGTCGAGGAACCAGTTGTGGCCCTGCGCGTCGATCCCGAGGTACTTGGTCAGCACCATGTTGATGACGCCGTAGTCGGAGTCGGCGAACCAGCGGAAGATGGAGGTGGCGACCAGCAGCGGCATCGACCAGGCGGCGACCAGCGCGGCGGTCAGCAGGAGCCGGACCCAGGTGGACATCCGCTGCATGAGCATGGACAGGACGAGGCCGACGGCCATGGTGACGAAGACGCAGACCACCATGAAGATGACGGTCCGCCAGGCGACGTCCCAGAACTCGCTGTCGCCGAGGATGTTGGTGAACTGGTCGAAGCCCACCCAGGGTGCGTCCGATCCGGACCACAGTTCGCGGCGGCCCACGTCCTGGAAGGACATGATGACCGTCTTGACGAAGGGCCAGACGAAGACTGCGGCGATGGCGACGAACGCCGGTGCTATGAGGAGGTACGGCAGCAGAGCGCCGGCCTTCCGCGGTTTACGGTTCACGTTCTTCGCGAGCTGAGGATCCGCGCCCTCAGGGGCCCGCGGGACGGACACCGGCGGGTCGGCTGCTTTCATGTCGGCGGCACTCATTGTGCTTGCCTTCCGTTTCGGACCGGGTACCGGAGGACGGGGATGGCAGCCCCTTTCGGGCCTGCCACCCCCGCAGACGATCAGGTGAGTCGGTGGCTCATGAACTCACCGGCTCGGACTCCGTGAGCTCGGGGCTCAGGACTCCTTGTTGATCATCGAGTCGATCTCCGCGTCGGCCGCCTTGGTGGCCTCCTCGACCGACTTGCCCTTGATGATGTCGAGCAGCATGATCTCGAGGGTTTCCTTCTTCTCGATCGCCGTCCAGCCCGGGGCGATCGGAGTGAACCAGGCGTCGGGGACGGCGTTGGCGATGGCCGCGGTCTCCGGCTTGGCCTTCAGCGGCTCAAGCTGCTTGGTGTTGTTCGGAAGGATGTTCTTCGAGGCGAGGACGGCTTCGGACTTCTCCGAGGTGAAGAGCGAGATCCACTCCTCGCCGAGGTCCTGGACCTTCGACTTGGAGATGGTGGCCAGGTCGGAGCCGCCGATGAAGGAGGGGAGCGCCTTGCCGTTCGGGCCGGGCATGCCCGCGGTGCCGATCTTGTCGGTCAGCTTCGCGTTGCCGTTCGCCTTGGGGTCGACGACGCTGCCGGCCTCCCAGCCGTTGCCGTAGAGAAGAGCGGTCTTCTCGTTGGCCATGACGTTGGCGTGGTCCGCCTCGTCCTTCGTCTTGTCACCGTGGTTGTACTTCTTGACCAGCTCGACGAAGTCCGTGATGCCCTTCTGGGCCTCCGGGGTGGACAGGGAGGACTTCCACTCCTTCTTGCCCTCGTCGTACTTCGCGATCTGGCCGCCCTCGGCAGCGACGTAGGACATCGCGGCGTACCAGTAGCGGCCCGGCAGGTACAGGGGCGAGAACGCCTTGTCCTTGCCGTACTTCGCGCCGATCTTGTCGAGCGCGGCGGTCAGCTCGTCCTGGGTGGTGGGGATGGTGTCCTTGCCGGTACCGGCCTTGAACATGTCCTTGTTGTAGATCGCGACACGGGCGCCGGCGTAGTAAGGCACGCAGTACTGCTTGCCCTCGAACGCGCAGGTGTCCTTGAGGCCCTTGATCCAGGTGTCCGAGTTCTCGTACTTCTTCGGGTCGATCTCGCCGAGAGCCCCGTTGAGGATGTACGTCATGGTCTCGGTGTTGCCGAGCTCCACCACGTCCGGGAACTTCTCGCCGGCCAGGGCGGCGTCAAGCTTCTTGGCCTTGTCGGCCCAGGTCTGGTACTGAACGTTGACCTTGACGTTGGGGTACTTCGCCTTGAACTGGGTGTTGACGTCCTTGACCAGCTCAGGCCACGTGCTCTGCGCGTCCGACATCAGCCAGACGGTGACCGTTTCATTGCGGTCCTTCGGGTCCTTCGACGACGTCTTGTCGTCGTCCGAACCACACGCTGCGATCGAAACCAACATGCCCGCGACGCCGATCGCCGCGATGAGCTTGCGCTTCACGCCACCCTCCTCAGGGATGCTGCAACCCCTGCCCACCGCGGAGACCGTCGACGAGTACTAGTGGGGCTGGGACCTGGTCTTTAATGGTTTAGACCAGTACCGGGAGCTTGGCCTAGACCTTTAGGGGTGTCAAGGGTGTATAAGAAGTGCACTCGCGTCCGTTATAGGACCGACACCTGAGGGAGGGCGACGACCCGTGACCGGGCCGTGCCACCATGTGAGCCGCGACAGACGGAGGAGCCGGTGACGGCAGCAACGCAGCAGTCGGGAAGGCGGGCCATGGGTGCCGACGGGGGCAATCCGGAGAACGAGACGGGCGTGGGCACGCGTACCGCCCGCGTCCCGAAGTACTACCGGCTGAAGCGACATCTCCTCGACATGACGGACACGATGCCGCCGGGCACACCCGTGCCCCCGGAGCGGACCCTGGCCGCCGAGTTCGACACCTCGCGCACCACCGTGCGCCAGGCACTCCAGGAACTGGTCGTCGAGGGCCGGTTGGAGCGCATCCAGGGCAAGGGCACCTTCGTCGCCAAGCCGAAGGTCTCGCAGGCCCTGCAGCTCACCTCGTACACCGAGGACATGCGTGCCCAGGGGCTGGAACCGACGTCCCAGCTCCTGGACATCGGCTATGTGACGGCCGATGACACGCTCGCCGGGCTGCTCGACATCAGCGCGGGCGGGCGCGTGCTGCGGATCGAGCGGCTGCGCCTGGCGAGCGGTGAGCCGATGGCGATCGAGACCACGCACCTGTCGGCCAAACGCTTCCCGGCGCTGCGGCGTTCACTGGTGAAGTACACCTCGCTCTACACGGCGCTGGCCGAGGTGTACGACGTGCGTCTGGCCGAGGCCGAGGAGACCATCGAGACCTCCCTGGCCACCCCGCGCGAGGCCGGCCTGCTCGGCACGGACGTGGGGCTGCCGATGCTCATGCTCTCCCGGCACTCGCTGGACGGACAGGGCGAGCCGGTCGAATGGGTCCGCTCCGTCTACCGGGGCGACCGCTACAAGTTCGTGGCCCGCCTGAAGCGCCCGCTGGACTGAGCGGCCGCACCGCCACTGTCCGCCGCACAGCCCCCGGGGAGCCGTTCTCCCGGGGGCTGTGCGGCGCTCCGGGAACAGCCGCCCACTCGGCCTGGACAAACTTGGTCTGGACCAACGCCCCGACGTTTGGCGTCATTTCGGTCAGGCGTCCGACGTCACGGGACCGTTGCCGGACCGCAATGCGGACAGGGGGTGACGATGGGCGGAACCCTCGCCTAGATTTTCGTGCGCGTTACACGAGGTGATCAGCGAGGGGACGGAGTCGCCGCCATGCCAGAAGACCCAGAAGGAAAGCCACCCACCGTCACACCGGTGCGGGTGGTCATCGCCCTATGTCTCATCGCGCCGTTCGTGGCGATGCTCTGGGTGAGTTCGTACGCCAAGGTCGACCCGACCTTCATCGGTATCCCGTTCTTCTACTGGTACCAGATGCTGTGGGTGCTGATCTCGACCGCGCTCACGATGATCGCGTACAAGCTGTGGCAGCGTGACCAGCGCTCCCGCAAGGGGGGTGCGTCGGCATGAAGGACGGCGTGAACGGCGTCGCACTCGGCGTCTTCATCTTCTTCTTCCTGGCCGTGACGGTGGTCGGCTTCATGGCCGCCCGGTGGCGCAAGGCCGAGAACGAGGCCAGCCTCGACGAATGGGGCCTGGGCGGACGGTCGTTCGGCACCTGGGTCACCTGGTTCCTGCTCGGCGGCGACCTCTACACCGCGTACACCTTCGTCGCCGTTCCCGCGGCGATCTACGCGGCGGGGGCCTCCGGCTTCTTCGCGGTGCCCTACACCATCCTGGTGTACCCGCTGATCTTCACCTTCCTGCCGCGCCTGTGGTCGGTGTCGCACAAGCACGGCTACGTCACCACCTCCGACTTCGTCCGCGGACGCTTCGGCTCCAAGGGGCTCTCGCTGGCGGTCGCCGTCACCGGCATCCTCGCCACGATGCCGTACATCGCCCTGCAACTCGTGGGCATCCAGGCGGTGCTGGACGTGATGGGCGTCGGCGGTGGCGAGAACACGCACTGGTTCGTCAAGGACCTGCCGCTGCTGATCGCGTTCGCGGTGCTCGCCGCGTACACGTACTCCTCCGGCCTGCGCGCACCCGCGCTGATCGCGTTCGTCAAGGACGGACTGATCTACCTGGTCATCGCCGTGGCGATCATCTACATCCCGATCAAGCTCGGCGGCTTCGACGACATCTTCGCCAAGGCGGGCGAGGCGTTCTCGGCGAAGAACGAGGCGGCCGGGAAACCGGTGGCCGGACTCGCGCCCGGCGAGGCGGGGCAGTGGGGTTACGCCACCCTGGCACTGGGGTCGGCGCTGGCGCTCTTCATGTACCCGCACTCGATCACGGCGACGCTCTCCAGCCGCAGCCGTGACGTGATCCGCCGCAACACGACGATCCTGCCGCTGTACTCGCTGATGCTGGGCCTGCTCGCGCTGCTCGGCTTCATGGCGATCGCCGCCGGGGTCAAGGTGGACAACGGCCAGCTGGCGATCCCGCAGCTGTTCGAGAACATGTTCCCCGACTGGTTCGCGGGCGTGGCGTTCGCCGCCATCGGCATCGGCGCGCTGGTGCCCGCCGCGATCATGTCGATCGCCGCGGCGAACCTGTTCACCCGCAACATCTACAAGGACTTCCTGAAGCCCGACGCGACACCCGCGCAGGAGACCAAGGTCTCCAAGCTGGTCTCGCTGCTGGTGAAGGTCGGCGCGCTCGCCTTCGTCCTCACCATGGACAAGACGGTCGCGATCAACTTCCAGCTGCTCGGCGGGATCTGGATCCTCCAGACGATGCCGGCCCTGGTCGGCGGGCTGTTCACCCGGTGGTTCCACCGCTGGGCCCTGCTCGCGGGCTGGGCGGTCGGGATGGTCTACGGGACGCTCGCCGCCTACGGGGTCGCGAGCCCGACCCAGAAGCACTTCGGCGGGTCCTCCAAGGAGATCCCGGGCATCGGCGAGATCGGCTACATCGGTCTGACGGCCTTCGTGCTGAACGTCGTGGTCACCGTCGTCCTGACCTTCGTCCTGAACGCCGCGAAGGCGCCCGCCGGGGTCGACGAGACCGCTCCGGGCGACTACACCGCGGACGCGGGCGACCCGGGCGTGCAGACGGAGCTCCCGCCGGCCACGGCCGGCGCGCCGGGCGGCCACTGATCGCGGGCACGGCACACGGGCCGTCGTACCCCTTCCGAAGGGGTGCGGCGGCCCGTCCGCGCGTCCGGCGGAAATCCCTTGCGGTCACGGCCCCCGGGTGCGGCAGACTCCCGTCCATGGACATGACGATCCGCCCCGTCACACCCGCCGAGCACGCGCTCCTCGGCGAGATCACCGCCGAGGCCTATCTCGGCGACGGCCTCCTGGACTACGGCGCCGACGACCCCTATCTGGTGCAGCTGCGCGACGTCCCCCGCAGGGCCGCCGAGGCCGAGGTGCTGGTGGCGGCCGACGCGGCAGGCCGCGTCCTGGGCGGCGTCACCTACGCCGCGCCGGGCAACCCGTGGGCCGACATCGCGACGGCCGACGAGGCCGAGTTCCGGATGCTCGCGGTCTCCCGTGAGGCCCGGGGCGCCGGGGCGGGCGAGGCGCTCGTGCGGGCCTGCATCGACCGCGCACGGGAGACCGCGGGGGTCACGGGGCTCGTCCTGTCCACGCAGCCGGCCATGCGCGGCGCCCATCGGATCTACGGGCGCCTCGGCTTCGTACGGACCCCCGAGAGGGACTGGAATCCGCTCGACGACCTCAAACTGCTGACCTACCGTCTGGAGCTGCGGCCCTTGCGGTGAAAGGGGTACCGCGACCTCGTACGACACAACATGTGGGGGCTGCCGCATCGGGCAGCCCCCACATGTATGCTCATGCTCGCTGTCGCCGCAGGGAAATCCGGTGCGAATCCGGAACTGTCCCGCAACGGTGTGTTCGGTGTGCTTTTGTGCACCCCCGAGTCCGAACTCCTGCCGGCAGCGCGTCCGGTTCGACCGATCCGGATGCCCAGACGTCCGGGCCTCGTGGATGGGCCGGTGGACGCCGCACGGAGCGCTGCCCTGCCGGGTACCGCCCCGCCCGGCTGCCCCCGCTCCCCGAAGGCCCCGAGCCGAGCGAGGGAGAGCACCGGTGACCATCGCGCCAGCCGATCCGGTTTCAGCGGCCGAGTCCGAAGCAGCCGAGCCGGAAACGGCCGGATCCGAAGCCGTCAGCTCCGGCGGACCCGCGAAGGACGGACCGGGGACCGCACTGCTGCGGACCCTGACCGACCTCACCGCCGATCTGCCCGACACCGACCCCGGCCGTGTCGCCGCCGCGGCGCTGCGCGGACGCAGCGCCCGGTCGGACGAGGCCGAGCTGCGCTCGCTGGCCACCGAGGCCGCCGCGGGCCTGATCTCCGAGGACCCCGCCTACTCCCGGCTCGCCGCCCGTCTCCTCACCCGCTCCATCGCGGACGAGGCGGCCGGACAGGGTGCGACGTCGTTCTCCGCGTCCGTCGCCGTCGGGCACCGCGAGGGCCTGATCGCGGACCGCACCGCCGAGTTCGTCACGCTCCACGCGGCCGCCCTGGACGCACTCGTCGGGCGGTCCCTCGCCGACGGCGCCGACCACCGCTTCGGCTACTTCGGCCTGCGCACCCTGCACAGCCGCTACCTGCTGCGCCACCCCACCACCCGGCAGGTCATCGAGACCCCGCAGCACTTCATGCTGCGCGTCGCGGCCGGGCTCGCCGAGGACACCTCCGCGCGCGCCCTGGACGAGGTCGCCGCGCTGTACGGGCTGATGAGCCGGCTCGACTACCTGCCCTCCTCCCCCACGCTCTTCAACTCCGGCACCCGGCACCCGCAGATGTCCTCCTGCTACCTGCTGGACTCCCCGCTGGACGAGCTGGACTCGATCTACGACCGTTACCACCAGGTGGCGCGCCTGTCCAAGCACGCGGGCGGCATCGGTCTCTCGTACTCCCGTATCCGCGCCCGCGGTTCACTGATCCGCGGCACCAACGGGCACTCCAACGGCATCGTCCCGTTCCTGAAGACGCTCGACGCCTCCGTGGCCGCGGTCAACCAGGGCGGCCGGCGCAAGGGCGCCGCCGCCGTCTACCTGGAGACGTGGCACGCGGACATCGAGGAGTTCCTGGAGCTGCGCGACAACACGGGTGAGGACCAGCGGCGTACGCACAACCTCAACCTGGCGCACTGGATCCCGGACGAGTTCATGCGCCGGGTCGACGCGGACGGCACCTGGTCGCTGTTCTCCCCGGCCGACGTGCCCGAGCTCGTCGACCTGTGGGGCGACGCGTTCGACGCCGCCTACCGTGCCGCCGAGGCGAAGGGCCTGGCCCGCAAGACCATGCCGGCCCGGGAGCTCTACGGCCGGATGATGCGGACCCTCGCCCAGACCGGCCAGGGCTGGATGACGTTCAAGGACGCCTCCAACCGCACCGCGAACCAGACCGCCGAGCCGGGCCGCGTCGTGCACTCGTCGAACCTGTGCACGGAGATCCTGGAGGTCACGGACGACGGCGAGACGGCCGTCTGCAACCTCGGCTCTGTCAACCTCGGGGCCTTCGTCGAGGGCGGCTCGATCGACTGGGAGCGCCTGGACGCCACCGTCCGTACGGCCGTGACCTTCCTCGACCGGGTCGTCGACATCAACTTCTACCCGACCGAGCAGGCCGGCCGGTCCAACGCCCGCTGGCGGCCGGTGGGTCTGGGCGCCATGGGCCTGCAGGACGTCTTCTTCCTGCTGCGGCTGCCGTTCGACTCCCCCGAGGCCCGTGCCCTGTCCACGAAGATCTCCGAGCGGATCATGCTCGCCGCCTACGAGGCGTCCTGCGACCTCGCGGAGCGCTCGGGCCCGCTGCCCGCGTGGTCCGAGACGCGTGCCGCCCGCGGTGTGCTGCACCCGGACCACTACGACACCGAGCTGAACTGGCCGGAGCGCTGGGACGCCCTGCGGGCCCGGATCGCGACGACCGGCATGCGCAACTCGCTGCTCCTGGCCATCGCTCCGACGGCGACGATCGCCTCGATCGCGGGGGTGTACGAGTGCATCGAGCCGCAGGTCTCCAACCTCTTCAAGCGCGAGACGCTCAGCGGTGAGTTCCTCCAGGTCAACGCCTACCTGGTGGACGAGCTGAAGAAGCTCGGCGTGTGGGACGCGCGGACCCGTGAGGCGCTGCGCGAGGCGAGCGGCTCGGTGCAGGGCTTCGGGTGGATCCCCGAGGACGTGCGGGCGCTGTACCGCACGGCGTGGGAGATCCCGCAGCGCGGCCTGATCGACATGGCGGCGGCCCGGACGCCGTTCCTCGACCAGAGCCAGTCGCTGAACCTGTTCCTGGAGACGCCGACGATCGGCAAGCTCTCCTCGATGTACGCGTACGCCTGGAAGCAGGGGCTGAAGACCACGTACTACCTGCGCTCCCGCCCGGCGACCCGGATCGCCCGCGCGGCGTCCGCCGCCCCGATCCCCGCGCAGGCGCCCGCGCCCGACGCGGACGCGATCGCCTGCTCCCTGGAGAACCCCGAGTCCTGCGAGGCCTGTCAGTAATGAGCTCCACCGAGAACAAGAACCTGCTGGACCCGGGCTTCGAGCTGACCCTGCGGCCCATGCGCTACCCGGACTTCTACGAGCGCTACCGGGACGCGATCAAGAACACGTGGCACGTCGAGGAGGTCGACCTCCACTCCGACGTGGCGGACCTCGCCAAGATGTCGCCCGCCGAACAGCATCTGATCAGCCGGCTGGTGGCGTTCTTCGCGACCGGTGACTCGATCGTCTCCAACAACCTCGTGCTGACGCTGTACAAGCACATCAACTCCCCCGAGGCGCGGCTGTACCTGTCGCGGCAGCTCTTCGAGGAGGCCGTGCACGTCCAGTTCTACCTGACGCTGCTGGACACCTATCTGCCCGATCCGGACGACCGCGCGGCCGCCTTCGACGCGGTGGAGGAGATTCCGTCGATCCGCGAGAAGGCGCAGTTCTGCTTCCGCTGGATGGACTCGGTCGAGAAGATCGACCGGCTGGAGACGAAGGCCGACCGCCGCCGTTTCCTGCTGAACCTGATCTGCTTCGCGGCGTGCATCGAGGGGCTGTTCTTCTACGGCGCCTTCGCGTACGTGTACTGGTTCCGCTCGCGCGGGCTGCTGCACGGCCTCGCCACGGGCACCAACTGGGTGTTCCGGGACGAGACCATGCACATGAACTTCGCGTTCGAGGTCGTGGACACCGTCCGCAAGGAGGAGCCCGACCTCTTCGACGACGAGCTCCAGCAGCAGGTCACCGACATGCTGAGGGAGGCCGTCGAGGCGGAGCTGCAGTTCGGCCGCGACCTGTGCGGTGACGGGCTGCCCGGGATGAACACCGAGTCGATGCGCCAGTACCTGGAGTGCGTCGCCGACCAGCGGCTCACCCGGCTGGGCTTCCCCGCGGTGTACGGATCGGAGAACCCGTTCTCGTTCATGGAGCTCCAGGGCGTCCAGGAGCTGACGAACTTCTTCGAGCGCCGCCCGTCCGCCTACCAGGTGGCCGTCGAGGGCACGGTCGGCTTCGACGACGACTTCTAGTGCCGCGTCAGTCAGGGTCTGCGCGAACCTCGGCTGCCGCGGGACCAGTCCCTTCAGATCCTCGCCCAGCTCCTGACGTACGGACGCCGTGCGGCCCTCACCGGCCGCGCGGCGTCGGCCGTTTGCGGGGGTTCGGCGCCTCGGCCCCGTTCCGCCTCCCGCAGCTGGCGGTCGATGCGGCGTTCGCGGGCGATGCCGACCAGCGCCGGCAGCAGGAAGAGTGCGAAAACAACGGTTATGCCCAGGTAGTTCAGGAATGTGTTCATGCCTCTACTGTCGTCGGTTCCGGCCGATCGCGGCAGTGGCAGGACTGTCATGGAGCATCGAATTACTGCCACACTGGGGTCATGCTGAAAAATGTCGCCGTCCTGCTGCTCGACGAGGTCAATCCCTTCGAACTCGGCGTCCTGTGCGAGGTGTTCGGGCTCGACCGCAGCGAGGAGGGGCTTCCGGTGCACGATTTCGCCGTGGTGTCCGCCGAGGGCCCGGTGCTCCGGACGCACGCCGGGTTCACCCTCAGCACCCCGCACGGCCTCGACCGCCTGGAGGAGGCCGACCTCATCGCGGTCCCGGCCGGCAGCCACTTCGTGGACCGGGAGTACCCCGAGGAGGTCCTGGAGGCGCTGCGCCGGGCCGTGGACCGCGGGGCCAGGGTGCTGAGCGTCTGCTCGGGGGCGTACGTGCTCGGGGCGGCCGGCCTGCTGGACGGCCGGCGCTGCACGACGCACTGGCGCCACGCCGCCGAGCTGGCCCGCCGCTTCCCACGGGCCGTCGTGGAGCCGGACGTGCTGTACGTGGACGAGGGCCCGGTCATCACGTCGGCGGGCACGGCCGCGGGGATCGACGCCTGTCTGCACCTGGTCCGCCAGGCGTACGGGACCGCCACCGCCAACACCATCGCCCGCCGCATGGTAGTGCCGCCGCACCGTGACGGCGGGCAGGCGCAGTACATCCAGCGCCCGCTGCCCCGTACCCCCTGCGACACGGTCGGTGACACGCTGGCCTGGATGGACCGCCACCTCGACCAGGAGATGACGGTCGAGCAACTGGCCGCCCAGGCACACATGTCCCCGCGCACCTTCGCCCGCCGCTTCCAGCAGGAGACGGGCACCACGCCGTACCGCTGGTTGCTGCGCCAACGGGTGCTGCTGGCCCAGCACCTCTTGGAGACATCCGATGAAACAATGGATACGATCGCCGGACAGACCGGTTTCGGGAACGCCGCCGCACTCCGCCATCAGTTCGTCCGCGCCCTGGGGACCACACCGAACGCGTACCGTCGCACCTTCCGCGGACCGACCGAATTGACCGACGCCGCCTGAGCGCCTCCTAACGTGTCATCGGACCATTCGTCCAACTGATTCGTTCACCTGTCCATGGACCGGGCCCATGCCGGGGGTCCAGGGTCGAGCGCATGGACATCCGGATGGCTAAACGAAGGACCGTCGGGGCCGTGGTGGCCGCGCTCGCCGCCACTCTGCTGCCCCTGCAGAGCGCCTCCGCCGAGAACGCGGCGACCGCCGCGTCACCACCGCCCGAGGTGCTCCCCTCACTGCGGCAGTGGCAGGCCGGCGAGGGGGAGTTCACGCTGACCGACCGGGCCAGGATCGTGCTGGAGGGGGTGCGGGAGCAGCGCACGGCGGCCGACGCGGCACGGTTCGCGGGCGAGCTGGCCGGAAAGGCCGCGGTGTCCCGGGGCGCGGCCCGGTCCGGCGATGTCGTGCTGCGCCAGGACCCGTCCCTGAAGGGCTCGCTGGGCGCGGAGGGCTACCGCCTCGACGTCGGCGACCGCGTCACGGTCACGGCCGCGACCTCCGCGGGCGTCTTCTACGGTTCCCGCACGGTGCTCCAGCTGCTGAACGACGACGGCCGGGCCGCGCGCGGTTCGGCGACCGACGTGCCGGCCTACCGCGAGCGCGGGGTCGGGGTGTGCGCCTGTTACATCAACGTCTCGCTGCCCTGGTTCGAGCGGCTGATGAAGGACATGGCCTCCCAGAAGCTCAACCAGCTCTGGATCGAGGCGAAGGTCAGGAGCGACACCGACCCGGAGTCGGCGTTCTGGGGCTACTACACGAAGCCGCAGGTGCGCGCCCTGGTCGCGATGGCGAAGAAGTACCACATCGACCTGGTGCCGGAGATCAACTCCCCCGGCCACATGGACACCTATCTGGAGAACCACCCGGAACTCCAGCTCAAGGACAAGGACGGCGTCGCCTCGCCGCCCCGGCTGGACATCTCGCGCCCCGAGGCGCTGGCGTACTACACCTCGATGGTCGACGAGGCCCTGGAGGTGTGGGACACCCGCACCTGGCACATGGGCGCCGACGAGTACATGCTCGGCTCCTCGTACCCGAACTATCCGCAGCTGCAGTCGGCCGCCACGGCGAAGTTCGGCGCCTCGGCCACTCCCGACGACCTCTTCGTCGACTTCATCAACCAGGTCGGCGCCCATGTGAAGGCCGGCGGCCGGTCCCTGCGGATCTGGAACGACGGCCTGGCCGGCCGCAACGGCGTCGTCCCCCTCGACCGTGACATCACCGTCGAGCACTGGCTCGGCGGCGGCGCCATCCAGCAGCCGTCCGCGCTGCTGGCCGAGGGCCGGCCGGTGATGAACTCCGCGTACGCGCTCTACCTGGTGCGTGGCGGCTACACGATGAAGACCCAGCAGCTGTACGAGAGCGACTGGACCCCCCTGCGGTTCGAGGGCCAGACGCTGCCGGCCACGGCGGCGAACCTGACCGGCGCGAAGATCAGCCTGTGGCCGGACAGTGCGGCGGCCGAGACCGAGAACGAGGTCGAGGCGAAGGTCTTCATGCCGCTGCGCTTCATCGCGCAGGCGACCTGGGGCGGCCCCAAGCCCAGCGGGACGTACGCCGGTTTCGAGGCCCTGGCCCGCCGGATCGGCCACGCCCCCGGCTGGGAGAACACCGACCGCACCCCCCTGGCCGACGGCACGTACCGGCTGACCGCGGGCGCGAAGGCGCTGACGCCCGGCGCGGACGCCGGGGTGTCGCTGACCAAGGGCGACAAGGCGGCCTGGACGCTGACGGCGACCGCCGACGGCTATTACACCGTGAAGTCCGCACAGGGCGGCCTGTGCCTGGACGTGGTGCGCGGGAAGAGGTACCTGGGCGCTCCGCTGGAGGTGGGGGCCGAGCTGTCGCTCGGGGCCTGCTCGGCGGGCGCGCGCACGCAGCGCTGGCAGGTGGACGCCGGAGCCGGTGCGCTGGTCCTGCGCAACGCCGTCTCGCAGCTCCGTCTGACGGAGCGGTCCTCCGACGGCGCCGCTGTGCAGACGACGGGCGGGACGCGTCTGACGGCGAAGGCCGCCTGACCGCCTGACCGGACAGGTGGGGCCCGCCGGTACCGGCGGGCCCCACTCGCGTGTCAGATGCCGCAGTTGGGCGCCGACCAGAAGTGGCTGGGGCCCTGGTTCACGTGGACGTGGTCGTTGTGGTCCGGGTAGCCCGGGCCGAGGATCCCGTTGAACCCGTGGTTGCGGGCCTGCTGGGCCAGGGTGCAGAAGGCGATCCCGCCGAGGTCGGCCGCGTCGCCGTACAGGTGACGGCTGTTCGACGCACCGCCGGCCGCACTGTTGCAGGCCGTGGAACGGAAGCCGCTGTTGACGGTGATGGGGCGGTCACCGAGCGCGTGGCGCAGCGCCTCCAGCTTCCACATGGTGCTCAGCGCGTTGGCCTTGGCCGTGCCCGCCGCCACGGCGCCGCCCGCCCAGGTGGTGTTGCAGTGGTTGAGCTCGGCGTACGTGAAGTGGACGGGCGTGCAGTCGTTGTCCTGGAGGGCGTAGAGCTTGGACTGGGTGGCGGGGCCCGCGATGCCGTCGGCGGCCAGTCCGTAGGCGGCCTGGAAGCGCTTGACGGCGGCGGTGGTGGCCGGCCCGTAGGAGCCGTCGACGGCGAGCACGGAGTTGTACCCGGGGTATCCGGCGACGCGGATCTGAAGCTGGACGACGTCGTTGCCGGTGGCGCCCGGGGACAGGGTGCGGGTCCAGGTGTAGCAGCCGTCGGCCTGTGCGGTGCCGGCGGTCACCACCGCCCCGCCCCAGGCGAATGCCATGGTCATGACAAGGCCGAGCAGGAGGCGTGCGGAACGTCTGAGCATGGGGGGCTCCCTACCACGGTGAAGGTGTGGAGCGACAGCCTGGCCGACGAGTCGACGCGCGTCAACTATGCGTCGGAGAACGCGAGTTGACGATACGGGGACGCCACGGGGCCCGGCCCCGGTGTACCGGGACGGGCCCCTCGCGGAGCGCGCGCGGCCTGATCAGTCGTTCGGGACGACCTCGTAGCGCGGGGTGTTCTCCGCCATCTGACGCAGCGCGTCCTTGCGGTCGCGCTTGGAGAGGCGGTCGATGTACAGGTAGCCGTACAGGTGGTCCGTCTCGTGCTGGAGGCAGCGGGCGAAGTAGCCGTTGCCCCGGACCTTGACCGGGTTGCCCTTGGCGTCCTGGCCGCGCACCACCGCGTAGTCCGGGCGGGCCAGCGAGGCGTACGCCGTCGGGACCGAGAGGCAGCCCTCGTTGGAGTCGTCCAGGACGCGCTCTTCGGGCGGCAGCTCGTCGAGCACCGGGTTGCAGATGACGCCCGTGTGCCGGACCCCGTCGTCGTCCGGGCAGTCGTAGACGAAGACCTTGAGGTCGACCCCGATCTGGTTGGCGGCCAGCCCCACGCCCTCCGCCGTCCGCTGGCTGGCGAACATGTCGTCGATCAGCTGGGCCAGCTCGTCGTCGAACGCGGTGACGTCCTTGCACTCCTTGTGCAGGACCGGGTTGCCCACGACCGTGATCGGGCGCGAGGTGCCGCGCTCGCGGTGTGCCGCCTCACGCGCCTCACAGTCCTCGGTGTCGACCAGGAAACCTTCCTCGTCCACGCTGATCTGCTCGTCCGTCTCCTGCTGCGCCATGTCCGCCGTACGCCTTCCTCACAACCTGAAACCCGGGATCCGCGGCTCGCGAGGACCCGGGCGCCCGAGCACCGGAATCGGTGCGCGTACAGCCTACGGGCACCCGTCGGCGAACTTCCTCGAGACGTCAGCAGACTTCTTCGAGATCCCGCCACTCGCGGCTGTCCGGACTGTCCGCCACCCAGCCGTCGAGCAGCCCCCGGACCAGCCCCGCGGGGGCCGCGAGTCCGCACTCGCGCTCCGGCACCCAGAGCTCGCCGGCGGTGCGGTGGCCCAGCGGGCCGGGATGGCCCGGCTCGCTGTGGTCGTGCGGGTCGAGGTGCTCCCCGTCGCCCTCGTCGCTCTCCATCCGGCTCTCCGAACAGGCCCGGCACAGCAGCCGGACGGACGACGACCAGTCCTCGGCGGCGAAGCCGGCGTCGGACGCCAGCTGCTCCAGCGCGTCCCGGTCCGCCTCGGTGGCCGCCTCCAGGAGCACCACCCAGGTGGGGACGGGGGACGGGGCCCACAGCTCGATCTCGTCGAACACCGGGTACGAGGGCCCGGCCGCGGTGATCCGCTCGCCGTGCGGCACCCCGTCGTGCAGGACGACCTCGCCCCAGCGCCGCCCGGACGACGGCAACGGGATCGACAGCACTTCGATCCGCGCCGGATCCAGCCGGCGGCCCCAGACGACCTCGGCCTCGCCCTCGGGCGACAGCCGCACGGCGGCGCTGCCCAGCTCCATGCCGACCGGCTCGCTGCCCGACGCCGGAGTCTGCTGCCCGCCGCCGGGCACCTTCAGCCCGTACGCCTGCCAGGCCCGGCGGGCCAGCGGCCAGTCCTGGAGCGCGGTGGCGGCGATCCCCACGTTCCACCAGTCCGGGGCGCCGGACTCCTTGTCGAGCAGCGCGACGGCCCGCAGGCCCGCGGCTCTCGCCTGTTCCCAGTCGTGCCGGAACTTGTGCAGCAGCGCCAGGTTGAACCACGACTCGGAGAGCCAGGGCTCCAGGTCCGCCGCACGCGTCAGCAGTGCGCCCGCGTCCTCGTACCGGCCGTCGCCGATCAGCGTGAACGCGCGGTCCGTGGCCTGCCGCCAAGAGGCGGAGGGCCGATGCCGTACCTTCCCGAAGATCCTCACGATTCCCGCCTGTCCCGACTGGACACCCACGTTTTCCACTCTCTTCGCATCCAACCATGCCCGGCCGGACGCCCGCTCATTACCCATGGGTTACCCAGGTGGGACGGGGGCCAGACCGCCCCGGGCCAGAACCCGGGCGAGCGATTCCACGACCTGGGGCTGGTAATCGCGGCCGGTCCCGAGCCTGAGCTGTTCCAGTGCGCCGAGCGGCCCGCTGAGACCTTCCCCGCACAGGTCGTCGTATGCGTTGACCGCCCGGACGATCCTGGCGGACAACGGCTGCTCGCGGTAGGGGTCGGCCTGCCGCTCCACGACGACGGCTACCTCGGTGTCCACCCCGGTCTGGCGGACCACCGCGCCGCCCAGCAGGGCGATCCGCCGCTGCTCGGCGGCCGGCAGGGAGGCGGTCGCCCCGTCCGGCACCGGGTCGACGAGGGAGAGCTGGCCGATGTCGTGCATCAGCGCCGCGTACTCCAGGACGGTGAGCTCGGGCCCGGACAGACCCATCTCGCGCCCGACGGCCGTGCAGAGCGCCGCCACCCTGCGGGCGTGACCGTGCGGGGTGTAGCCGGCGATCTCGGTGGACCGGGCGAGCGAGGCGATGGTCTGCCGGTAGGTGGTGCGCACGGCGGCGAACCGGCGGAAGGACACCTGGGTGAGCAGCAGCGGTACGCACAGGACGGGCAGCGCCCACAGCCCGGCGACGGCGACCCCGAGCGCCATCAAGGCACCGGTCGCGCAGACCGCCGGTCCGATGCCCCGCAGCGCCCGCAGCTCGTCACGCAGCAGTGGCCCGTACGGGACGGGGGTGGCGCCCGCCGCACGGAGCCCGCGGGGCAGCGTGGGGGCCCGCAGCAGCAGGGCGCCCAGCACGGCGTCGCACAGGGCGGTGAGCCCGAGCAGCACGAGCAGGAAGGCCGCGTAGTACGGGCCGTCGCCGAACCAGCTCTCGGACCGGCCGGAGTTGTACAGCGGCTGGAAGCAGACGGCCGCGAAGGCGACGGTCAGGACGCGGCGGGCCACCTGGTCGGGGCCGGGCCCGCTGCCGCGCGCGACATGGGGCACCGAGGCGACGAGCTGCGCCGCGACGAGCACGGCGATCACCTGGAACACCCCGTGGCTGGTGGGCTCCCCGCCGCTGCGCCCGAGCAGGGCGTACGCGAGTGCTCCGGCGGCGCCGAGCGGCGCGGGTTCCCGCTCCTGGGGCAGGGCGCCCCAGCGGGCCAGCTCACCGATGGTGATGAGGACCCCGAAGGCGAGGGCGTGACCGGGTTCGTGGACGCCGTCCCGCAGGGTGTGCCCGAGCGCGGCGGCGGTGAGCGTCAGGGCGGCACCGCGCACGGCCAGGACGACGGGCGGGAGCCGTACCCACCGCGGGCTCACCGGCGCCGGTCCGCCGCCCCGGACGCCGGCGCCGGCGCCGGCACACCCCCGGCCCGCGGCACCGGCACGGGGCCCGCCTCGTCCGCCGTCACGGGCGTCGCCGACGCCGACCACCCGTGCCGTTCCAGGCCCCGCGCCAGCGCCCGTACCATCCGGGGGTCGAACTGGGTGCCGGCACAGCGCTTGAGCTCCTCCACGGCGGCCGGCACCGGGCGCCCCGGCCGGTAGGAGCGGGTCGAGGTCATCGCGTCGAACGCGTCGGCGACGGCGACGACGCGGGCGAACTCGGGGATCCGGCGGCCGGACAGTCCGTACGGGTAGCCGCTGCCGTCGAGCCGTTCGTGGTGGTGCAGGATCGCGGCCCGCGCCTCACCGAGGAAGCCGATGCCGCGGACGATCTCGTGGCCGTACTCCGGGTGCAGCTCGATCACCCGGCGTTCCTCCGGCGTCAGCGGCCCGTCCTTGCGCAGCACCCGGGTCGGCACCCCGAGCTTGCCGATGTCGTGGAGGATCCCGGCGAACCGCAGCACCTCGACGCGCTCCCGCTCCATGCCCAGCTCCTGGGCGATGAGCACGGATGCGTGCCCCACCCGCTCGCTGTGCCCCCGGGTGTAGGCGTCCTTGATGTCGACGGCCTGCACCAGGGCCCTGATCGTGGCGCGGTGCGCGGCGTGCTCGCGGTGGTACTGGGCGAAGACCCAGCAGGAGATGTACATCGGCAGCAGGACGAAGAGCGCGGCCAGCGGCCCGTACGAGCTGTTCCACAGGATCGCCATCATCAGTCCGGCCAGGCCGTGCACCAGGTGCGGCCCCACGGAACGCGGCAGCAGCCCGCTCCAGGCGCGTCGCAGGGGCAGTTGTTCGGCCGCGGCGAGGATGGACCCGTCCAGGGCGGTCAGGACGAGGCTGAAGACCAGGGCGGCGGCGCAGCCGGGCAGCAGGGCGTACGGGAGGTCGGGCAGCCGGTCCGGTCCGGGGCCGCCGAGCGCGGCGGGACCGCCGAGCAGGGCGTGTACGGACGAGGTCGCCCAGACGGTGACGGGCAGCCGGGCCGCCCGCCAGATCCGGCGCGCGAGGGCGGGCGGCTTCTCGACCCGGCCGACGAGCGAGCCCGGGACCGCGACCAGCGCGGCCGCCGGGGGCGGCAGCAGGAACGCCGCGGCGAGCAGCAGGGGGAAGAACGATCCGGCGCCGATCGGCACCGAGCTGCCGAAGAAGGGGCAGCGGCCGGGCAGTTCACAGACGAGGTAGAGCCCGGCGAGCAGTCCGAGGGTGGTCCACGGGGTGCCCGCGCCGGGACGCAGCGCGGGCAGGACACACAGGGCGGCGCCGAGCGCGACGGCCAGGATGTGCGCCCGCGCCGCGCCGCGTGTGGCTCTCACCCGTTCCGCCCGCCCCCCAGCATCGCCAATGGAGGCGTCAGGCTAGCGAGTTGGGCGTCCCGGCTGAGGGCCGACGACCGCGATTAGCACGTTCGGGTGATGCGTCATTCGTTGGCGGCGGCCGGCAGTTCGCTGCCGGAGACCGTGACGTCCTGTTCCGGCACCGCCTGTCCGGAACGGATCAGGTCGATCCGGCCCAGCACCTTCGAACGCAGGTCGGCCGGTACGTCGTCCTGACCGCAGCACCGCTTGACCAGCTTCTTCACGGCCTGCTCCAGGCCGTACTTCTCCAGGCAGGGGGAGCACTCACCGAAGTGCACCTCGAACTTGGTGCAGTCGCTGTCGGGCATCTCCCGGTCGAGAAACTCGTAGAGGTGATCGAGTACCTCTGCGCACTCCGTCTCGTGCGGCTCTCCGCAGCTCATGAGCCCGAGCCTTTCCGATCGTCCGACTCACCGGCGCCCGCCGGGACGAGCCCGCGGTCACGGGCGTAGTCCTCCAGCATGCCGCGCAGTTGACGGCGGCCCCGGTGCAGTCGGGACATCACCGTACCGATGGGAGTCCCCATGATGTCCGCGATCTCCTTGTAGGCAAAGCCCTCTACATCGGCGAGATACACCGCGATGCGGAACTCCTCGGGGATCGCCTGCAGCGCGGACTTCACATCGGAGTCGGGCAGGTGATCGAGGGCCTGCGACTCGGCGGAGCGCAGACCGGTGGACATGTGCGACTCCGCACGCGCCAGCTGCCAGTCCTCGATCTCCTCGGCGGCACTGCGCTGGGGTTCGCGCTGCTTCTTGCGGTACGAGTTGATGAAGGTGTTGGTGAGGATGCGGTACATCCACGCCTTGAGGTTGGTGCCCTCACGGAACTGGTGGAAGGAGCCGTACGCCTTGGCATACGTCTCCTGGACCAGGTCCTCGGCATCCGCGGGGTTGCGCGTCATGCGCAGCGCGGCCGAGTACATCTGGTCGAGAAAACCGAGGGCATCGCGCTCGAAGCGCGCGTTGCGCTCGGCCGTCGTCTCCTGCGGGCGGCCGTCGTCGGTCCCTGTGTCGGTCCCAGTGACCGGACCCACCTCCTCCAACGCTGTTGCGGATCCGAAGCCGGACCCGCTCGAATCGGAGAATAGTCGACCTTGGTCCGGCGCGTGCAGTCGATCCGGTCCGCTCAGTGCCCGCTCGGGAGTGGTCTTGGCCGCATGCAGGACCGTCCACTCCAGGTCAGCGGCGTTCGAGCGACGCGGGCAGATGGTCGAACCCATGCGACGGACTCCCTCTCCACATACGACGTTGGTGTACCGACGTCCCGAACAACAGCGGCCCCCCGTCCCGCATTCCCGGGCGCCTGACCAGTTCCGGATCACACGATTCCGGCCAGCCATCCGGTCACGGAAGTGGTGAGGATCTCCTTCACCCGGTCCTCGGTCATCCCGGACCGCTTGGGGACCGCGAAGCCGTGGTCCCCGTGCGGCACCTCGGCGATCAGGTACTCCCCCGCCGGGAATTCGGCGGGCTTGCCGAAGGGGTCGTTGCCGCCCTGGACGACGAGGGTGGGGAGCCCGGAGGCCAGGAGTTCGTCCGCGCGGGACTTCTCCGGGCGGCCCGGGGGGTGCAGCGGGAAGCTGAGCGCCAGGACCGCCCGGGCCCCGAGCCCGGCCGCTGTGCGGCAGGCCACCCTCGCCCCGGCGCTGCGCCCGCCGGCGACGACCGGGAGCCCGGGGGCCGCCAGCGCCGGCCACAGGCCGCGCCAGCCGGTGTCCAGGGTCTTGGGGGCGGGCGCCAGCTTCTTCCCCGCGACCCTCCAGGGCTGCTCCACCAGGGCCACGCCGACCCCGTGCGCGGGGAGCGCGGCGGCCAGGGCCCGCAGGTCCCGGGCCTCCACGCCGCCGCCCGCGCCGTGCCCGAGGGCGAGCAGGAGGCGCGGCGAGGACGCGGGGAACCAGGTGATCCGGGCGGTTCCGGTCTCGGTGTCGACCGTGTCGGTGTGCGGTGCTGTGCCGGTGGGTTTCACGTCCCCATCCAACCAAGCCGCCCGGGACCGGGCCGGTCGTGGCGCGGCCGGTGTCAGAAGAGCGTGCTCACCTCGGGCGCCGCCAGCTCGTCGAGCAGCTCGGGGCCGTTGTTGCGGACGTTGCTGACCGCGGTCGCCACCGGGTACGCCCGCATCAGCCCGCCGGGCGGCGGCGCGAGCAGTCCGCGCAGCTCCTCGACGTCGGTGCGGGAGGGGTCCAGCCAGTCGTCCCAGCGGTCCGGGGTCAGCATCAGGGGCATCCGGGGGTGGATGTCGGCGAGCGCGGCCGGGCCCTCGGCGGGCGCGACGGCCAGCGGGCTCGTCTCCGCCTCGGTCGTGATCACCGAGCAGGTCACCCACCAGGCCTGCGGGTGGTCGTCCGGCAGCGTCCGGTCGCGCCAGAACTCGTACAGCCCGGCCATGGCGAAGACCGATCCGTCGGCGGGTGTCACGAAGTACGGCTGCTTACGGGGGCGCTTCTTCCGGCCCTTCTCCTCCAGCTGCCGCTCCTGCGCGCCGGTCACCCACTCGTAATAGCCGTCGGCCGGCAGGATGCAGCGCCGCGAGACGAACGGGCGCCGGAAGGACGGCTTCTCGTGGATCGTCTCGGCGCGGGCGTTGATCATCCGGGCCCCGCCGTCCGGGGTCGTGGCCCAGGAGGGGACGAGCCCCCATTTCAGGGCGCGCAGCTGGCGAACCGGACGCTGGTCGTCGGCGTCCTTCACAGGACGTTCCAGTACGGCGTAGACCTCCTTGGTCGGCGCCACGTTGTAATCGGGTTCCAGCGTCTCGGCCGGTTCCCACTTCTCCACCTGGAAGAGTCCGGTCAGATCCTCGGGCCGCCGACTCGCTGCATACCGTCCGCACATAGGTGCCAGACTGCCACGACCGTCATCCGGACCGGACGCCAATACCGCAAGGAGCCGCCCCCTCCATGGACAGCACCGATCTCGGCAATCTGTGGGACCGCGTCTTCGGCACCCAGCCCGCCCCCGAGCAGTGGCTGGTGGTGGTGACCGCCACGGCCGCACTCATCGCCGTCGTGCCGAACTTCATATGGCGGCTCTCACGCAACGCGATCACCATCGCCCACGAGGGCGGCCACGGGCTGATCGCGCTGGTCACCGGACGGCAGCTCTCGGGCATCCGGCTGCACTCCGACACCAGCGGCCTGACGGTGAGCCGGGGCAAGCCGACCGGGATCGGGATGGTCCTGACCGCGGCGGCGGGCTACACCGCGCCGCCGTTGCTGGGTCTGGGGGGCGCCTGGCTGCTGGAGAACGGCAGGATCACCCTGCTGCTGTGGCTGGCCACGGCGCTGCTCGCGGTGATGCTCGTGATGATCCGCAATCTGTACGGGGCACTGACGGTGATCTTCACCGGTTCGCTCTTCCTGCTGATGTCGTGGCTGGCCTCACCCGCCTGGCAGTCCCTGTTCGCCTACAGCGCGGTCTGGTTCCTGCTGCTGGGCGGCGTGCGCCCGGCGTTCGAGCTGCAGTCCAAGCGGCGGCACGGCGGGGCGCCGGACTCGGACGTGGACCAGCTGGCCCGGCTGACGGACGTACCGGCCGCGCTGTGGCTCTTCCTGTTCCACGCGGTGTCGCTCTGCTCACTCATCGGCGGCGGCCGCTGGCTGCTGGGACTGTGAGCCGCATCCTCTACCACTCCGGGGTTACGCCCCGATTTCGTCATTTTTGATCAGAATCCAGGTTCGCGATGAGCCACTAAAGTGACCTCATGACCGAAAGTGCCGTGCACCCCGCCCTCTGGCCCGCCCCCCACGCGAGCGGAGCCGTCGACGCGACCGTCACCGTGCCCGGATCGAAGTCGGTCACCAACCGCGCTCTGGTGCTGGCCGCGCTCGCCGCGGAGCCGGGCTGGCTGCGCCGCCCGCTGCGCTCCCGCGACACCCTGCTGATGGCGGACGCGCTGCGCGCGATGGGCGTCGGCATCGAGGAGACGGTGTCCTCCAACTCGGCGGCGACCGGCGGCACGGACGTCTCGGGCGAGGCCTGGCGGGTCATCCCGGCCGGCCTGCACGGCTCGGTGACCGTCGACGTGGGCAACGCCGGCACCGTCATGCGGTTCCTGCCGCCGGTGGCGACCCTGGCGGGCGGCCCGGTCCGCTTCGACGGCGACCCCCGCTCCTACGAGCGCCCGCTGACCGGGGTGATCGACGCCCTGCGCGTGCTCGGCGCCCGGATCGACGACAACGGCCGCGGCTGTCTGCCGATGACCGTGCACGGCGTCGGCGCCCTGGACGGCGGGCCGGTGGCGATCGACGCCTCCTCGTCCTCCCAGTTCGTGTCGGCGCTGCTGTTGTCGGCGCCACGTTTCAACCAGGGCGTGGAGGTACGGCACACCGGTGACCGGCTGCCCTCCATGCCGCACATCCGGATGACCGTCGACATGCTGCGGGCCGTCGGCGCCCAGGTGGACGAGCCGGAGACGGGCGGCGAGCCGAACGTCTGGCGGGTCTCCCCCTCGGCGCTGCTGGGCCGCGACCTGACGGTGGAGCCGGACCTCTCCAACGCCCAGCCGTTCCTGGCGGCGGCGCTGGTCACCGGCGGCCGGGTCACCATTCCGGACTGGCCGCTGCGCACCACGCAGCCCGGTGACGCGCTGCGCGAGATCTTCACCGCGATGGGCGGCAGCTGCGAACTGACCGAGCACGGGCTCACCTTCACCGGCTCGGGCCGGATCCACGGCATCGACGTCGACCTCGGCGAGGTCGGCGAGCTGACCCCGGGCATCGCCGCCGTCGCGGCCCTGGCCGACTCCCCCTCCACCCTGAGCGGCGTCGCCCACCTGCGGCTGCACGAGACGGACCGGCTGGCCGCGCTCACCAAGGAGATCAACGAGCTGGGCGGTGACGTCACCGAGACGGCCGACGGTCTCCACATCCGGCCCAGGCCGCTGCGCGGCGGTACCTTCCATACGTACGACGACCACCGGATGGCCACCGCGGGGTCGATCATCGGCCTTGCCGTCCCCGGAGTGGAGATCGAGAACGTGGCGACGACTGCCAAGACCCTGCCCGACTTCCCGCAGATGTGGACCGGAATGCTCGGGGCCTGAGACATGCGCCGCTACGGCAAGAATCCCGACGAGGACGACATCCGGGTCCGCCCCAACCGCAAGGGCAACCGGCCTCGTACGCACACCCGGCCCAAGCACGAGGACGCCGAGGAGGGCATGGTCCTCACCGTGGACCGCGGCCGGCTCACCTGCCTCGTCGAGGGCCGCACGGTCATCGCGATGAAGGCCCGTGAGCTGGGCCGCAAGGCCGCGGTGGTGGGCGACACCGTCTCGATCGTCGGCGACCTGTCCGGCGACAAGGACACCCTCGCCCGGATCGTCCGGATCGGTGAGCGCCGCTCGGTGCTGCGCCGGACGGCGGATGACGACGACCCGTTCGAGCGGGTGGTGGTGGCCAATGCCGACCAGTTGGCCATCGTCACGGCGCTGGCCGATCCGGAGCCCCGTCCGCGCATGATCGACCGCTGTCTGGTCGCCGCGTACGACGGCGGGCTCTCCCCCCTCCTCGTGCTGACCAAGTCCGATCTGGCCTCGCCGGACAAGCTGCTGGAGGCGTACACCCCGCTGGGGGTCCCCTTCATCGTCACCAGCCGCGAGGAACTGGAGAACGGGGACGCCGCCGACCGGGTCCGCGAGCAGCTCAACGACCGGGTCACCGCCTTCGTCGGGCATTCCGGCGTAGGCAAGACCACCCTGGTCAACGCCCTCGTCCCCAAGGACAGGCGGCGCACCACCGGGGTCGTCAACGCGGTCACCGGCCGGGGCAGGCACACCACCACGTCGGCGCTGGCGCTCCCGCTGCCGGACTACCGGGGCTGGGTGATCGACACCCCCGGCGTGCGTTCCTTCGGTCTGAACCACATCGACCCGTCGCGGGTCATCAACGCCTTCCCCGACCTCCAGCCCGGCACCGAGGAGTGCCCGCGCGGCTGCACGCACGACAGCCAGCAACCGGAATGCGCGCTGGACGCCTGGGTGGCGGCGGGCCACGCCGATCCGGCCCGGCTGGATTCGCTGCGCCGGCTGCTGTCCACGCGGGAGCGGCGCGAAGGCGACTGAGCGGGAATCCGCGCGGCAGCGGCGCCAGGGCGCCCGGACCGCGATCCGGGCGGGAGTGAAGCGAAGCCGTCGGCCCCGCCACGTTTGCGATCACCCGTCACTGGTAAATGCATAATCACACCCAGCGGTACAAGGCGGTCACCTACGCGGGAGGGGCACGGACGATGGCGTGGCTGCTGGTCGTGGTCGCGGGACTCCTGGAGACCGGTTTCGCGGTCTGCCTCAAGCTCTCGCACGGCTTCACCCGGCTCTGGCCGACCATCGCCTTCTGCATCTTCGCCCTCGGCAGTTTCGGTCTGCTGACCCTGTCGCTGAAGAAGCTCGACGTCGGTCCCGCCTACGCGGTGTGGACCGGCATCGGTGCGGCGGGCACCGCCATCTACGGCATGGTCTTCCTGGACGACGTGGTCTCCACGCTCAAGCTGATCTCGATCTCGCTGGTGATCCTGGGCGTGATCGGGCTGCAGCTCTCCGGCTCGTCCCACTGACGGTCCGCACCACGCTCAGGCGGCCGGGTCGGACAGCCGGTCCACGATCTCCCGCACGAGGCGCACCCCGTCCCCCGCCCCGCCACCGGGCGCGGGCACCAGCGCGTAGGACAGGGCGAGCCGCAGAGCGAGCTCGCAGGTCCTGGCGAGGGCGGCCGGGTCGTGCGGCGGGCGCCCCTCGCCCAGAGCGGCCACCGCGCGGTCCCGCACCTGGCCGAGGAGTCCGGCGGGGGTCGGCGGGCCGGCATCGGCCCGGCGCTGGGCCGGCACGGAGGCGGCGGAGCGTCGCACCGAAGCCTCGGGGCGGGCTAACCGCTCACTCCAGCAGTCCGTGAGCAACGCCCTGACCAGGGTGTCCGTCCGTACGGCGCGGACCGTCCAGGCGGCGGTGGCCGCCAGCCTGTCGCTCGTACCGCCGGCGGAGCCGAGCGCTCGGTCCACACCGGCCAGATAGCGGTCGGCGGCTCGCCGGACCAGGGCCCGGGCCAGTCCGTCCTTGCTGCCGAACTCGTTGTAGAGCGTCTGGCGGGACACCCCGGCGGCCGCGGCCACGTCAACCATGCGCACGGCGGGCCACGGCCGGGCGGTCAGTGCCGCGTGGGCGGCGTCAAGCAAGGCTTCCCGCGCTGTCGGCATCGTCGCCTCCCACGCCGAGGGCTCCGTCGTTGCAGAGTTGAGGCGCTCCTGCGTGGTGTCAAGGGTTCCCGGGGCCTCCGGGGCCCTGTGGCTCCGTTCACCCGCGGTGGATACTGTGACGGCATGCCCGATTACCACGATGATCTGCGCCTCGCCCACGTGCTGGCGGACGCCGCCGACGCGACGACGATGGACCGGTTCAAGGCTCTGGACCTCAAGGTCGAGACCAAGCCGGACATGACGCCGGTGAGCGAGGCCGACAAGGCCGCCGAGGAGCTGATCCGCGGCCACCTCCACCGGGCACGGCCGCGCGACGCGATCCTGGGCGAGGAGTACGGGATCGAGGGGACGGGCCCGCGCCGCTGGGTGATCGACCCGATCGACGGCACCAAGAACTACGTGCGCGGCGTGCCGGTCTGGGCGACGCTGATCTCGCTGATGGAGGCCGGCGACGACGGCTTCCAGCCGGTGGTGGGTGTGGTGTCCGCGCCCGCGCTGCAGCGGCGCTGGTGGGCCGCGAAGGGCGCGGGCGCGTACTCCGGCCGCAGTCTGACCTCGGCGACCCGGCTCGGCGTCTCGAAGGTGGAGCGCATCGCGGACGCCTCGTTCGCGTACTCCTCACTGACCGGCTGGGAGGAGCAGGGCCGGCTGGACGGCCTCATGGACCTGACCCGGGCCTGCTGGCGCACCCGTGGGTACGGGGACTTCTGGCCGTACATGATGGTCGCGGAGGGTGCGGTCGACATCTGCGCCGAACCGGAGCTCTCGCTCTGGGACATGGCCGCGAACGCGATCATCGTTCAGGAGGCCGGTGGCCGGTTCACCAGCCTGGACGGCGTCAGCGGGCCGGGCGGCGGGAACGCCGCGGCTTCGAACGGGATCCTCCACCACGAGCTGCTGGGCTATCTGAACCAGCGCTACTGAACGCGCCGCACCGGGCCGCACGGCCCCTGACCGGCGCACCGGAGCGATCAGGGGCGTGCCGCACCACCGCACGCCCCTCGAACGATCTTCGCTCCCCCTTGTTGCCGCCCCCCATCGGTGCGACTCTGAGAGTCCCCCCGCTTGTGAACTTGTGAATCGGCTCACGTAGTCGTTTCACGAAGGAGGTGGCTCCCTTCATGATCGTCCGTGACGCCATGAGTACGGTGGTCCTCACCATCGGCCCGGCCCATACCCTCCGCCAGGCAGCCCGGCTGATGTCGGCGCGCCGGATCGGAGCAGCCGTCGTCCACGACCCGGACACCTGCGGACTCGGCATCCTCACCGAGCGTGACATCCTCAACGCGGTCGGAGCGGGCCAGGACCCCGACCGGGAGACCGCTTCCACCCACACCACGACCGACGTGGTCTTCGCCGCCCCGACCTGGACCCTGGAGGAGGCCGCCGCGGCCATGACGCACGGCGGCTTCCGGCATCTGATCGTGCTGGACGACGACGGGCCGGTCGGCATCGTCTCCGTGCGCGACATCATGCGCTGCTGGACGCCCGCCGGGCGCCGGCCGGTGGAACTGGTCGGCTGACAGCCCCCTGCGGGCCGGACGCACGACCGGCCGGCCCCCGCGTGCGGGAACCGGCCGGCTGGACGGACGAGGAGCCCCGGCGATGAGCCGCCGGGCGGGCGTCAGGCGCGCAGGGCCTGCACGGCCGCCTCCAGGCGCTTGCCGAAGTCCCCGTCGGCCTGACGGAAGTTGTCGATCGCGCGCTCGGCGATGTCATCGCGCGAGACCTTCGCGATGAACCCGGCGAGGTTGTCGATCAGCCGGCTCTTCTCGTCCTCGGTGTAGAGCCGGTAAAGGTTCCCGGCCTGCACGAAGTCGTTGTCCTCGGCGTGGCGCGGCGTCTCGTGCGTGCCGGTGCCGCCCGCGACCTGGGTGGCCTCCCACAGGGGGCGGTCGGTCTGGACCGGTCCGCCGAAGCTGTTCGGCTCGTAGTTCTTCGCGCCCTTGTGGCGGCCGTCGTACAGGTAACCGTCACGGCTGTGGGTGCGCGCCTCGGTGGCGTGCGGGCGGTTGACCGGCAGGTGGTCGGCGTTGATCCCGACGCGGTAGCGGTGCGCGTCGCCGTACGCGAAGAGACGCCCCTGGAGCATCTTGTCCGGCGACGGACCGATGCCGGGCACGAAGTGCGCGGGGCTGAAGATCGACTGCTCGGTCTCGGCGAAGACGTTCTCCGGGTTCCGGTTGAGCTCCAGCTTGCCGATCTCGATCGTCGGGTAGTCCGCGTGCGGCCACACCTTGGTGAGGTCGAACGGGTTGAAGCGGTACGTCGCCGCCTCGGCCGCCGGCATGATCTGGACCTGCACGGTCCACGACGGGAAGTCGCCGCGCTCGATGGACTCACGCAGATCGCGCTGGTGGCTGTCCGGGTCCTCACCGGCGAGCTTGTTCGCCTCGTCCTGGGTGAGGTTCTTGATGCCCTGGTCGGTCTTGAAGTGGTACTTGACCCAGAAGACCTCGCCGGCCTCGTTGTTCCACTGGTAGGTGTGCGAGCCGAACCCGTCCATGTGGCGCAGCGTGGCCGGGATGCCCCGGTCGCCGAAGAGCCAGGTCACCTGGTGGGTGGACTCGGGCGACAGGCCCCAGAAGTCCCAGACGTTGTCCGCCTCCTGCGAGCCGGTGTACGGGTCGCGCTTCTGGGTGTGGATGAAGTCGGGGAACTTGATGGCATCCCTGATGAAGAAGACCGGGGTGTTGTTGCCGACGAGGTCGTAGTTGCCGTCCTCGGTGTAGAACTTCAGCGCGAATCCGCGCGGGTCGCGCACCGCGTCGGCGGAACCGAGGTTGCCCGCGACTGTGGAGAAGCGCAGGAACGTCTCGGTCTGCTTGCCGACCTCGGAGAGGAACTTGGCCCGCGTCCACTGCGAGACGTCACGGGTCAGCGTGAAGGTGCCGTACGCACCGGCGCCACGGGCGTGGACGACGCGCTCCGGAATGCGCTCACGGTTGAAGTGCGCGAGCTTCTCCATCAGCAACTGGTCCTGCACGAGGACCGGACCGCCGACGCCCGCGGTCTGGCTGTTCTGGTTGTCGGCGACTGGTGCGCCGGCCTCCGTGGTGAGCGGTCCCTGTGTCACGTGCGCCTCCTGCGTCGTTCTGTACACGCGTCATGCCGTCATGCCGTCATGGCGAGCACAGCCTGTCCCTGGCCTATGTCGTATCTGATCCTACAATGGACTTTGTCCAAGTCAAGGCGGCTTCCAAAGCCACACACGTTCAGGACTTGGCATCACCACTGTTAGGCTTGCGCCATGAGCGACCTGCTGGAACGACTCCGTGGACGCGGCTGGCGCATGACTGCACAGCGGCGCGTCGTGGCCGAGGTTCTCGACGGGGAGCACGTACACCTGACGGCCGACGAGGTCCACGCACGGGCCGTCGCCAAGCTGCCCGAGATCTCCCGCGCCACCGTCTACAACACGCTGGGTGAGATGGTGACCCTCGGCGAGGTCATCGAGGTCTCCACCGACCGCCGCGCCAAGCGGTACGACCCGAACGCGCACCGCCCGCACCACCACCTGGTCTGCGCGCGGTGCGGCGCCATCCGCGACGTCCATCCGGCGGGCGACCCGCTGGCGGACCTGCCGGCCGGCGAGCGCTTCGGCTTCACGATCTCCGACGTGGAACTGACGTACCGCGGCATCTGCCCGAACTGCGCCGCGACCGCCTGAGCCCGCCCCGGCCCTCCCCTCCACCTTCGGCGAACGGCCGGTAAGGCCACCCTCGGCGCGTCCCGCCGCGCGGAACCGCGGCCGCGCCGCCGCACGGCTCGGCCCCGCACACCCCCTTCCCCAATCTGACGGGTCATCATATCGTCATCGGCGATCACAGCCGCCCCCGCGACGGCTGTGCACCTCGACGCGTACGAGGAGAGACCCGTGGGAGACCCGCACCCGAACCCACCCCAGGCAACCGCGCCGCCGATCACCGCCCCCAAACTCCGCGCCCGCGCCCTGTCCCGCTCCTTCGGGCGCGGCACCCGGGCCCTGGCCGCCCTCGGCCCCGTCGACCTCGACGTCGCGCCGGGCGAGTTCACCTGCATCGTCGGACCGTCCGGCTGCGGCAAGTCCACGCTGCTGAGGATCGCGGCCGGGCTCCTGCGCCCCAGCGCCGGCGAGCTGTCCATCCGTACGGCATCGCCCCGCCCCGCCGCGATGATCTTCCAGGACTACGGGATCCACGACTGGAAGACGGTCCTCGCCAACGTCCGCTTCGGCCTCGACGTCCAGCGCGTACCCCGCCGGGAGGCCGATGCCAGGGCGCGCGACTGGCTGGCCCGGCTGGGGCTCGCCGACTTCGCCGGCGCCTATCCCGCCGAGCTCTCCGGCGGGATGCGCCAGCGGGTGGCCATCGCCCGCGCGCTCGCCGTGGAGCCGGAGATCCTGCTGATGGACGAGCCGTTCGCGGCGCTCGACGCCCAGCTGCGCACGATCCTGCAGGACGAACTGCTCGACCTCACCCAGACCACCCGCACCACCACCCTGTTCATCACCCACAGCCTGGAAGAGGCGATCGTGCTCGGCGACCGGGTCCTGGTGATGTCCGCCAGGCCGGGCCGGATCATCGCCGAACACCGTCCGCCGTTCGCCCGGCCGCGCACCGGCGAGATCCGCTCGGCGCCCGAGTTCACGGCGCTGAAGAGCGAGTTGTGGGACCTGCTGCGCGGCGAGGTCGGCGGAGAGGCGGTTGCGGTATGAGCACAGCCGTGAAGTCCACGACCGCCGGCGAACAGCTCCTGGTGCGCAGGCCGGGGCCGCAGGAGCTCCACCCGGTACGCACCCACCGCAGGCGCCGCACCCTGGAGGTCGCGCTCGCCGTCGCCGTACCGCTGCTCCTGGTCCTGCTCTGGCAGCTGGCCGCCGCCAGGTCCTGGATCGACGAGCGCGTCTACCCCGCGCCCTCCACCATCCTCGCGGACGGCTGGGACCGCGCGGCCGACGGCGATCTGTGGCCGGACGTGTGGGCCACGCTCAAGCGGGTCCTCGGCGGCTATGCGATCGGCACGGTCGCGGGCTACGCCCTCGGCCTGCTGATGGGCTCGCTCGCGCTCGTCCGGGCCGCACTGGAACCGCTGCTCGACGCCCTCTACGTCGTACCGAAACTGGCGCTGCTGCCGGTCTTCCTCAACATGTTCGGCCTCGGCGAGGGGCCGCAGATCGCCCTGGTCGCCGCCACCGTCTTCTTCTTCGTCTGGATCTCGACGATGGCGGCCGTGCTCGCCGTGCCGGCCGGCCACCGGGACGCCGGGCAGGTGTTCGGCGCCTCGCCCTGGCAGATGTTCCGGCACATCCTGCTGCCCGCCTCGCTCCCCGCCGTCCTGGTCGGTGCGCGGATCGCGGCGGGGGTGGCGGTGCTGGTCATCGTCCCCTCGGAGCAGATCGCGGCGGCCGACGGGCTGGGGCACCTGATCTTCGACTCCCGCGCCCTGTTCCGGAACGACGTGATGTTCGTCGGCATCGTCTGCGTGGCGGTGCTCGGCGTGCTCTTCTCCGAGATCGTGCGGATCGCGGGCCGGCTGCTCACCCCCTGGGCACCGCGCGACCGCGGCCGCGGTCAGTCGTGAACGGCTCCACCCGCTCCCCGAACGGAGGCACTGTGCGTACCCGTACCCCTTTCACCCGCACCGTCGCGCTCGTGGCGGCGTCCCTGCTGGGCGCGGCCGGCTGCGCCGGGACGGACGCGTCGGACGGCGCCGACGCCGCTGACGCCGCGCCCCGCACCGTCGAACCGGTCGCCGGCTGCGGCGCCGGCAGCTGGACCGACCCCTCGGACCTCGCACCCGGCCGCGAGCCCGCCCGCTGCGAGAAGGGCGCGCCGGCCGCCCGGCCGCTCGCCGGGAAACGGAAGATCACCGTCGCCACCGGCACCCTGAGCGCGGAGTACGTCGCACCGCTCCAGGTGGCGGTCGCCAAGGGCGAGTTCGCGAAGGAGGGTCTCGACGTCTCCCTGAAGGTGCTCCCCACGCCGGACGCCCTGCCCCTGCTCGCCAAGGGCGACGTCGACGCGCAGTGGGCGGCGCCCGAGGCCGCGGTGATGAACGGCATCAACGGCGGCTTCGCCATCAAGTGGGTCGCGGGCAACTTCTCCCCCGCCCCGACGTCCAAGAGCGGCCTGTGGGTGCGCCTCAAGGACGGTGAGAGCGCCGATCACGTGGACATGGCGGGACGAAGGCTCGGCACGATGATCGGCAAGGGGTCGGTGATCGCGTACCCGATGGACACGTCGCTGAAGAAGCACGGCGGCGGGCTCGACAAGATCAGTTTCCAGCAGCTCGGCTCCGCGGACGTGCTCACCGCCCTGCGGAACGGCGGGGTGGACTCCGCCTGGCTGCTCGATCCCGTCTGGCGGAAGGTCGACGGCGACGAGAAGTACGCCTTCCTGGGCGGCCAGCCCCTCGGCGAGCCGCTCGGCGGCCTCCTCTTCGGCCCGACCCTGCTGAACGAGGACCCGGACGCGGGCGTCGCCTTCCTGCGGGCGTACATCCGCACGGTGAACACCTACTTCGCCGGCGACTACAAGTCCGACCCCGCCTTCGTCGCCGAACTGGCCGAGCTGATGAAGATTGACGAAGCCACCCTGCGCTCGACACCGTCGATGCGGATGGACTGGGAGATCCGCGCGGGCACGACGGACCGGCTGCAGAAGGCGTACGCCGACTCGGGCGTCTCGGAAGGCACTCCGGTGCCGGAGGACAAGGCGGTGGACCGCGCGATGTACGGGGAGGCGGTGGGGCACAAGCCCTGAGCCGGCACGGCTTGCCCAGCACTCGGCGCCCCATGCACAGAGGGCCGGATCCTCGAAAGGATCCGGCCCTCTGTCTTCAGTAGCGGGGACAGGATTTGAACCTGCGACCTCTGGGTTATGAGCCCAGCGAGCTACCGAGCTGCTCCACCCCGCGTCGTTGTGATCCCCACAGTACGTCACGCCCTGGACCAGCGCAAATCCCTTTCCCCGGGCCCTCCGGGGCGCTCGCCGCCGGGCCCCGGAGACCTCCGCTACGCGGTCAGCTCCTGGTGCAGCGCCTCGCTCAGCCGCCCCGCGCGCTCCGCGACCTCCGCGGGCCCGAGCTCGACGGCCCGCGCGCACCAGCGCCGTCCCTCGGTGAGCTCACCCCGGCGCGCGGCCAGCAGGGCCAGGCGCAGCGCGGCCCGCCCGTGGCCGTCGCCGGCGGCGCGGCTCCACCACAGCGCGGCCTCGCGCTCGCTGCCCTCGCGCGCGAGCAGCAGTCCCAGGTTGAAGGCCCCGTTGCGGCTGCCCGCCTCGGCCGCCTCCCGGTACCAGCGGCCGGCGCTTTCCACGTCCCCGCGGGCCGCGGCGAGCATGCCGACGCGCACCTGGGCGCGGCGGTGCCCCTGCTCGGCGGCACGCTCGTACCACTCCTCGCACTCGGTCTTGTCCGGCATGGGCTCGCCGAGCGCGGGGGGCCCGGGCGGCGGCTGGCGCGCGTCCAGCAGCCCCGCCAGCCGGAAGGCCGCCTCCGCGCTGCCACCGCCCGCCGCGCAGCGCAGGTGGCGCTCCGCCTCGCGCTCCTGGCCGTGGTGCAGCAGCGCCATGCCGACCTGGAGCGCGGCCTCGGTGTGGCCGGCCGCCGCGGCCCGCTCGTACCAGAGCAGGGCCGTGCGGTCCTCGTCCCGCCCGGCGTGCAGGATGCCGAGATTGAAGGCGGCGTCGACGCTGCCGGCCTCGGCCGCCTTGGAGAACCAGGGCTCCGCGCCGGTCGCGTCGCCCGCCTGCAGCAGGAGCACGGCCAGCGCGTTGGCGGCCTCGCGGTGGCCCGCGTAGGCGGCGCGCCGGTACCACTGCTCGGCCTGCGGCGTACGGTCCTGGGCCGCGCAGAGCAGCCCGAGGTTGTACGCGCCGTTGACGTCGCCCGCGTCCATCGCCGCGCGGTACCAGCGCTCCGCGGTCTGCTGCTCGCCCCGGGCCGCGTGCAGCGCGCCGAGCGCGTTCGCGGCGTTGCCGTCACCGTCCTGGGCGGCGCGCAGCCACCACACGGCGGCGCTCTCCTGGTCGCCCGCGTCGCGCAGCAGGAAGCCGAGCGCGCAGGCGGCCCGCGCCTCGCCCGCCTTGGCGGCGATGAGGTACCAGCGGCCGGCCTCCTTGAGCTCGCCGCGCTCCTCGAGGACGGCGCCGAGGTGCAGAGCGGCACGTCGGTGTCCACGCGCGGCGGCCTGTCGGTACCACTGCTCGGCCTCGCCCATGCGTCCCAGGTCGGTCCCCGTGACCGGGCTGCCGCCCTTGCGCGCGACGGCCGCGCGCACGTCGGCGGCCGCCCCGGGGCCGGTGCGGGGCCCCAGGCCGGGGCGTCCGAAGGCGTCGTGCGCGTCGCCCCTGGCGTTGCGCTCCAGGGTGCGTGCCAGCCGGTACGCCGCCTCGCGGTGCCCCTGCTCCGCCGCGGCCCGCAGCCAGCGCTCGGCGCCCACGTCGCCCCGGTGTTCCAGCAGGTCGGCCAGGGCGTACGCCCCCAGCGCGTGCCCCTGCTCGGCGGACTGGCGCAGCCAGTACTCGGCCCCGGGCTCGTCACCGCGCTCGCGGTAGTGGCGTCCGAGGGCGTGCGCGGCCGCGGCGGAACCGGCGACGGCGGCGATCCGCCACCAGCCCGCCGCCTCGTCCGCGTAGCCGCGCTGGTGGAGGAGGACTCCCAGGTTGTTGGCCGCCGCACGGTCACCGTCGGCGGTGGCGCCGCGCAGATAGGGCTCGGCGCCGCTGAGGTCGCCCCGGCGCAGCAGCAGCGCGCCGAGCACACTCATCGACGCGGTGTCCCCGGCGTCGGCGGCCCGGCGGTGTCGCGCCTCGCTCTCGGCGTTGTCCGCGCTCGCCGCGGTCTCCGCACTCTCGGCGTTCTCCACGCCGTCGGCGGTCTCTGTGGTCCCTGCACTCTCGACGGTCGCGGCACACTCCGCAGTCTCGGCGGTCTCGATGTGGTCGTTGTACTGCGCGGCGGCGGCAGCAAAGGCCACATCCGCCACTTTTTCCGCCGGATGGACGCGCCGCTGCACAAACCGCCCTGTCATCAACAGAGTTGCCCTGTCCCCCATAAATACCATCGTCCCACCACCCGCAACCCGCGTACACCGGGTAAAGCACGGCCGGTGAGGTCACTTCAGCGTTTTGTCGACATGCCCACAGGGAGACAAGTCAAACACGCCCGTGTCCAACTCGTGCCCCGCGAACCGCACTTCACGCAGACTGCGCAAGATGTCCACACGGCATGACGAAGGCCCGGATCCCCTGGAGGATCCGGGCCTTCGTCATGCAGTAGCGGGGACAGGATTTGAACCTGCGACCTCTGGGTTATGAGCCCAGCGAGCTACCGAGCTGCTCCACCCCGCGTCGTTGTGTTCAAACCGTACCACGACGCCGGGGTGGAGCTTTACCGGGTTACTCAGCCGCCACTGTCGGCACTGGCCGAACTGTCCGGCTTGGTCGACTTATCCGACTTATCCGGACTGCCGGACTTCGGCTGGGCGGCCGCTGCCCGCTCCAGCGCGTCCTGCAGATCCTGCTGGGCCTTGCCGTAGGCGGTCCAGTCCTGTTCCTTCAGGGCCGTCTCACCTGCCGTGTAGGCCTTCTGCGCGTCGGCGATCGCCTTCTTCAGCGCGGCGTCACCGGTGGCCGGCGGCTCCGTGGTGTCGCCGGGTGGTCGCGTCGTGTCGGCCGGTGGCTCGCTCGTATCGGAGCCGTCCACCCCGAAGACCGCGTTGAGCGCCTCACCGAGGCTGTTCTCGAAGACGATCTTCGACCCGTACGAGGCGGCCACCTTGCGCAGCAGCGGATAGTTCTGCGTGCCACCGCGCGTGTACACCGGCTCGATGTAGAGGAAGCCCCCTTCGAGCGGCACCGTGAGCAGGTTGCCGTACTCGATGTCGGAGTCGGTGCCCTTGAGGTTTCTCACGAACTCGGCGACGTCGTCGTTGCCGTTGAGCTCACTCTGTACCTGGCCCGGGCCCTTCACCGTGGTGGTGACTCTCAGCAGCCTTATCGTGCCGTAGTCCTTGCTGGCGGCATCGGCGTCCACCGCCATGAACGCCCCGAGGTCGGGTCGCCCCTTGGGGGTGAACGTCGTTGTCAGCGAGAACTTCTGAGCCGTCTGGTCCGGCATCTTTATGCTCAGGTAGTACGGCGGAACGGCACCGGACTCCTTGTTGGTCGGATCGTCCGGGACCTGCCAGGCGTCACTGCCGCTGTAGAACTGCGCGGGGCTCGTGACGTGGTAGCGGGTGAGCAGTTCGCGCTGCACCTTGAACAGGTCCTGCGGGTAGCGCAGGTGGTCCATGAGGTCCTGCGGAATGTCCGCCTTGGACTTCACGGTCCCCGGGAACGCCTTGCGCCAGGTCTTGAGGACCGGGTCCTCGGTGTCCCACTCGTAGAGCGTGACCTTGCCGTCGTACGCGTCGACGGTGGCCTTCACCGAGTTGCGGATGTAGTTGACCTGGTTCTGCTGGGCGACGACCGCGCGCTGGTTGGTGGTCAGCGAGTCGGCCGTGGTGTCACCGAGCGTCGTACGCGAGGCGTACGGGTAGCCGTTGGTGGTGGTGTACGCGTCGACGACCCACTGGATCCGGTGGTTCACCACCGCCGGATAGGCGTCGCCGTCGATGGTCAGCCACGGGGCGACCGCCTCGACGCGCTCCTTCGGCGTGCGGTTGTACAGGATCCGCGAACCCTCGCCGATGGCTCCCGAGTACAGGATCTGCGGCTCGCTGAACGCCACCGCGTAGGCGGCGCGGTTGAAGGCGTTGGAGAGACTGACCCCGCTCTTGCCCTGGTAGCTGGTGGTCTTCTCGCCGTCCTCCTCGTAGTCGAGCTCCTTCTGGGGCCCGCCGACGATGGAGTACTGCTCGGTCTTCTCGCCGTAGTAGATCTCCTGCTTGTACTCGCCCAGTTCGCCGGTGGTCGGCAGACCGGACTCCGTGAAGTCGGGAGATCCCTTCGGGTTCTTGCCTGTGGTGGTGCCCCGGGCCGCGATCGCGCCGTAGCCGTGGGTGTAGGTGAAGTGGTCGTTGATCCAGTTGCGCTTGGGGATGCCCTGGAGGTTGAGCTCGCGCAGACCGATGACCGTGTCCTGCTCCTTGCCGGCATCGTCCTTGTAGCGGTCGACGTCCAGCGTCTTGGGGAACTGGTAGTAGTTCCTCTTCTGCTGCAGCTGCTGGAACGCCGGGGAGACGACGTTGGGGTCCATCACCCGGTAGCTGGCGGCGGAGTCCGCGCTCGCGCGGAGCTTCGTGTCGTCGTCCGTCGTGGACTTGCCCGCGTAATCGGTGACCTGTGCGTCATCGATGTCGTAGGCGTCCCGCGTGGCCTTGATGTTCTTCTGGATGAACGGGGCTTCCTTGGCCTGCTCGTTCGGCTGGACCTGGAACTTCTGCACGATCGCCGGGTAGAGCCCGCCGATCAGGATCGCGGAGAGGACCATCAGCCCGAACCCGATCATCGGGAGCTGCCAGGTACGGCGCCAGAGCGTCGCGAAGAACAGCAGGGCGCAGATCACGGCGATGCAGAACAGGATGGTCTTCGCCGGCAGGTAGGCGTTGGCGTCGACGTACCGCAGGCCCGTCCAGTTGTCCGTGGCCTTGAAGTCGCTCGACTTCACGGCCAGCCCGTAGCGGTCGAGCCAGTAGGCCACGGCCTTCAGCGCGACGAAGATGCCGAGCAGCACCGAGAGGTGGCCGGTGGCCGCCCCCGTGGCCCGCGCGCCGGGACTCGTGATGCGCAGCCCGCCGTAGAGGTAGTGGGTCAGCGCGGCAGCGATCAGCGAAAGCACCGTCGCGGCGAAGCCGAAGCCCAGCAGGAAGCGGTACCAGGGCAGGTCGAAGGCGTAGAACGACACGTCCAGGTGGAACTGGGGGTCCTTCTGACCGAACGACACGCCGTTCACATACATCAGCCATGTACGCCACTGGCCGGAGGCGGACGCTCCCGCGATCAGACCGACGAGCGCGGTGATCGCGAGCAGCACCCACTTCTTGTACGGGGCGAGACTCATCCGGTAGCGGTCCAGGCTCTGCTGCTCCAGCGACATCGCGCTCAGCGGCGGCCGGAGCCGGTGCGCGAGCCAGATGTTCACGCCGATGGCGAGGGCCATCAGCAGTCCGAAGACGAGGAACAGTCCGATCTTGGTCCACAGGGTGGTGGTGAAGACGGATGAATACGCGACCGACCTGTACCAGAGCCAGTCCGTCCAGAACCCGGCGAACATGACGAACGCCATGGCGAGGATCGCCAGGACGCCCAGTGTCATGAGCAGGGTTCGGGCGCGCCGGGACGGGCGGCCGACTCTGATCCGTGGCCCGGTCGGGCCTCCGCCGCGGTCCGGCATCTGGAAAGCCAACGTGCGCACCTCGAAGTTCGCGGTCGTGTGGAGCGGGCCCAGCGATCGTAGAGCCCACCTATGCAACTTACTGAGGCTTTACCTAGTTCCCGTTCCCGGGGCGGAAGGAGGCAGGATGTTGTCCATGTCCAACGTTTCCCCCTCAGGCCCTCCGATGGCCGCGAGCCCGCTCACCGTCGCGGTGCTCGAAATCGACGAGTACGTCTCCGGCCTTGGCTGGGACCAGCCCGCCCGGCTCTTCGCCCTGGTCGACACCGCACGGCTGCGGGTCCAGGAGCCCGGGCTCGCGGCTCAGCTCGGCCTCGACGACGGCTCGAAGGCCGCCGCCCTCACCCCTATCGAGCAGGAGGAGCTTCCCGCAGGTACCGCACTGGACGAGTTCCTCGCCACGATCGCCTGGCCCGACGCGGTCGTCGGGTGCGCGATGACGGTCGAGCGGCTGATGCTGCCGCCGTCCGCCGAGGCCTCCGTACCGGAAGGTCTTGACGATGCCCAGCTGACCAAGTGGGTCGCCGGACACCCTGACCGGCAGGAGGTGCGGATGACCGTGGCGGTCCTGCGGGACGGCGCCCGCGAGTCGGCCGTACGCCTGCGGGAGAAGGACTCGCCGAACGAGGTGCTGACCGGTGCCGGCCTGGTGCCGGGGCTGGCCGAGGCACTGGCCGCGACCTTCGAGTCCTGACCCCTTCGTCCAGGCCCCGCGGGGATGACCTCGCAGGCCTGGCCCCGCCGTCCCGCTCCGGAGGGACGGCCTACCGGGCCTGATCCCGTCGTCCTGCCCTGCGGGGACGGCCCCGTGTCGCGTGGTCCCGCCGTCCGCTCCGGCGGGGACGCGGTCAGCCTGCCGAGCAGCTCGGCAGGCCGGCCGCGTCCCCGGTGCGGATCTTCTCCAGGGACTTCTTGGCGTCGTCGATGGTCTTGACCTTCACCAGCGTGAGCCCGTCCGGGGTGTCGGAGGCGGCCGCCTGGCAGTTCTCGTCGGGGGTCAGGAAGTAGCGTGCGCCGGCGTTGCGCGCACCGACCAGCTTCATGTTGATCCCGCCGATGGGTCCGACCTTGCCCTGGTCGTCGATCGTCCCGGTGCCGGCGATGAACTTGCCGCCCGTCAACTGGCCCGGGGTCAGCTTGTCGACGATGCCGAGGGAGAACATCAGACCGGCGCTCGGGCCACCCACGTCGGCGAGCTTGATGTCGATGTCGAACGGGAAGGTGTGGTCCGTCCCCGCCTGGATGCCGACGATCGCCCGGTTCTCCTTGGGTGCCTTCTCGGTGGTGATGGTGATCTTCTCGGTGCCCTCGGGCTCCTTGCCGGCCTTCTCGGCCGCCGCGGCGGTCTTGGCCGGGATGATCGTGAAGGTGACGTCCTCGCCGGGCTTGTGCCGCGTCACGAGCTTCGCCACGTCCTCGGGCCGCTTGACCGCGGTGCCGTCGACGGCCTTGATCACGTCGCCGGCGTGCAGCTTGCCCTGGGAGGGGCTGTCCTTGAGGACGGTGGAGACCACGACCCGCGACGGCACCGGGATCCCCAGTTCGGTGAGGGCCGCGACCTTGGCGCTCTCCTGGGACTGGCTGAACTCCTCGGCGTTCTCCTGCGTCGACTGCTCCTCGGTCTTGCCGTCCGGGTAGAGCGTGTCGTGCGGTACGACCACGCTGTCATGGCCCAGCCATCCGTAGACGGCCTCGACGAGGTTCATGTGGTAGTCGGCGCCGGTGACCCTGACCGTCGTCATGTTGAGATTGCCGGAGGTCTCGTACGTCTTGTGCCCGGTGATCCGCAGGACGGGCTCGCCACTGACCTTGCCGAGTGTGTTCACGGTCGGCCCGGGAGACATCTCCGAGTACGGCACTTTGATGAGCACGCCTGCGCAGAGCAGCGCGATGAGGATCAGGGTGGAGGCGAGCATCGTCGCGGTGCGGCGTGGCATGGAACGACAGTACGGGAAGGGCCTGTCAGTGCACCGTCGGGGCCGGTCCGTACGAGGGCCGGGGCCGGGAGCGACGAGGTCGCCGGGCGGCGGGGCGGGAGGCTGCCGGGCAGCGGATTGGCGACTGCGTACGCGAGGCGTCGCGTCAGGCGTTCGATATCTCCTCGACCGGCTCGGAAGTGGAGTGCGAACGCTCCATCGCCTCACGGAACCGGGCATAGCCGGCGAGCTCCGTGACGTCGCCGGTCGTGCGATTACGGGCAGCCCAGCTCCCCCATATCGCAGCACCGAGCGCAGCGAAAAACGGAATCAACAACCAGGCGAGTGCTGCCATGACGACCTCCCTGCCCCATGAGCGACCGCAACCGAATGATCAGCAGATTAACCATCTGCAGGACCAACGCTCATGGCAGGGGTGTGGTTACGCAAATCGGGGTGGATGCGTGCCCGTACGGTTTGCGCTCAGCAGGCCCCGACCCACTCCTCCGTACCGTCGGAGAAGCGCTGGTGCTTCCAGATCGGAACCTCGTGCTTGAGGTCGTCGATGAGCTTGCGGCAGGCCTCGAAGGCCTCCGCGCGGTGCGGGCAGGAAACCGCCACCACCACGGCGAGATCGCCCACCTCCAGTTCACCCACCCGGTGGACGGCGGCCAGCGCCCTGACCGGGAACCCGGCCACGACCTTCTCCGCCACCCGGCGCATCGCGTCCTGCGCCGAGGGGTGGCACGAATAGCCCAGCGCCCCGACGTCCTGACCGCCGTCGTGGTTGCGCACGGTGCCGACGAAGAGGGCGGTGCCGCCCGCCGCATCGTCGCCGACGGCGCGGAAGACCTCGTCGAGCGACAGCGGTGTCTCGCGGATCTCCAGCAGCCGGATGGGGTCCTGTGCCGCCTGCTCGCCGGGGTGGTCATGCGTGGTTGCCATGGCGACCATCGTGCCGTACGGCTGCGACATCACGGAATACGCCTTTCACCCGGCGGGCCGCCGGCCGCCTTGGAGCCTCCTACAGCCGCCCGCCCCGGAGCCGCCCGCGGTGCCCTAGAAGCGGCGGCGGGCCTTACGGGCACGGCGTACCAGGGCCGCGGTGCCGAGCAGCGCCACGGTCGCCCCGGCGGCACCGGCCGCGGTCGCGTCCTTGCGGCCGAGCCGGCGGCCGGCGACGGTGTGGCGTCCCTCGACCTCCTCGAGGAGAGCGGCGAGCACTTCCTCGTTCGTCCAGCTCGGACGCCAGCCCGCGTCGTGCAGCCGGCTCACGCTCACGACCCAGGGATGCATCGTGTACGCCAGGTCGCCCGCAGGGGACGGGGTCAGCCCGATCCGGTGCAGCCGGGCGGCGGCGCCGAGCGCGACGGCCGAGGGCAGCTCCATCCGGCGGACGCCGCTGAGCTCCTCGACCTCCGCCTGTTCGAGCCAGCCGTCGCAGCCGACCGCGAACTCCCCGTCGATCTTCTCCAGCGCGGCGTACTCCAGCGCCGTGACCAGGTCGTCGACGTGGCAGAACTGCCAGGTGGGACGCGATCCGGCGACGACCAGGAGGCGCGGCGACTCGAAGTAGCGGGTCAGCGCCGTGTCCGTACCGCCGACGAGCACGGTGGGGCGGACCACGGTGACGTGGAGTCCGGGGTGCGCGCGCGGCGCGCGGCGGCCGAGGCGTTCGATCTCCAGCAGGTCGCCGACGCCGGTCGCCTCGGCCGTGGCGCGCAGCTCGGCGTCCTCGGCGAGCGGGACGTCGTTGTCGGGCAGCGCGCCGTAGACCATGGCCGAGGTGCACAGCACGACGCGGTGGACGCCGACGGCCGCGGCCGCGGTCAGCACGGTCTGGGTGCCGCGCACGTTGTAGGCGGTGCGGGCGGCGGGATCGGTCTCCAGGTCGAGATCGAGCGCCAGGTGCACCACCACGTCGGCGCCGCGCAGCTTCTCCGCGATGGCGGGGTCGCGCACGTCGAGGAGGTGCCACGTCGCCTCGGAGACCTCTCCGCGTCGCTCGTCGAGGGCGATGACCTGCTTGATCTCCTCCGAGGCCGCCAGGCGCGCGGTGAGCAGCTCGCCGACCCCCGTGGCGGCTCCGGTGACGGCCACGACGGGGCCGCGGCTCCGGGAGCGGCTGCGGACGGAGCGGGTCTCGGGCTCGGCCCCGGACGCGTGCGCGGGTTCGGTCCCGGGCGGGTTCTCGGGCCGGTTCTCGGGCTTGTTCTCGGACGTGTTCGCAGGCTTGTTCTCGGGCGAAGGGTCGGCCAGGTTTCGCGCTGCGCGAACCTGAGGATCTGGGGAACTCACCGGGCGTCTCCAGCGGTTGTCTTCAGTACGTACCCGAATGACGCGTACGTACCAGGTGGCGTCCATCCTGCCGCAGGCCGGGAGCAGGCGGAGCACTGAGGCCCCGAGCGGACTTGGTGTCTACGCTGGATGGTGATGTCGGGCAGTCGCCGTCGGTTCGAGCCGGCGGCCCTACGAGCCGAGGAAACCCGTGAGTGACACCCCATTCGGATTCGGCCTTCCGCCGGAGGAGCCGGACGACGGCGACAAGGGCAAGAAGAACGACCCCACCGGAGGTGGGCAGGGTTCGGGCGGTCCGGCGAACCCGTTCGGCTTCGGCCCCGGTGCGGGCGGTGACAATCCCTTCGCCGCCATGTTCGGCTCGATGAACCCGAACGACCTGGGCGCCGCGTTCCAGCAGCTCGGCCAGATGCTGAGCTACGAGGGCGGTCCCGTGAACTGGGACATGGCCAAGCAGATCGCCCGCCAGACGGTCTCGCAGGGCACCCCGGACGGCACCAAGGACGCGAGCGTCGGCCCGTCCGAGCGTGCCGCGGTCGACGAGGCCCTGCGCCTGGCCGACCTCTGGCTGGACGGCGTGACGTCGCTGCCCTCCGGTTCCGTCTCGACCGTGGCGTGGAGCCGGGCCGAGTGGGTCGAGGCGTCCCTCCCGGCCTGGCAGAAGCTCGTCGACCCGGTGGCCGAGCGTGTCGGCCTCGCCATGGGTGATGTGCTGCCCGAGGAGATGCAGGCGATGGCGGGCCCCCTCATCGGCATGATGCGGTCGATGGGCGGCGCGATGTTCGGCCAGCAGATCGGACAGGCCGTCGGCGTGCTCGCCGGCGAGGTGGTCGGTTCCACCGACATCGGGCTGCCGCTCGGACCGTCGGGCAAGGCCGCGCTGCTTCCGCTGAACGTGGAGCGCTTCGGCAAGGACCTGAGCGTGCCGCAGGACGAGGTGCGGCTGTACCTGGCCCTGCGTGAGTCCGCTCACCAGCGGCTCTTCACTCACGTGCCGTGGCTGCGCTCGCACCTGTTCGGTGCGGTCGAGGGCTACGCGCGCGGCATCAAGGTCGACACCAGCAAGCTGGAGGACGTGGTCGGCCAGTTCGACCCGTCGCAGCCGGAGCAGCTGCAGGACGCCCTTCAGCAGGGCATGTTCCAGCCGGAGGAGACCCCGGAGCAGAAGGCCGCCCTGGCTCGCCTGGAGACAGCGCTCGCGCTCGTCGAGGGCTGGGTGGACGCCGTGGTCCACGAGGCCGCGAAGTCCCGGCTGACCTCGGCCGACGCGCTGCGCGAGACGATGCGCAGGCGCCGCGCCTCCGGCGGTCCCGCCGAGCAGACGTTCGCCACGCTCATCGGTCTCCAGCTGCGTCCGCGGCGGCTGCGTGACGCCTCGCGGCTGTGGGCCTCCCTCACGGACGCCCGGGGTCTCGACGGGCGCGACGCGCTGTGGGAGCACCCCGACATGCTGCCCACCGCCCATGACCTGGACGACCCGGACGGTTTCGTCCACCACGAGCAGCTGGACTTCTCCGAGCTCGACAAGATGCTCGGCGAGGCCGCGAAGGGACCGCAGAAGCCCGCGCCCGGCAGCGACGGGGCCGAAGACGGCGGCAGCGGGCCGGCAGGCGACGGGTCCGAGGGCGACGACGGCAAGGGCGACACCGACAAGTGAGCCTGCGCGACGACGCCGTTCTCGTACTGCGGGACTACCGGAGCGGGGCGGACGGGCCCGACCGGTCCGACGACGCCCAGGAGGAGCTGCGCAGCGCCTACCTGGACCATCTGGCGCTGCATCCCGACGGCATGTGGAAGGCCTGCGAGGCCGGGCATCTGACGGCCAGCGCCCTGGTCGTCGACCCGGAGCGCGGAAAGGTGCTGCTCACGCTGCACAGGAAGCTGCGGATGTGGCTGCAGATGGGTGGCCACTGCGAGCCCGGGGACGCCACCCTGGCCGCCGCGGCGCTGCGTGAGGCGACGGAGGAGTCCGGCATCGCGGGCCTGACCCTGCTGGCGGGCGGCCCGGTGATCCTTGACCGCCATCCGATCCCGGCGCCGTGTCACTGGCACCTGGACGTCCAGTACGCGGCGCTGGCGCCGGCGGGCTCGGCGGCGCGGATCAGCGAGGAGTCGCTCGATCTGCGCTGGTTCGCCTACGACGAGGTCGCGGGGGTCGCCGACTCCTCCGTGGTCCGTCTGCTGGAACGTACGCGCGCCCTCCTGGACGGTGGCCGGGAACCGGCGCGGCGAGGGTGACGGTCAAGGGGCGGTCTCTCATGAGACCGCCCCTTGACCGTGCGCGTGCCGTGCCCGTCTCACCCGTCGTGCACGGTGCGCTGCCGCGCGCTCAGTTCCAGGCGTTGTTCTGGTTCTGGGCGTGGGCCCCGTGCTGACCGACGCCGAACTGGGCACCCAGGCCCTGGCCGATCTGGGCGCTCTGCGGCGGCAGCACCTCGCTCGGCTGCACCAGGGCGAAGCCCTGGCCAAGGAAGCTGAGCTCCCAGCCCTCGCCCGTGTTGCCGCGTCGGCGGAAGACGCCCGAGGAGTGCGTCTGGGCCTGCATCTGGACCCGCAGGGAACTGGACCAGGCGACGATCGCGTCGGCGTCGGCATTGACGTACTTGTCGGGCGTGACCTGCATCATCAGCGGCTGGCCGGAGGTCATCAGCGCGACCTTGCCGGTGCCGGAGATGTTGAGCTGGTACTTGCCGGTGCCCGAGATGCCGTACTGGCTGTCCACCGCGATGACCTCGGTGTGGAGGGACGAGTCGAGCGCCAGGACGTAGGCGCTGTCGACCGTCAGACCGTCGCGGTCGACGTCCACCACGTGGACGTACTGCGCGAGATTGGCGAGGTAGACGGTGCCCTGCCCGGAGCAGCGCATCAGGTCGAGGCCCTCGCCGGTGGTGGCGCGGGCGCGGCGCTGTCCGTGCGACTGGTACTCGCCGTCGAACTCCATCAGGCCCTGGTACGCGACCATGGCCCCCTTGCGGGCGAGGACGTCGTCGTGGCCGGTCAGCGAGACCCGCAGGAGCTGCGGGTTCTGAACCGTGTACCGCTCCTGCGACTGCTGTTCCGTGTAGCTGAAAAGCGGACTCTGCATGGTGTGTTCTCCCTCCCCGTCAGTTCCGGACGCGCAGGCGGTCGGTGCTGTCCTCGCTCGGCTGGACGACGACGATCCCCTGTCCGGAGAAGGCCATCTGGAACGCCTCGCCGCTGCCCCGCCCGATGAGCGAGGAGGCCTTGAAGCTGCGCTTGCCCTTCACCTTCAGGTTCGGGGACCACGCCACGAGGGCGTCCGGGTCGACGTACGTCTCGTCCTCGCCGCGTCCGCAGTCGACGACGATCGGCGTGCCACGCGAGGTGATCGCGACCCAGCCGGTGCCGGAGATACAGACGTTCCACAGGCCCTGGCCGGCGAACTTGGCCAGCCCCTTGACCCTTTCGACGCCCCAGGTGAGATGGCCGTCGAACGCGAGGACGTTGGTGCCGTTGACGGAGAGTGAGTCGTTGTTGAGATTGACGACGACCACATCGGCGCCGTAGTCGGCGAGGTAGAGCAGCCCGTCGCCGGCGCACTTCATCAGGGGCGCGCCCTCGCCGGTGATCCACTGGGAGGCGATCTGGCGGACGGCCGGCGGGTTGGGCTCGTACTGGATGAAGCCCTCGTACGCCACCATCGAGCCGGTGCGTGCGTACAGGTCCTGGCCGGTGGCCATGGCGACCTTCAGCATCGAATGGCCGTGGTTCTCCATCCGGGCCGTGACGGGGGTCGGGGCGTAGCCCGCGAGTTGCTGATTCATGACGGGCTCCCTCAGACCTCGTAGGGCTGGACGACGATGAAGTTGCCGGGGGCGCCCCGGAACTGGAGGTTCACGGTCTCTCCGCTGTGGCCGGGGTAGGCGTTGCGGCGCAGCCGGACCTGGCTGGAGATGATCACCTGCGACGCGGCCGACCACGCCACGACGGCGTTGCAGTCGGCGAAGGTGGTCGGGGTGACCGGCAGGACGACGGGCACCCCGTGGGTCTTGACGACGACGGTGCCGGTGCCCTGGAACTGCATGGTGAACAGGGCGCCGCCGGGAATGCCGTGGCCCTCGATCCTGCGGACCTCGTACTGCAGCGACTCGTCGAAGGCGAGGACGCTCTCCGCCGAGACGCAGATGCCGTCGCCCTGGAGCTCGATGGCGTGCAGGTGGGAGCCGTCCTCGGCGAGGAAGACCTGTCCCCGGCCGGTACAGCGCATCAGCTGCATTTCCTGACCGGTGGCGTTGCCGACCATCCGGCCCGCGAAACCCGCGCCCTTGTAGCTGAAGTCGACCTTGCCCTGGTACATCACCATGCTGCCCTGCCGGGCCAGCACTCCGGCTCCGCCCATGGTGAGGTCGACGCGCATGAGCTGCTGGTTCTGCGGCGTCCAGCGCTGGCCGGTGGCGGTCTCCTTGTACGGCTGGAGCGCGGCCTGGAGGCCGGCCCCGGCCTGCGGTACCCCCTGGGGCACACCCTGCGGCATGCCGGGAGGCTGCTGTCCGTACGGAGCCGGGGCGGGCTGGCCGTAGGGCGCGGGAGCAGGCTGCCCGAAGGAGCCGGGCGCCTGGGCCGGGACCTGTCCGAACTGCGGCTGCTGGGGCGGCTGTCCCGGCTGTCCCGGCTGTCCGTAGGGGGCGGGCGGCGCGGGCGGCGGTGGCACGCTGCCACCTTGCGGGGCCAGCGGCGCCGCTATCGTCGGCGCGGCGTGCATCTGCTGGTGCGGCGTGGGCGCCGGGGCGCCGAAGGACGGGGCGGGCTGCGGGGGCTGCGGTGCCGCCGGGGCTCCGAAGGACGGGGCGGGCTGCGGGGCGGCCGGGGCGCCGAAGGACGGGGCGGGGGCCGACGCCTGTGCGGGCGGGGCGAACGACGGTGCCGCGGCCTGCGGCTGGGGAGCGGCGGGGGCCTCCTCGGCGACCTCGCCGCCGAAGTTCTTCAGCAGCGCGTCGAGCCCGCCGTCGAAGCCCTGGCCGACGGCGGCGAACCGCCAGACGTCCTTGAGGTAGAAGTCACCCAGCATCACCGCGCGCTCGGTGGTGAACTCCGAGCCCGTGAAGGCGTACCTGACGACTTCTTCGCCACCGGCGACGATCCGGATGTACCCGGGGCCGACCTGCGACATCTGTCCGGCACCGTCCAGCGTCGCGGTGAAGGACAGCTTGTGGATGTTCGCCGGAATGCGGTCCAGAGTGACGCGGAAGGACTCCGTGTCGCCGGCCTGCGCACCCAGGAGCTGAATGGACTCCTCGGGCGATTTCGGCTGGTTGAAGAAGATGAAATAACGGTCGTCGGAGAGCTGCTCATTGGCATCGAGCCCGAAGCAGCTGATGTCAAAGGTCAGTCCCGGGCCGGCGATCTGCACACCTACGTACAGGTCCGTCCCCGGCGTGAGATCGCTGATCTTGGCCTTGTGGCCGCGTTGGAATTCCCTGGCCATGCGTAACGACCGTCCCCCATCCGGAAGGTGAATGCGTCGCGTCAGGCTAACCGCAAACTCCGGCAATGGGCCAAGCCGGTACAGACCCGGTACAAAATCGCGAACGTCACTCGGTGCGTGCGGCGGGCAGGTGTGGCAGCCGCTCGGCAGCCACCACCCCTTCGAGGTAGCCGCGGGCCCGCTCGGTACGGGGGTAGGCGTCGAGGAGCCGCCAGAACCGCGGTCCGTGCCCGGGCACCAGGAGATGGGCCAGCTCATGGACCAGCACGTAGTCGACGACGTACTCGGGCATGCCCTGCAACCGGTGCGAGAGCCGGATGCTGCCCTCGGCGGGCGTGCACGACCCCCAACGGGTGTTCTGATTGGTCACCCACCGGACCGAGACGGGCCGGGCCCGGCCCTCGAAGTACTGGGCGGACAGACGCTCCGCCCGCTCCGCGAGCTCACTGTCGCCGATGATCCGCTTGTTCTCCTGCGCGGCGAGCTTGTCGAGCATCACGCTCACCCAGCGCCGCTCCTCGGCCTCGGACATCCGGGCGGGGATCAGCACGATCGTGCGGTCGCCCTCCCGGTACGCGGAGACCGTCCTGCTGCGACGGTTGCTCCTGCGGACCTCGACCGCGCTCGTCGCCGAGGCACGGGGCGGATGGTCAGCCGCACTGCGCCGGTGGGTTCCGGCGCCGCGCGCGGAAGTCTCCCCGGCGAAGCCGGGCGACGGGTCGGCGGGCACGCCCCGACGTTACCCGCTGTCAGTGCGGGAAGTCCCGCCCCCGGGACGGTTCGCGCATGATCCGGCCCATGGCTTGCACCATTTGAACGACTAATACCCCCCGCCTGTGGATAACTTTTCGCCCGGTTCCACGGCACGCCTCATTCTGGCAATGGATCTCACGCAGCCACACAGACCGGGGGAAGCCGTGCATCCGATGTTGAAGCCCGCACTACGCCGCGCATGGCGCGGCAGCGGCACCGTGCAATTCGGCGTGACGCCCGCACACGCGGTCAAGGTCGGCCCGATGGATATCGCGACGGGCTGTTTCCTGGAACTGCTCGACGGAACGCGCGGGATGCCCCTGCTGCGCGAGGAAGCCAGGGCACTGGACCTGAACGATCATCAGGTGGACACACTCGTCGCGCGGTTGATGGACGCGGGACTCGTCGACGACGTGCGGGCGGGCGGTCCGGAAGCCGACGCGTTACGGAACCGGGTGGACGCGCTGGAGCGCCACAGGCCCGACCTGGCGTCACTCTCCGTCGTACATCCCGAACCAGGAGGAGGGATGCGACGGATGGCGGCCCGCCGCTCCATGCGGGTCCAGGTGCGCGGAGCCGGGCGGGTCGGTGCGGCGGTCGCGGCGGTGCTCGCCGGTTCCGGGGTGGGCCGGGTCGAGGTCCTGGACGGCGGATGCGCCGAACCGGGCGACGTGGCGCCCGGGGGCCTGCCGGCCTCCGCGGTCGGCGAGCGCCGGGACTCGGCGGCCCGGCAGCTGGTCCGCCGCTCCTCCCCCGTTCCCGCGCCTCGCTCCACCCACTCCGCGGCCCATCCTGCGAGCGGTGAGCCCGGCCTGTCCCTGATCGTCGTCGCCCCTCGCGACGGCCTCTCCGTGTACGTCCCCGATCCGCGCACCGCCGAGCCGTGGATCGCCTCGGGCACACCCCATCTCTATGCCGGGGTCATCGAGGCGACCGGGTTCGTCGGTCCGCTGGTACTGCCGGGAGGCACCGCCTGCGCGGGCTGCCTGGATCTGAACCGGCGGGAAGAGGACCCGCAGTGGCCGCGCATGCTGGCTCAGTGGCAGTCCGGGCGGCGCACCGCCGTGCAGGCGTGCGACCTGGGACTCGCGACCGCGGTGGCGGGGCTTGCGGCGTCCCATGCGCTGGCCTTCCTCGACGGTGAGTTGCCGGCCAGCACCGGGGCCCGCTGGGAGGCCGCACTGCCGCTGTTGGACTGGCGCTCGGAGCAGGTCGGGGCGCACGTCGGCTGTTCCTGCGGGGCGGGTGGGCACACTGAGGGGGTGCGCGCCTCCGGGGCCGGCACGGCGCACGAGACAATGGCCGGGTAACCGCCGCACGCAGCGCGGCAGTCTGGGATTTGGAGGGGCATATGTCTGATCTTCCCCGGAAGGCGGTCACCCGAACCGCCAAGCTGGCCGCGCTGCCTCTGGGGTTCGCCGGCCGTGCCACGTGGGGGCTGGGAAAGCGCATCGGCGGGAAGTCCGCCGAACTGGTCGCCCGCGAGGTCCAGCAGCGCACCGCCGATCAGCTCTTCAAGGTGCTGGGCGAGCTGAAGGGCGGGGCCATGAAGCTCGGACAGGCCCTGTCCGTCTTCGAGTCCGCCCTGCCGGAGGAGGTCGCGGGTCCCTACCGCGCGGCCCTGACGAAACTGCAGGAAGCCGCCCCTCCCCTGCCGAGCGCCACGGTCCACGCGGTCCTGGCCGAGCGGCTCGGCGAGGACTGGCGGGAGCTGTTCCTCGAATTCGAGGACAAGCCGTCGGCCGCCGCCTCGATCGGACAGGTGCACCGGGCGGTGTGGCACGACGGCCGGGCCGTCGCCGTGAAGGTGCAGTACCCGGGCGCAGGCGAGGCGCTGCTCTCGGATCTCACCCAGCTCAGCCGGTTCGCCCGGCTCCTCGGCCCGCTGATCCCCGGGATGGACATCAAGCCGCTCATCACGGAGTTGCGCGACCGGGTGTCGGAGGAACTGGACTACGAGCAGGAGGCGCGGTCGCAGCGTGAGCACGCCGAGGAGTTCGCGGACGATCCCGATGTGGTGGTCCCGGGGGTGGTCCACCAGTCCGATCAGGTACTGGTCACCGAATGGATCGACGGTGTGCCGCTGGCCGAGGTGATCACGGACGGGACCCCCGAGCAGCGGGACCGGGCCGGGCAGTTGCTGGCCAGGTTCCTGTTCTCCGGCCCCGCCCGCACCGGGCTGTTGCACGCGGACCCGCACCCGGGCAACTTCCGGCTGCTGCCCGCGGCCCCTCCCTCCTCCCCGGACGGCGAGGGCGGTCACGACGCGGGGGACGCCGGTGAGGCGGCTCAGTGGCGCCTGGGGGTTCTGGACTTCGGCACGGTGGACCGGCTGCCGGGAGGACTGCCGCAGACCATCGGGAACTCCCTGCGGCTGACGCTCCAGGGGGATGCGGACTCCGTGTACGAGCTGCTGCGTGAGGAGGGATTCGTCAAGGACTCGATCGACCTCGCACCGGACGCGGTCCTCGACTACCTCCTTCCGATCATCGAACCGGCCGAGGTGGACGAGTTCACCTTCAGCCGGACCTGGATGCGGCAACAGGCCGCCCGCATAGCGGACCCGCGTTCTCCGGCTCATCAGCTGGGCAAGCAGCTGAATCTGCCGCCCGCCTACCTGCTGATACACCGGGTGACGCTGAGCACGATCGGCGTGCTGTGCCAACTCGGCGCCACGGTCCGGCTGCGTGAGGAACTGGAGGCATGGCTTCCCGGGTTCCTGCCGCCGGAGGAGGAGACCGCGGAGGCACCACCGGCCGAGGAGACACCCGCCGAGATGACACCCTCCGAGGAGACACCGGCCGAGCACGAAGAGATGGTGCACGAGGTGGCGGCGGAGGAGGCGACGGACGGCGACGCGGTGCCCGCGGACATCAAGTAGCCGCTTCCGGCCGGGCGGGCGGTGGCGCCCGCCGGCCCTTCACCACCAGGCGGAGTCGAGGCGGCTCTCGATGGCCCTGATGTGGGTGCGTGCACAGGCGTCGCAGAAGTAGCGGCGACTGCCGTCCTCCACGGAACAGAGCCAGGTCGGGGGTGCGTTCTCGCTCTCGGCGCGCGTGCCGCACAGGGCGCATACGACGTCCTCGGTGCCGCCCGTTCCGGGGCGATGTGTCTGCTCGTCCACCTCGTGACGATAACGCCGCAACGGAGTTCCGGCACGGCGCGGCACTGCTCGGTCGCAGCCTGCCCGGCACAGCGGGCACGGCGCGGCACTGCTCGGTCGCAGCCTGCCCGGCACGGCGGGCACGGCACCGCGAAGATCGGCCCGGCGCGACCTCGTGGCTCAGGTCCGCCCCGGCGCGGCCCCCGCGGCTCAGGTCCGCCCGGTGCGGTACCGCGGCCCAGCCCGCCCACCGCCCGCTCCCGCGCGGCACCGCGGCTCAGGTCCGGGCACCCGCACGGCTCTCGCACGGCCGTGGGCACAACGGCGGATGCGGCCCGGGCACGACCGCGGGGCCGGTCCAGGTGGACCGGCCCCGCGGTAGGGGTACGGATGTGGGTCCTGCTTGCCGGGGAGCAGAGAGCGGCTGCCCCCCGGCGGATGGTGCCGGCGTGCGGTCCTGCTGGGTTCAGTGCATGACCGCCATGGCCAGCGCCCGGCGGGCGCGCATCGAGGCGCGCTCGGCCCGGCGCTGCATCCGCCGCGCGGTGATCAGGCGCACGGCCTGACGTTCCGCGTCGGCTTCCCGCATGCGGTCGTGCATATGCGCACGAGCCAGGGCTTCTGGGATGAGTTGCATCTCACGGGTCCTGTTCTGACGCGAGTCGTTCGCGCCGATGATGGTGACGTCCGGTGTCGCGGAGCCGACGGGCTCCCTCGTGGGGATGGTCATTGGTGCCTGGTTTCGGGGGTCGTGGGTCAGGGGACGGTCGATGGTTCCGATGCGTTTCATGGGCTTGGGGGCCATGACCCCCAGGTCGGCGGTCACGCCGCGACCGGGTTCTTGCGCGGACGGCCACGCGGCCGCTTGCGAGCGACGACGACGCCCTGGATGAACAGCTCGCCACCCCAGACACCCCACGGCTCGCGGCGCTCCTTGGCGCCGGCGAGGCAGGCCTCGACGAGCGGACAGGTGCGGCAGAGGGACTTGGCGTACTCGACGTCGGCCGGCGACTCGGCGAAGAAGACCTCGGGGTCGTAGGAACGGCAGGGGACGGGCACGCCGAGGTTCTCGATGGCGTCGTCGAGCGCGGTGAGCGCGGTGAGGGGGATCAAGGTGGAGTCCTCCGTGAGGCCGGGCGGGGGGATCGTTTCGGAAGGCGGTACGGACGGGGCGTGCGCTTCGATTTGCACGGTGGTGGTGTCCTCGTCTGGTCGTTTCCGGCCTGTTGGCCGGGGGGCGGCTGGTACCAGGTCTTGCTTGTCCCGAGGCTCCTTCGCGCTGTCTCGCCCGTTTGGGCAAAACAAAAGGGCCGCGGATCCCGAGTAGGGTTCCGCGGCCCTGAAGGCGCCGGCCTGATCGTCGATCAGGCTGGATCACTCCAGGGTTCAGGCCCACGGAAGGCCCACATCGTGTGGTGATGCGTCGTCTGCTTCTTGGCTCCGGATTCCGCTCCCGCACCGACGGCCGCAAAGGCATAGGCCTGGGCCTGTCCCTTCGCTACTGCTGCTGCCGGTGCCTGGGTCGGTCGCTCATTGCGCTCCCGCACGGGAAGACCTGACAGGGACAGCGGGCTGACGGCGGAGATGCCGGACATACCGGTGCCACGCAGCGAGGAAGCCGACGAGCGGGCGAGGCCGAGCGAGCATGCGGAGACGACCGAGAGATCGGTCATTTTGTTGGTCTCGATGATGCTGATCACTTCAATCGCCTCCTCTCGGCGTCTCTGGGGACCGGCGGGCCGGTCCTGCGTATTCGGATAAGTACAGCACAGGATCAGGGCTTCAGAGAAGTCGCTGTTCCCGTGGTTAAGAACCTATGGTGATGACTGGGGCGGGCGCAAACTATTTTTCCGACGAGTTTTCCTCACACCTCGTCGTCGGCCGCCGCAGGCTCCTCTGACCCGTCCCCACCTGCGCAGATGTCCAGGACGGCGGCGCCGAACCGGCCCAGCTTCCGCGCGCCGACCCCGGAGATCCCGGCCAGTTCGCCCTCGGTCCCGGGCACCGCCTCGGCGATGGCCATCAGCGTCTTGTCGGTGAACACGCAGTACGCGGGCTGCCCGATGTCCTGCGCACGCGCCGCGCGCCAGTCGCGCAACCGCTCGTACAGCGCCTCGTCCATGTCCGACGGGCAGTCGTCGCAGCGCATCAGCTTCATCTCGCCGGCGTCCGTCAGCGTCTTGCCGCAGACCCGGCACAGGGCGGGCCCGCGCCGCTTGCGACGGGCCGCGGCCGGGCGTTCGATCCCGCTGCCGCCGCCCGCGCTCGCCCGGCCGCCGAACGCCGCCGAGCCGGGGCGCAGCCCGTTGAGGAACCTGCTCGGCCTGCGGCCCGCCCGGCCACCGGGTGAGCGGGCCAGCGACCACGACAGGGAGAGGTGGAAGCGGGCGCGGGTGACACCGACGTACAGCAGCCGGCGCTCCTCCTCGATCTGCTCGTCGGTCTTGGCGTAGGTGATCGGCATCATGCCTTCGGTCAGCCCGACCAGGAACACGGCGTCCCACTCCAGGCCCTTCGCCGAGTGCAGGGAGGCCAGCGTGACGCCCTGGACCGTGGGGGCGTGCTGGGCTGCCGCCCGCTCGTCCAGCTCGGCGACCAGGTCGGAGAGGGTGGCCCCCGGCCTGGCCTGTTCGAAGTCCTCGGCCAGCCTGACGAGGGCGGCCAGGGACTCCCAGCGGTCCCGCACCGCCCCCGATCCCGCGGGCGGCTCGCTGTTCCAGCCCTTGGTGGAGAGCACCGCCCGCACCTCGGAGGGCAGTCCCTCCGCGTCGTCGAGCAGGGAGTCGTTGCCCCCCGCCCTGGCGGCACCGCGCAGGGCGACGCCCGCCTCCCGCACCTCCGGGCGCTCGAAGAACCGTTCCGCGCCCCTGAGCTGGTAGGGCACCCCCGCGTCCGCGAGGGCCTGCTCGTAGACCTCGGACTGGGAGTTGACCCGGTAGAGCACGGCGATCTCCCCGGCCGGGACCCCGGCGGCGATCAGATCCCGGATACGGCGGGCGGTGCCCTCGGCCTCGGCGGGCTCGTCCGGGTACTCCAGGTAGGCGGGTTCGGGGCCGGACTCGCGCTGCGAGACCAGTTCGAGCCGGTGTTCGGCGGCGCGGCCGCTTGCCTGGGCGAGCAGCCCGTTGGCCAGATGGACGACCTGCGGCGTGGAGCGGTAGTCGCGGACGAGTTTGACCACGGTGGCCCGGGGGTGGCGGGTGCGGAAGTTGAGCAGGTGGTCGGGGGTGGCTCCGGTGAAGGAGTAGATCGTCTGGCTGGCGTCCCCGACGACACAGAGGTTGTCGCGGTCGCCGAGCCACAGGTCGAGGAGCCGCTGCTGGAGCGGGCTGACGTCCTGGTACTCGTCGACGACGAAGTGCTGGTACTGGCGGCGCACATGGTCGGCGATGTCGTGACGGTCCTGCAGGATGCCCACGGTGAGGAGCAGCACGTCCTCGAAGTCGATCACCGTGCGGTCGCGCTTCAGCTGCTCGTACATCGCGTAGACCTGGGAGATCTCGGCGGGATCGCGCGGGGCGTCCCGCTGGGACTTGGCGACCACGGCCGGATAGTCGGCGGGCACGGTCTGGGTGACCTTGGCCCACTCGATCTCGCTCGTGACATCGCGCAGCTCGTTGCGGTCGAGCCGGATGCGGCAGCGGGCCGCCGCCTCGGCGACCAGCTGGACCTTGCGCTCGACCAGCCGGGGCAGATCGCCGCCGACCGCTTTCGGCCAGAAGTACTGGAGCTGACGCAGTGCCGCGGAGTGGAAGGTCCGTGCCTGCACCCCGCCCGCGCCGAGCTGGCGCAGGCGCCCGCGCATCTCACCGGCGGCGCGGTTGGTGAACGTGACGGCAAGCACACTCGTCGGCTGGAGTATCCCCGCGCGCACCCCGTAGGCGATGCGGTGCGTGATGGCCCGCGTCTTGCCCGTACCGGCTCCGGCCAGCACGCACACCGGGCCCTGCAGGGCCATGGCGACCTCGCGCTGCTCGGGGTCGAGCCCGTCGAGGACGGCGTCGGCGGAGTCGGGGACCTGGGGGAAGAGGGTGGAATGCGTTGCTGATGTCACCCCGCCATGCTGCCAGGTCGAAAGGGGCGGCCGGGGAAGTTGTCCACAGGGCTGCCGCATCTGTCGTATTAATGAGAAGTGGCTCCGGGCTGAGGCGGAGGTGGCCCCGAGCTGACGCGGAGGTGGCCTGGGCCGGCAGGGAGGTGGCCCAAGGCCCGTGCGGGGACGGGCCCGGCCGGTACGGGGGCGGCCTGCCGGGAATGGTGGTCAGGTCGCGTGCGTTCCCCTTCCGTGCGGCAACGCACGTCCAGGCTTCTCCGTCCGACGTTCGGTGTGACGGAGGAGTGTGACGGAAGAGACCGCGCCGGGACGTGAGGGGATTGCCGTGACCGATGAGACCAAGGAGCGCGAAGACATGCCGGGCACTGTGACGATGTACAGCACCACGTGGTGCGGCTACTGCCGTCGGCTCAAGGGCCAGATGGACCGCGAGGGCATCGCGTACACCGAGATCAACATCGAGCAGGACCCGGAGTCGGCGGCCTTCGTCGAGAAGGCGAATGGCGGAAACCAGACGGTCCCGACCGTCCTCTTCCCGGACGGTTCGACGCTGACGAACCCTTCGCTGGCCCAGGTGAAGCAGAAGGTCGGCGCCTGACCTCCTGCCGCCATACGGCTGCGACCGCCCGCCTTCTCCCGTTCGTGCGACGGGAGGGGGCGGGCGGTTTCGTGTTGCCCCGGTCGAGGCGGGGCAGCGGCGGCGGTGGGCAGCCCGGCACGGGCAGGCCCTGCGGGCCGCGCCGGGTCAGCTCGCCCGGAGCGGCTTCGGGAGGGGCTTGCCGTACCAGATCTCGATCAGGCGGGCCGCGATCGAGATGCCGAACGGGGGCAGGATCGCGCCGGATTCGAAGGCGGCCGTCAGCTCCTCGCGGGAGAACCAGCGGGCCTCCTCGATCTCCTCGCCGTCGACGTTGATCTCGAACGTCGTGGCCCGTGCCATGAAGCCGAGCATCAGGCTGGAGGGGAACGGCCACGGCTGGCTGGCGATGTACTCGACCTCGCCGACCGTGATGCCGGCCTCCTCGAACACCTCACGGGCCACGGACTGCTCGATCGACTCGCCGGGCTCGACGAAACCGGCCAGGGTGGAGAACCGGCCCTCGGGCCAGTGCACCTGGCGGCCCAGCAGCGCGCGGTCCTGGTCGTCGGTGACGAGCATGATGACGGCGGGGTCGGTGCGCGGGTAGTGCTCCGCGCCGCAGGCCTGGCAGCGGCGGATGTGGCCGGCCGCCGCGATGACCGTCCGTTCGCCGCAGCGCGAGCAGAAGCGGTGCAGCCGCTGCCAGTTCTCCAGCGCCACGGCGTGCACCATCAGGCCCGCGTCGCGGGCGCCGAGGAGCAGACCGGCCTCGCGCAGGCCCGCCGGCCGGGCCGACTGGTCCATGCGGCCCGGCAGCGCGTCCTTCTGGAGCGCGAAGTAGCTGACGCCGTCCTCATCGGTGCCGAGGAAGTAGCGGTGGGTCTCGGTGACCGGCGCCTCGAAGGCGGGGGTCATCACGAGTTCGGTGCCGTCGGCGGTGTCGTCGATCAGCACCTGCCCGCCGGAGACGACGAAGACCCGGGTCGTCGGGTGGCTCCACGCGGCGGCCAGCCAGGCCTCGTCGAGGCGGTGGTGCGCCGCCCGGTCGATGCCGCTAGGCGCGGTCAGACCGATGGGACGGCCCGTGGTGGCGTTGTCGAAGGTGCTCACAGGTGCTTCCTACTCCCCCGGGATGGATCGGGTGTTCAGAGGATTCAGCGGAGTGCGGCTGCCAGCTCGCCCCAGAGGTGGGCGGCGGTCTCCACGCCCTTGAACAGCAGGTCGAGTTCGACCTTCTCGTTGGGGGCGTGCCAGCCGTCGGAGGGTACGGAGATGCCCAGGAAGAGGACGGGTGCGCCGAGCACGTCCTGCAGGTCGGCGGCGGGTCCTGAGCCTCCTTCGCGGGTGAAGAGGACTTTTTGGCCGAAGGCCCGTCCCATGGCGCGGGCCACGGCCTGCAGCGCGGGGTGGTCCAGGGGCGTGAGGCAGGGGCGGGTGGCCGGGAGGAAGGTGATCCGGTGGCGGATGCCGGCCGGGACGCGGGCCTCGGCCCAGGTCCGGACGGCTTTCTGGACATGGTCCGGGTCCTGGCCCGCGACCAGGCGGAAGCTGATCTTGACCCGGGCGGAGGACGGGATGATCGTCTTGCTGCCGGCGTCCTGGTAGCCGCCGCCGATGCCGTTGACCTCGGCGGTCGGGCGGGCCCAGATCCGCTCCAGCGTGGAGTAGCCGGCCTCGCCGGACGCTGCCTGGGACCTGGCGGTGCGCAGCCAGGTGGCCTCGTCGAACGGCAGCTCGGCGAAGAGGGCGCGTTCGGTGTCGGTGAGCTCGGCCACGCCGTCGTAGAAACCGGGAACGGCGACCCGGCCTTCGTTGTCGTGGAGCGCCGCGACGAGGCGGGCGACCTCCGTCGCCGGGTTGGGGACGGCGCCACCGAACGATCCCGAGTGGATGTCCTGCTCAGGACCGTGCAGCTCGATCTCGCACTCGGCGAGGCCACGCATGCCGGTGCAGACGGTCGGGGTCGTCTCGTCCCACATGCCGGTGTCGGAGACGATCACGGCATCGGCGGTGAGGCGGTCGGCCCGCTGCTCCACCAGGGTGCGGAAGTGCGGGGAGCCGGACTCCTCCTCGCCCTCGACCAGGAGCTTGAGGTGGACGGCGGGGGTGGTGCGGCCGGTGGTGGCGAGGTGGGCCCGGACACCGAGGGTGTGGAAGAACACCTGCCCCTTGTCGTCGGCCGCGCCGCGGCCGTACATCCTGCCGTCGCGGACGACCGGCTCGAAGGGGTCCGTGTCCCAGCCGTCCTCGCGGGCGGCGGGCTGGACGTCGTGGTGCCCGTAGACGAGGACCGTGGGCGCTTCCGGGTCGTCGGACGGCCACTCGGCGTAGACGGCGGGCGCCCCGTCCGTCTCCCAGATCTCGGTGACCGGGAAGCCGGTCTCCTTCAGCTTGGCGGACAGCCACGCGGCGCTGCGCCGTACGTCCCCGTCGTGTTCCGGCTGCGCGGATACGGACGGGATGCGCAGCCACTCGGCGAGGTCGTCGAGGAAAGCGGCGCGGTGCTGCTCGGTGTACGTACGGACGGCGCTGTCCGGGGTGTCGCTCATGACCTTCAGCTTATCCGCCCGCGGGAGGTGGCTCGTCCAGGAGGATCCGCTCCAGCTCCGGGCGGCCCGGGAGGCGGGCGGGGCGGACGGTCTCGCCGCTGCGGACGAAGAGGAAAGTGGCCGTGACGTCGGTGAGCGCCAGCCCGTGCAGTTCGGCCCACGCCAGCCGGTAGACGGCGAGCTGGAGGGGGTCGGCGGTATGGGTGCGGCTGGTCTTCCAGTCGACGATCTCGTACGTGTCCCCCGTGCGGTACACCGCGTCGATGCGGCCCCGGATCACCCGGCCGGCCAGGGTGATCTGGAAGGGGGTCTCGACGCGGTACGGAGTGCGGCGGGCGTACGGGGTGCGCTCGAAGGCCTCCTTCAGCTCGGCGAGATCGCGTTCGTCGGCGATGTCGGCGTCGCTCTCGTCGCCGCCGGGGAGTTCGTCGGGGCCGAGCATGGGCAGCGGCAGTTCCTCGAAGCGGGACTCGACCCAGGCGTGGAAGCGGGTGCCCCGGCGGGCGGCGGGCTGCGGGGGGCGGGGCATGGGGCGGGCCAGTTCCTGGGCGAAGCCGTCGGGGTCGTCGGCGAGGCGCAGCAGCTGGGTCGCGGAGAGCGAGGCGGGGACGAGGACGTCACGCACGGTGGCGCGGGCTCGGCGCAGTTCCCCGGCGAGGGCGTCGAGATCGCGGTCCCAGGAGGCGAGGGTGCGGGCCTCCTCGGGGGTGAGGCGCGAGGGGCCCCGTTCGGGAGCACGGGCGGCCGGGACGCGCGGGGCGACGGGGCCCGGGGGCGGGTCCTCGCCGGGGAAGGGGCCGTCGTCCGGGAACGGGGCCTCGTCCAGGAAGGGGTCGTCCTCCGGGAAGAACGGCTCGTCCTGCGGGAACGGCTCGTCGCCGAGGGGGGCGTCGTCCGGCGGCGGGGCCGACCCGGCGTGGACCTGGGGCGCCGGGCCCGCCGTGGCCAGCGCCTCCAGGTGGGCCATCACCGTGTCTGCGGCGGCCCGGCGGCGGGCCAGCGCGGTGTCGTCCAGGGGCAGTGGCCAGGCGTGGCCGGCCGCCGACTCGGCGAGGGCGGGGTTCTCCTCGTCCTCGGCCGGCTCGTCCGCCCAGGCCTCGATCTCGCCGTGCCCGGCCGCGCAGTGCTCGTACAGGGCGTGCAGGAAGGCGGACGGGCCGCGCGGCTTCTTCTGGCTCGGGCCCCACCAGTGACCGGAGCCGAGCAGCAGGGTGCGGGGCCTGGTGAAGGTGACGTAGCCGAGGCGGAGCTCCTCGGTGTGCTGGTGCTCCTTCATCTCCTCCTTGAAGCCCTTGAGGCCCTTGGCGTCGAAGGAGTGGATGACGGGCAGCGTGGCCGTGTCACCGCGCAGGGCGTGCGGCAGGACCTGGGGCTGGGAGGTCCAGGCGTCACGGGACTGCCCGCTGGGGAACTGCCCGGTGACGAGTCCGGGCACGGCCACGACGTCCCACTCCAGGCCCTTGGACTTGTGGGCGGTGAGGACCTTGACGGTGTTCTCCCCGCCGGGCAGCGCGTTGTCGAGGCCCTTCTCGTACTGCACGGCGGTGCGCAGGAAGCCGAGGAAGGCGAGCAGCGTCGCCTCCCCGTCGACGGAGGCGAACCGGGCGGCGACGTCGAGGAAGTTGGCGAGGGTCTCGCGGCGGCGGGCCGCCAGGGCGTGCGGCGAGGCGGAGAGCTCGACCTCCAGGCCGGTGGTGGCGAGGACCCGGTGCAGGACGTCCATCAGCGGGTCGGCGAGCGAGCGGCGCAGGTCGCGCAGTTCGGTGGCGAGGCGGGCGAAGCGGATGCGGGCCTCGGCGGAGAAGGGGAGCCGGTCGTCCTGCTCCCCGCCGGAGTCGAGGAACGTGTCCAGGGCGTCCGCGAGGGAGATCACCTCTGCCGGGTCGATGCCCTCCACGGCCTCGGCGAGGCGGCGGTCGGGGTCGACGTCGTCGTCCCCGTGGGCCGCGCGGTGGACGAGGAGGCGGGCCCGGCGGCCGAGCAGGGCCAGGTCGCGGGGGCCGATCCGCCAGCGGGGGCCGGTGAGCAGCCGGACCAGGGAGGCGTTGGCCCCCGGGTCCTGGAGGACCTCGCAGACGGCCACGAGGTCGGCGACCTCGGGGAGGTGGAGCAGCCCGGAGAGGCCGACGACCTCGACCGGGATGTCCCGCGCCACCAGCGCCGCCTGGATCTCGGGGAAGTCGCCCGCGGTGCGGCACAGGACGGCGATCTCGCCGGGGGCCTTGCCGGTGCGCACGAGGTGGGCGATCGAGTCGGCGAGCCAGTCGATCTCCTCGGCGTGGGTGCGCAGCAGGGCGCAGCGGACGAGGCCGTCGCGCTCGGCTCCCGGGGCGGGGCGCAGTGCCTCGACGCCCTCGTGCATGGCGCGCAGGGGTGCCGCGAGCCCGTTGGCGAGGTGGAGGAGACGGCCGCCGCTGCGGCGGTTCTCGCTGAGGGAGTAGCGGGCGGCGGGGGTCCCGTCGGCGTGCGGGAAGTGGTGCGGGAAGTCGTCGAGGTTGGCGACGGAGGCGCCGCGCCAGCCGTAGATCGCCTGGCAGGGGTCTCCGACCGCGGTGACGGCATGTCCGGAGGCGGCGCCGTCGGGGCCGCTGCCGAAGAGGGCGGAGAGCAGGAGGCGCTGGGCGACGGAGGTGTCCTGGTATTCGTCGAGCAGGACGACCCGGTACTCCTCGCGCAGGATCGCGCCGACCTCGGGGCGGGTGAGGGCGAGCTGGGCGGAGAGGGCGATCTGGTCGCCGAAGTCGAGGAGGTCGCGGCTGCGCTTCGCCTCCCGGTAGCGCCGGGTCAGCGCGAGCAGCTCGCGGCGGGCCTCGGCGGTCTCGGGGATCTTGCGCAGTTCCGCGTTGCTGAGCCTGGCGGTCTCCAGGGTGCGCAGGAGTCCGGTGTCGTACTCCGCGAGCTGTTCGGGACGTACGAGGTGTTCGGCGAGCTCGGCGTCGAGGGCCAGCAGATCGCTGACCAGGGTGGGGAACGACCTGGTCAGGGCCGGGTAGGGGCCGGGCGCCTCGCGCAGCACGCGGGCGGCGAGCTGGTAGCGGGTGGCGTCGGCGAGGAGGCGGGTGGTGGGTTCCAGTCCTATCCGCAGCCCGTGCTCGGTGAGGAGCCGCCCGGCGAAGGCGTGGTACGTGGAGATGCCCGGTTCGCCCGGGGGGTTGTCCGGGTCGATGGCGTCCGGGTCGGTGACTCCGGCGGCGATCAGCGCCTTGCGGACGCGCTCGGCGAGCTCTCCGGCCGCCTTGTTGGTGAAGGTGAGCCCGAGGACCTGTTCGGGGGCGACCTGGCCGGTCCCGACGAGCCACACCACGCGCGCCGCCATCACCGTGGTCTTCCCCGACCCGGCCCCGGCGACGATCACCTGCGGGGCGGGCGGCGCGACGATGCACGCGGTCTGCTCCGGGGTGAAGGGGATCCCGAGAAGCTCCTTGAGCTGCTCGGGATCGGTGATACGTGAGGACACTCCACAGAGGCTAACCGGAGGGACCGACAACCCACGAAGCCGCGAGGAGGCTCCGGGCCGGCCCGCGCCCTCGCGCCCGCGGCGCGCCCCGAGGGGTGAGGGCCCGCAAGCCCCGACGGCACGAGGACCGGGCCCGGCTCATTCCAGGACGTGCTGTCCCTCCGGCTGCGCGCTGCACGAGGCCCTGAAGGCGCAGTGGGTGCAGTGCTGGCCGGTCGAGGGGGTGAACCGTTCGTCCAGGACCCGCCCGGCGGCGGTCGCCAGCAGATCGGAGACCCACTCGGAGTCCGGCGGCTCCTGGGCCTGCACCTTGGGCACGGCGTCGCCGCCCTCCTTCTTGGGGGCGGGCTGGCGCAGCTGTACGAGTTCGGCCCCTCCGGGTTCGGGACGCGTGCCGTCGAAGACCTCGTCGACCGCGCCTTCCCGGACCGCGAGCTGGTACACGGCGAGCTGGGGGTGGCGGGCGACCTCGTCCTTCGTCGGGGACTGCTTGCCGGTCTTGAAGTCGACGACGTAGGCGCGGCCGTCGGCGTCGCGTTCGACGCGGTCCATGGATCCGCGGATGCGCACCTGGTACTCCCCCGCCTCCAGCGTCACGTCGAAGTCGTGCTCACTGGCGGCCGGGGTACGGCCGCTGCGGTCCATGACGTGCCAGCGCAGGAAGCGTTCGAGGGCGATGCGGGCCTGCTGCTTCTCCTGCTGCGACTTCCAGGGCGCGTCGAAGACCAGCCCGTCCCAGACCGAGTCGAGCCGCTCCATGAGGACCGCCAGATCGGCGGGCGTCCGGCCGGAGGCCACCTCGTCGGCCAGGACGTGGACGACGTTGCCGAAGCCCTGGGCCGCGGTCGCCGGGGCGTCGGCCTTCACCTCGCGGCCCAGGAACCACTGGAGGGCGCAGGTGTTGGCGAGCTGGTCGAGCGCGCTGCCCGACAGGGCGACGGGCTGGTCCCGGTCGCGCAGCGGGACGGCCGAGCGGGTCGGCTCGTACAGGCCCCACCACCGGTAGGGGTGCGCCGACGGCACGAGCGGCTGCCCCTCGTCGTCGCTGAGGGCCGCGAGGCGGGCGAGGCGGTGGGCGGCCTCCTCGCGCAGCGCGTCGGAGGCGTCGGGGTCGACGGTGGTGGCGCGCAGTTCGGCGACCAGGGCGGCGACGGCGAGTGGCCTGCGGGGCCGGCCGGTGACGTCGCGGGGTTCGACGCCGAGCTCGGTGAGGAAGCGGGACGGCTGGTCACCGTCGTCGGCGGGCGCCTTGACGGCGGTGACGACCAGGCGTTCCCGGGCGCGGGTCGCCGCCACGTAGAACAGCCGGCGCTCCTCGGCGAGGAGCGCGCCCGGAGTGAGCGGTTCGGCGATACCGTCGCGGCCGATCCGGTCCGCTTCGAGCAGCGAGCCGCGCCGGCGCAGGTCGGGCCAGAGGCCCTCCTGCACTCCGGCGACGACGACCAGGCGCCATTCCAGGCCCTTGGAGCGGTGCGCGGTCATCAGCCGGACGGCGTCGGGCCGCACGGAGCGCCGGGAGAGGGTGTCCGCCGCGATGTCCTGGGCGTCGACCTCCTCCAGGAAGTTGAGGGCGCCACGGCCGCCGGTGCGCTCCTCCGCACGGGCCGCGGTGTCGAAGAGGGCGCAGACGGCGTCGAGGTCGCGGTCGGCGTTGCGGCCGCCCGCACCGCCGCGCAGCGCGGCACGCTCCAGCCTGGCCGGCCACGGGGTGCCGGACCACAGCGCCCACAGCGCCTCCTCGGCGGTGCCGCCGGCTTCGAGCAGCTCGCGCGCCGTGCGCAGCAGCCCGCCGAGGCGCTGGGCGCCGCGGGCGTACGCCGGATCGTGCGCCACGAGCCGCTCCGGTTCGGCGAGCGCGCGGGCGAGCAGTTCGCCGGAGGGCGCGGGCACCCGGTTGCCGGCGGCGCGCTCCTCGTCGCGCAGGGCCCGGCCGAGCCGGCGCAGGTCGGCGGCGTCCATGGATCCGAGGGGGGAGGCGAGGAGGGTGAGCGCCGTCTCGGTGTCGAGCCAGGACGCGGCGGGGGCAGGGACTGGGGCGACGGTCGGGGGTTCCATCGCGGCCCCCGCCTCGGAAACCACTTCGGCCTCGGGAACCGCCCCGGGCTCGTTGACGGCTTCAGCCTCCGCGACCACTCCCGCCTCGGCAACCGCCTCAGGCACCGCCTCCGCGACCACTCCCGCCTCGGCAACCGCCTCAGGCATCACTCCAGCCTCAGGCGCAGCCTCCGCGACCACTCCCGTCTCGGAAACCGCCTCAGGAACCACTCCGGCCTCAGGAACCGCCTCAGGCGCCGCCTCTGCCACCACTCCCGTCTCGGGAACAGCGTCGGAGACCGCCTCGGCCCCGGCCTCCGGACCCGCGTCCGCGTTCCGGTGGAGCGCCGCCGTGGCCACCGTGCGCAGGGCCGTCAGCAGCGGGGCCACCGCCGGTTCGTGGCGCAGGGGCAGATCGTCGCCGTCGACCTCCAGCGGCACGCCCGCCGAGGTCAGGGCCCGGCGCACGGCGGGGATGGTGCGGCCGCCGGCCCGGACCAGGACCGCCATCTCGTGCCACGGCACCCCGTCCTCCAGATGCGCGCGGCGCAGCAGGTCGGCGATGTTGTCGAGCTCGGTGGACGCGGTCGGGTAGGTGTACGTCTCGACGCTGCCGCCCTCGCGGACCGGGCCGAGTTCCCGGTGCGCGCGGACCTTCGCCGACGGCAGCCGGGTGAGCGGCATCCGGCGGGTGAGGAGCCGGGTCGCGGCGAGCAGCCCCGCGCCGGAGCGGCGCGAGGTGGTGAGGACGGCGACCGGGGCCGGGGCGCCGTCCGCGCGCCGGAACAGCTCGGGGAAGTCGAGGATGCCGTTCACATCGGCGCCGCGGAAGGCGTAGATCGACTGGTCCGGGTCGCCGAACGCGATCAGGTTCCGGCCACCGCCGCCGCCCGGGGCGCTCCCCCGGTTCCCGGCCAGTGCGTGCAGCAGCCGTACCTGTGCCGGGTCGGTGTCCTGGTACTCGTCGACGAACACCGTGTCGTACTGACCGGCGAGCAGACCCGACACCTCGGGGCGCTCCGCGAGCAGCACGGCGCGGTGGACCAGCTCCGCGTAGTCCAGCACCCCCTGGGCGTCCAGGACGTCGAGGTACTCGGCGAGGAACGCGGCCGCCGCACCCCAGTCGGGCCTGCCGGTGCGCCGGGCGAAGTCGGCCAGGGCGTCCGGTCCGAGGCCCAGTTCGCGGCTGCGGGCGAGCACGGCGCGCACCTCGTCGGCGAAGCCGCGTGTGGTGAGGCAGGCCCGCAGTTCGTCGGGCCAGCGGATGCGGGCGTGGCCCTCCTTCTCCAGGTCGAGCTGGCCGGCCAGCAGATCGCGGACGGTGACGTCCTGTTCCGGACCGGAGAGCAGCCGCAGCGGGTCCGCGAAGAGGTCGGCGTCCTGGTGGGCGCGCACCAGGGCGTAACAGAAGGAGTGGAACGTGGTGGCCTGCGGTCCGCGGACGGCGCCGAGCCGGGCGGCCATCCGGTCGCGCAGCTCGACGGCGGCCTTGCGGCTGAAGGTGAGGACCAGGATGCGGGCCGGGTCGGCGCCCCGGGCGACGCGGGCGGCGACCGCCTCGACGAGCGTGGTGGTCTTTCCGGTCCCCGGCCCCGCGAGGACCAGCAGCGGGCCGCCGGGGTGGTCAACCACCGCCCGCTGCGCCGCGTCCAGGAGAGGGGGGTCCACGGAGCCCGGCAGGGTACGCACCAGCCGGTACGCGCCCGTGGTCCTACGCCGTGCCTGACGGTGCGGACTGTTCCGGGTGGTGGAGGAGGAGCTCACGTTGGGATCGCCGGTCCTGGTGGGTGTGCTGGAGGTGCTGGGGGTGAGGGCGCGGCGCGTGCCGCGAACTGACGACGCTACTCCGGCGCGAGCGCCGATCGGGGCGGGACGGCTGCGGGAATCGTCACGTTCCGCCGGGCCGGGTGCTGCTGCGCGGGCGGGGAACGACGATGCGGCACGGCCTGCGGGCCGGGCCGGGGCGAGCGGCCCCGCCGGAAGCGCGCCCCCCGTACCGCTCCCGCCGGCGGGCCCGGCCACGACGAGCACCGCCGCCGGAGCCGAGCGCCTCGTGCCCGTCCCGCCGGCCGGCCCGGCCGCACCCTGCGCCTCCGCCGCCAGGAAGCGCGGCGAGCCGCTCCCGCCTCGCGCTTCCCGTACGTCGTACGGGCCCGGCTCCGCCCGATGTGCCGCCGGATGGCCGAAGCTGTCAGGTGTGAGCTCCCCCGCCGTCGTCGCCCACCGCGCCCGCCCCGCCCGGGGCCCCGCCGGACGCGCCGTCCCACCGCGCGCGCCGCATGTCCAAGCGCGGCACGTGGCCCTCCGCGGTCCGCGAGGCCGCGCGCAGCGGGGTGTTCTCCTCGCGGTAGTGATCCAGCGCACGCAGCTCGTGCCCGGGCAGCAGCGCGCCGTCGGCGCGCACCACGCGCCACCACGGCACCGCTGCCCCGTACAGCGCCATGGCCCGGCCGACCTGGCGCGGTCCGCCGTCCCCCAGCCACTCCGCGATGTCGCCGTACGTCATGACGCGGCCGGGCGGGATCAGTTCGGCGACGTCGAGCACGCGCTCCGCGTACTCAGGCAACGCGTCGCCCGTCGGGTGTTCGCTCATCCGGACCATCCTGCCGTACGCCACCGACAGTCCCGCCCGTTCCGTGTCCGGCCGCTCACGGAGTGTGCGCGCGGGCGGAATGGAGCGTATCTTGCGCATCGCGCGCCCCCGCATCGCACCCTGATGCCCCCCTGCGCGAGCCGGCCGTGCCACCATCATGCGGGCGGTGACCGGTGATACGAGAACACGAAGACGAACCAGAGGCGACGAAGGAGCAGGGCGTGCAGCCACCGAAGGCGGCCGACGCCTCTGATGCCGAGCCGCGCCCCGACGGGGGCGAACAGGAACCGGACACCGGCCCGCAGGCGCCCCCGGCCCACCCGGCCGGCTCGACCCTCGCGAACTCCGAGGCCGCGCTGTCCGACCGTGTCTCGGGAGACGAACCCCTGCTCCCCGCCCGGGTGCACCGCCCCTCCGATCTCCTGCGGCTCCTCTTCGGGGTCCTGGCGGTCGTCGTGCTGTTCGCCGTCGCCGCGTTCGCCCACGGCACGACCGCCGGCCTCGAGCAGGACATCAACAAGGGCACCGGACAGGCGCCCGACCTGCTCATCAAGCTCGCCGGTCTCGTCTCCAGCATCGCCGTGCTGCTCGTCCCGGTGGCCTTCGCGATCGAGCGGCTGATCAAACGCGACGGGCTGCGGATCGCCGACGGCGTCCTGGCCGCCGTGCTCGCGCACGGGGTGACGCTCGCCACTGATCTGTGGGTCGCCCATTCCGCGTCCGGCACCATCCAGGACGCCCTGACCCAGCCGCAGCCCGGTGACGCGCTCACCGATCCCGTACACGGTTATCTCGCCCCCGTGATCGCGTACATGACGGCGGTCGGCATGGCGAGACGGCCGCGGTGGCGGGTCGTGCTGTGGGTGGTGCTGCTGCTCGACGCCTTCGCCATGCTGGTGGGCGGCTACACGACCCCCTTCTCGATCATCCTCACGGTGCTCATCGGCTGGACGGTCGCGTACGGCACGCTGTACGCGGTCGGCTCGCCGAACGTCCGGCCGACCGGCCAGCACCTGATGGCCGGTCTGCGCCACGTCGGCTTCCGGCCGGTCACCGCGATGCGGGCCGAGGAGGCGCCCGACTCGGGTGACCAGAGCGACCGCGGGCGCCGCTACCAGGTCTCCCTGGAGGACGGCCCGCCGCTCGACGTGACGGTCGTGGACCGCGAACAGCAGGCGCAGGGCTTCTTCTACCGTGCGTGGCGCAGGCTCACCCTGCGCGGCATCACCCAGCGGCGTTCCATCCAGTCGCTGCGCCAGGCACTGGAACAGGAGGCGCTGCTCGCGTACGCGGCGATCGCCGCCGGTGCCAACGCCCCCAAGCTGATCGCCACCTCCGAGCTCGGCCCGGACGCCGTGATGCTGGTGTACGAGCACATCGGCGGGCGCTCCCTGGACGCGCTGGAGGACTCCGAGATCACCGACGACCTGGTGCGCGGCGCCTGGCGTCAGGTGCGGGCGCTCCAGTCGCGGCGGATCGCGCACCGCAGGCTCACCGGTGACGCGATCCTGGCGGACCCTTCCGGCACGGTGTTCGTCACGGATCTGCGCGGGGGCGAGATCGCGGCCGGTGACCTGGTCCTGCGGATGGACATCGCCCAGCTGCTCACCACCACGGGCCTGCGGGTGGGCGCCGAGCGGGCGGTCGCGGCCGCGCTGGCGGAGCTCGGCCCGGACGCCGTCGCGGACTGTCTGCCGCTGCTCCAGCCGATCGCGCTCAGCCGCTCCACCCGGGCCCAGCTGCGCAGGCTCGCCCGGGAACGGTCGCAGCGCGAGCGCGAGGCCGTACTGGAGGCGTCGGACGCGGCGAAGCGGGCCCGGTCGCAGGACGCGGAGCGTTCCGACGACGCCGGCCGCAAGACCGCCCGCAAGTCCCAGCGCACCGAGAAGCAGGCCGAGAAGCGGGCCATGGACGACGCGCTGGACGGGGCCCGTGAGGAGGACCTGCTCTCCCGGATCCGCCAGGAGGTGCTGCTGATCCGGCCGCAGGCCCCGGTCGAGCCGGTCCGGCTGGAGCGCATCAAGCCACGCACCCTGTTCAGCTTCATCGCCGGTGCCATCGCCGCGTACTTCCTGATCTCCCAGGTCACCGAAGCCGACTTCGGCGCGGTGGTCGAGGAGGCGGAGTGGGGCTGGGTGGCGGCCGCGCTCGGTTTCTCGGCGCTCAGCTACATCGCGGCCGCGATGAGTCTGCTGGGCTTCGTGCCCGAACGGGTGCCGTTCGGCAAGACGGTCCTCGCGCAGGTCGCCGGCTCGTTCGTGAAGATCGTGGCCCCGGCCGCCGTGGGCGGGGTCGCGCTGAACACCCGGTTCCTCCAGCGCTCCGGCGTGCGCCCCGGGCTCGCGGTCGCGAGTGTCGGCGCCTCCCAGCTGTTCGGTCTCGGGTGCCACATCCTGCTGCTGGCCGCGTTCGGCTACCTGACCGGTACGGAGAAGACGCCGTCCTCCCTCACGCCGTCCAGGACCGTGATCGCGGGGCTGCTGACGGTCGCCGTGCTGGTGCTGGTGGTGACGGCCATCCCGTTCCTGCGCAAGTTCGTGGTGACCCGGGTGCGGTCGCTGTTCGCCGGCGTCGTCCCGCGCATGCTCGACGTGGTGCAGCGGCCGCAGAAGCTGCTCACCGGCATCGGCGGGATGCTGCTGCTCACCGGCCTGTTCGTGATGTGTCTGGACGCGTCGGTCCGGGCCTTCAGCGGTCCGGACACGCCGCATCTCAGTTACGCGAGCATCGCGGTGGTCTTCCTCGCCGGCAACGCGCTGGGGTCGGCGGCGCCGACGCCGGGCGGCATGGGCGCGGTCGAGGGCGCGCTGACCCTGGGGCTGATCGCGGTCGGCCTGCCCAAGGAGGTCGCGGCGCCCGCGGTGCTGCTGTACCGGCTGCTGACGCTCTGGCTCCCGGTGCTCCCCGGCTGGCTCTGCTTCAACCATCTGACGCGCAAGGGCGAGCTCTAGCCCGACGACGTCCCCGGGCGTCCGCCCGAGCCGTCCACCCGCATGGACCGGCGCCCCGTGCACCCCCCGGGGCCCCGCCGCACGATGGAGGGATGAGGACCTCCCCTGCCCTGCGCGCCGCGGCCCTCGCCGCCACCGTGACCGTGCTGCTCCCCCTCACCGGCTGTTCGGGCGGGGGTGGACAGGGCACGGCCGGCCGCTCGGAGGACTCGCCTCGCGCGGCCGAGACCGGCGCGGCCGCCACCCCGGGCGGGCTCACCTCCCAGAAGCTGAAGTGGACGCCGTGCCCGGCGCCTTCCCAGGCGCAGGGCGGCGGCTCCTCACCCTCCCCGCTGCCCGGCGGAGCCGTCTGGGAGTGCTCCTTCATGGACGCCCCGCTCGACTACGCCGCGCCGGACGGCGACACCATCGAGCTGGCGCTCGTCCGCGCGAAGGCGATGAACGCGCGGGAGCGGATCGGTTCGCTCATCTTCAACTTCGGCGGCCCCGGCGCCTCAGGTGTCGCCACCCTGCCCGCGTTCGGCACGGAGTACGACAAGCTCCGCACCCGCTACGACCTGGTGAGCTTCGACCCGCGCGGAGTCGGCCGCAGCGCGGGTGTGGAGTGCGAGGACGACGAGCAGCTGGACGCGCGGTACGAGGGCGACGGCACCCCCGACGACCCGGCGGAGGAGAAGGAGTTCACCGAGGACACGAAGACGTACGTGGCGGCCTGCGAGAAGAACTCGGGCAAGCAGCTCCCCTTCGTGGGGACGACGAACGCGGCCCGCGACATGGACCTGATGCGCCAGGTACTCGGCGACGAGAAGCTGTACTACTTCGGCATCTCGTACGGCACCGAACTGGGCGGCGTCTACGCGCACTTGTTCCCCGAGAACGTCGGCAGGGCGGTCCTGGACGCGGTGGTCGACCCCGCCGAGGACGCCGAGCAGTCCTCGCTCGGCCAGGCGAAGGGCTTCCAGCTGGCGCTGGACAACTTCGCCAAGGACTGCGCGGGCCGGGGCGACGCCTGCAAGCTGCCCGGTTCCACCGCCGAAGAGGTCGAACAGGGGGTGGCCGCTCTCCTCGACCGGCTGGAGAAGAAGCCCCTGCCGGGGATCGGTTCCCGGAAGCTGACACAGACACAGGCAACGACCGGCATCGCGTCGGCCCTCTACTCCAAGGAGACCTGGCCCCTGCTGGAGCAGGGCGTGGAAGAGGCGGACGGCGGCGACGGCGCCCTGCTCCTCGCCCTCGCCGACTCCCTCAACGGGCGTTCCGAGGACGGTCACTACAACAACTCGGCCGCGGCCAACACGGCCATCAACTGCGCCGACTCCAAGGAACGGTTCACCCTGGAGCAGACCAAGGAGAAGCTCCCCGTGTTCCGCGACGCCTCACCGGTCTTCGGCGACTACCTCGGCTGGGGTCTGATGGCGTGCACCGGCTGGCCGGTGACCGGCGCCTGGGACACCCCGGACGTCAGCGCCGAGGGCGCGGCTCCCGTCCTGGTCATCGGCAACACCGGTGACCCCGCCACCCCTTACGCGGGCGCGAAGGTGATGGCCGAGGAGCTGGGTGAGGGCGTCGGCGTGGAGATGACGTACAAGGGTCAGGGCCACGGCGCGTACAACAGCGGCAACGCCTGTGTGCAGAAGGCGGTGGGCGGTTACCTGCTGGACGGCAAGGTGCCGGCGGCCGGGACGGTCTGCGGCTAGGCGCGGGCGGTACGCGCCTACCATGGGCGAACTGCCCGACGGGCAGGCCGAGGGGGAGGGACGTACACGTGGTCGCATACCTACGGGCCGGGGGGCTGGCCGCCGCCGCACTACTGCTGACGGGGGCGCTCGCGGGCTGCGAGGACGGTACGGACGACAAGCCGGGCGAGCGGGCGGACGGGGCCACGGCTTCGGCCGCCTCACCGTCCGCGGTCCCCTCACCCGGCGCGAGCGCGAAGCCCCTGCCCGCCGCCCTCACCTCGCAGCGACCGGACTGGAACCGCTGCGAGGCCCCCGAGGGCGGCAGTGCTCCGGGCTCGGTCTGGCGCTGTGCGACGGTCAGGGTCCCGCTGGACTACGCGAAGCCGGACGGCGACACGATCAAGATCGCGCTGATCCGCAAGGAGGCCCGGGACAAGGGCCGGCGGCTCGGCTCGATGCTGTTCGACTTCGGCGGGCCCGGCGGCTCGGGGGTCTCCATCCTGCCGCGCGCCGCCGGTTCGTACGGGACGCTCAACACCCGGTACGACCTGGTGGGTTTCGATCCGCGCGGGGTGGCCGGGAGCGCCGGGGTGCGGTGCCGCACCGACCGGGAGCAGGACACCTCCAACCGGAACGTCGACATGACGCCGGACACGGCGGCCGAGGAGGCGGCGTTCATGAAGGACGGTTCCGCCTTCGGCGCCGGCTGCGCGAGCCGCTCGGGCAAGGTCCTGCCGTTCGTCGGCACGACGAACGCCGCCCGCGACATGGACCTGATCCGCGAGGTCCTCGGCGACGAGAAGCTGACGTACTTCGGCATGTCGTACGGCACGGAGCTCGGCGGCACCTACGCGCACCTCTTCCCGGCGAACGTCGGGCGCACCGTGTTCGACGCCGTCGTCGACCCGACCGCGGACACCACCGGTCACGCCCGCAACCAGGCGACCGGCTTCCAACGGGCGCTGGAGAACTACCTCGAGGACCGCGGCCAGGACCCGGGGAAGGGCACGCGGCGCATAGCCGCGCTCCTGAAGCGGATCGACGCCGAGCCGCTGCCGACCGGTACGGGACGCGAGCTCAACGAGTCGCTGGCGATCACCGGCATCGTGCTGCCGCTCTACTCCAAGGACAACTGGCCGACGCTCACCCAGGCCCTGGACGAGGCGGAGAGCGGCACCGGCTCCCTGCTGCTGCAACTCGCCGACTCGTACAACGGGCGGGACGAGAACGGCCATTACGACACCCAGAACCACTCGCAGCGGGCCATCTCCTGCGCGGACACCAAGGCCAGGCCCACGGCGGCCGACGCGCGGGCGCTGCTGCCCGAGTTCCGGAAGCTGTCGCCGGTCTTCGGCCCGTTCCTGGCCTGGGACACCGCGGGCTGGTGCTCCGACTGGCCGGTGGCGGGCGAGCACGACACGCCTGAGGCGAGCGCTCCGGGCGCCGGTCCGATCCTGGTCGTGGGGACGACGGGGGACCCGGCGACGCCGTACGAGGGTGCGCGGAAGATGGCGGACGAGCTGGGCGAGGGCGTCGGCGTCCTGCTCACCAACAAGGGCGAGGGGCACGGCGCCTACGGCGTCAGCAGTTGCGTCAATTCGACGGTGGACGCGTACTTCCTGGACGGGAAGGTACCGGCCGACGGCAAGACCTGCTCGTAGCCGGGCCGCTTGCGTCCACACGGCGAAGGGGCCGGTCCGCGTGGTGCGGACCGGCCCCTTCGTCGTGCTCAGCCTCTAGTACACCGGCTTCTCGGGCTCGATCTGGTTGACCCAGCCGATCACGCCGCCGCCGACGTGCACCGAGTCGGCGAAGCCCGCCGCCTTGAGGACCGCGAGGACCTCGGCACTGCGGACGCCGGTCTTGCAGTGCAGCACGATGCGCTTGTCCTGCGGGAGGTCCTGGAGGGCGTTGCCCATCAGGAACTCGTTCTTCGGGATCAGCTTCGCGCCGGGGATCGAGACGATCTCGTACTCGTTCGGCTCACGGACGTCGATGATCTCGATCTTCTCGTCCGCGTCGATCCACTCCTTGAGCTGCTTGGGAGTGATCGTGGAGCCGAGCGCCGCCTCCTGGGCCTCCTCGGACACGACGCCGCAGAAGGCCTCGTAGTCGATGAGCTCGGTGACGGTCGGGTTCTCGCCGCAGACCGCGCAGTCGGGGTCCTTGCGGACCTTGACCTGGCGGTACTGCATCTCCAGCGCGTCGTAGATCATCAGCCGGCCGACGAGCGGGTCACCGATGCCGGCGAGCAGCTTGATGGCCTCGTTGACCTGGATGGAGCCGATGGACGCGCAGAGCACGCCGAGGACACCGCCCTCGGCGCAGGACGGAACCATGCCGGGGGGCGGCGGCTCCGGGTAGAGGCAGCGGTAGCAGGGACCGTGCTCGGACCAGAAGACGGACGCCTGGCCGTCGAACCGGTAGATCGAGCCCCAGACGTACGGCTTGTTCAGGAGCACCGCGGCGTCGTTGACGAGATAGCGGGTGGCGAAGTTGTCCGTGCCGTCCACGATCAGGTCGTACTGGGCGAAGATCTCCATCACGTTCTCGGCTTCGAGCCGTTCCTCGTGGAGGATCACGTTCACCAGCGGGTTGATGCCCAGCACCGAGTCCTTGGCGGACTGGGCCTTGGACCGGCCGATGTCGGCCTGGCTGTGGATGATCTGGCGCTGCAGGTTCGACTCGTCGACCTCGTCGAACTCCACGATGCCGAGCGTTCCGACACCGGCGGCGGCCAGGTACATCAGGGCCGGCGAGCCGAGGCCGCCGGCGCCCACACAGAGCACCTTCGCGTTCTTCAGCCGCTTCTGTCCGTCCATCCCGACATCCGGGATGATCAGGTGGCGGGAGTACCTGCGGACCTCGTCGACGGTGAGCTCAGCAGCTGGCTCGACCAGGGGTGGCAGCGACACAGGAACCTCAACAATGCAGGTGGTCGGTTTCTACGTACTTCGGCTACGTACGGTTGTTCTTGCGGTAACACTGCCACGCCCCCTCTCATTCCGAGATAGCCGGTCCGATCCGCGAGACGATTTCGTCCCAGTAGCTGGGCAGCGTCGCAAATGGATCGCTTTGCCCACGCCCGTTTCCGGGATCGGTCTCACCGGGACGGTCCGTGAAGAAGATCGTCCCCGCGCCCTGCCAGCGGGCGATGCGCATCGCCTCCTCCAGGTGGGTGCGCGGGACACCGTGGACGAAGTGGGCGAAACGGCCGGGCGGGTAGGTGGCGGTCCACTCCGCCACTTGCGACCAGCGGTAGTCGCTCCACGCGCCGCGGAAGGTGACGAGCTGGTCGGCGGCCTCCGCGTAGCCGGGGTGCGGGTGGGTGTCGTGGCCGAGGACGAGGTGTCCGCCGTGCCGCGCGCTGTCGCTGTCCGCCAGGAGGGCCGTCAGGGTGCCGGTGAGACGGCGGACGGCCGGAAGGTCCTGGCGTCCGGCCGGGCAGCGGTCGAGGTAGAAGCCGTCGACGCGGTACCAGTTCCGGTAGGACCGCGCGTCGGCGATCAGTGCGTCGAGGGGCCGTTCGCCGTGGGCCAGATCGAGCCGGCCGAGCAGCCGTCCGGCCGAGGCCCGGACGGAGCCGGGCGGCTCCTCCCCGTGCGCGGCCCGCTCGCGCGCGTTGCGGATCCGGCCCGCGGCTTCGAGACAGTGCGGGTCGGGGCGGACGCCGGGGCCGTTGTCGATGTCGAGGACGGCCCAGTGCAGGGGGGTGCCGGGGCGGGCGAGTTCGGCCCATTCGACCGGGGCGAGCAGGGGGTGCGCACAGCCGGGCACACCGAAGCCGAGCTGTCCGGCGCCGCTGGTCCGGCGGGCGGTGCCGGTACTGGTCAGATGCGGCACGCCGCCTCCATCCAGATGTCGGCGAGGGACTCCTCCAGGTTGATCCGGGGGCGCCAGCCGAGCCGGTCCCTGGCGGTGCGGACGTCGGCCTGCTGCCAGGCGCCGCAGCCGTCCGGGTAGGGGGACGGCGTGACCGAGAGGTGCTCCATGACGGATTCCGCGGAGGTGCGGGGGGCGCCGATGGGCAGCCGGGCGGGGGGCGTGTCCAGCTCGTGGAGTGCGCCCCCGTACCCGGCGACCTTGGCGAGGACGGCCGCGGCGTCGCGCAGGCGCACGGCCCGGCCGGTACCGATGTTGACGACGCCCTGGGCGGCGGAAAGCGAGGCCGCGTGCACGGCGCGGGCGACGTCGCGTACGTCGACGAAGTCGCGCTGCACGCCGAGACCGCTGAGCTTCAGCTCGCCCTCGCCCGACTGCATGGCACGGCGCATCGCCTCGGCGAGCCGGCCGAGCGGGGAGCCGGCCGGGGTACCGGGGCCGACCGGCGAGAAGACCCGCAGCACGACCGCGTCGAGGCCGGAGCCGAGGACGAGTTCGGTGGCGGCGAGCTTGCTGACGCCGTACGGCCCGCCGGGGCGCGGGATGGCGTCCTCGGCCGTGGAGGAGCCGGGCTGCGAGGGCCCGTACTCCGAGGAGCAGCCGACCTGGACCAGCCGGGCGGTGCAGCCGCTGCGCCGCATCGCCTCGCAGACGGTGGCGACGGCGACGGTGTTGTGACGGGTCAGGTCGCGGGCCCCGCCCCGGGTCGCGCCGGCGCAGTTGACGACGACTCCGGGGTGGACGGCGTCCAGGAAGCGGGTGAGCGCTCCGGGACTTCCGCCGGCGAGGTCGAACCGTACGTCGGCGTCGTCGCCGCGGCCGAGCGCCGTGAGGTGGACGGCCGGGTCGGCGAGCAGCCGGTCGGCCACGAACCGGCCGAGGAATCCGTTGGCTCCGAGCAGCAGCACCCTCATCGCGCGCCCCCTCGGTGCCGACGGCGGGCTGCCGGTGCGGGGGATTGGGGGGTCATGTCCGGTGTCTCCTTGAGGCAGTTGTGTGCGGTGCGGAAAGGGACCCGCGGCGTCGGCTCCGCGGGGTTTCTCATGTGCGTCGGTCAGGCAGCGGTGTGGGCGGACGCCCTGGAGAGGGTGACGGTGGCGGTGATCAGCAGGCCGAGCGCCGCCGCGCCGCAGGCGACGGCGGACACGGCCCCGGTCCCGGCCGCCGCGACGAGCGCGTCGACGGGGCGGGCGAGGGCGTCGAGACCGGGCAGCCGGCCGGCCAGGACGAGGGCGGGGGCTGCGGCCTCGACAGCGCAGGCGGCGGCGAGGCCGGTGGCGGCCGGTTCGGGGAAGCCGTGGACGGTGAGGAGCCGGGCCAGCAGGAGCAGCACACCGAGCGCCGCGGCCCCGGCCGGGGCGCCGCCCGGGCCGGTCCCGAGGCGGGCCAGGTACAGCAGCCCGCCGAGGACACAGAGGAAGGAGGCCACGGCGGCGAACAGCAGGGGGCGCACGCCCGCGGCGAACTCCTCCAGCGCCTGGCTGCCGTTGAGTTTGCGCTGCGCGTGTACGGAGAAGAGGTGGGCGCACCAGGCTGCGGGGGCGACCGCCACGGCGAGCCCGAGCAGCGGCGCCGGGGTGAGGTCCCAGGGGCCTTCGGGGCCGCCGCTGAGCACCTGGCGGAGCAGGGCGTCGCCGTACAGGACGTAGCCGATCAGCCAGCAGCCGAACAGGCCGGCGGCGCCCGAGGAGCGGCCCTCGGCACCGAGGGGGCCGGTGCGCAGGGCGAGAGCGAGCCCGATGAGCGCGAGGAGACCGCCGCCGGTGCCGATGGCGAGCCGCGCTCCACCGTCGAGCGCCCCCTCGGTGAGGCGCAGCGTGACGAGGGTCGCGAGGCAGGCGGCGCCCGGCAGCAGCGCCCGGAGCGACCACGCGGCGCGCGTCTCGATGTCCCGGGCCGGGGTGGAGGACGTTCTCATGGGCTCCCCGGCGACACCCGGTACCCGGGCGAACAGTTCCTCGGCGAGCGAGAACACATCGCGGTGCCGGTAGCGGGCGGCGGTGCGGTCGGTGACTCCGTGGGCCTCCAGCCCGGCGGCGATCTCCAGCGGGTCGACGGCGCGCTCACAGAGCGCGCGGTGCCGGTGCATGAGCGTCTTCACGGGGTCGGCGGGCCCGCGCCGCCCGGTGGCGAGCTTGCGCGCCGGTGCGGTGTGGGCGACCTCGGGAGCGCGGGGGACGAGGGGCTGTCCGGGGCTCCCGGGGGGCTGCGCGGGGTCCTCGGGAGGCTGCGCGGGGTCCTTCGGGCACGCCGGGTCCCCGGCTGCCGGGAGGGGCGTGGCGTCAGCGGCTCCGGGGAGCGCCGGGGCAGAGGGCGCGGGCGTGGAGGGCTGCGGGGGCGCGGGGGCATGCGCGGGCGCGGAGGCGCAATCCGGGCGTGGCGTGCTCCCGGGGGTGTCCCCGAGCGCCGGGTGCACGGCCTCGGGTGCTTGCGCCGGGTCCGCCGCGGCCTGGTCCGGTGAGGCGGCGGAAGGCCCCCAGGCCGGTTCGGAGACGTCCGCGACCAGGGCCCCGGAGGCCGAGGCCCATGAGCCGTGATCCTCGCTGCTGCTGGTCATCGGCGTGCCGGGCGCCTCGGGCACCTCGGTCGGGCGGCCCATCGTCGTTCCTCCGTGTTCATCACCGGGTGCACCGGACGCATCAAGGGCATCGAGGGCGCCGGGTGCGTCGAGTGCTTCGAGGGCACCCGGGGCATCGAGGGCGCTGATTCCGTCGGGCCCGCTCGGTACGGCCATCGGCCCCGGCCGGTTCGTACGGCCCGGCGTGGCCGTCTCCCGGTCACCCATCGCCGTCTCCCGCGCCGCGCGCTCCCGCACCGACCCCCTGCACGGCCCAGCTGGGCGTCCGCCCGGCCGGCATCGGGCCGGGGCCGTCGCCCGGATCCGGCCACAGACCGAGGACGTGGGCTTCCGGCGGGGTGGCGAAGGGACGCGGTCCGTCGTCGGCATCGGGCACCGGCTGCCTGCGCGGCGGTGCCTGCGCGATCAGTTCCAGGTAGATGCCGCGAAATGCCGCGAGGTTCTGTTCGACGGTGAAGAGTTCGAGTGCGCGGGCGCGCGCCGCGGCTCCCAGGCGCGCACGGCGCTCCGGGTCGCGCAGCAGCGCCAGGCAGGCGTCCGCGAGCGCCCGGGGATTGCGTGGCGGCACCACGAGTCCCGTACCGCCGATCACCTCGACGACGGCGCCGACGTCCGTGGACACCGTCGCCCGGCCGCAGAACATCGCCTCGACCAGGCTGATGGGGAAGCCCTCGACCACGCTGGAGAGCACCACGACCCCGCCCGCCGCGTACGCCTGGGCGAGATCGGGGACGTCGGCCCCTCCGATGCCCTCGAAGGAGACGGGGTTGTCGCCGACGGCATGCGCGTCCTCGGCCTCGTCGGGAAACAGCTGGGTGGCGAGCGCCTGGCAGTGCGCCAGGTAGGAGGCGCCCTCCGGCCCCTGGGCCGCCGCGCCGATGATCCGCAGCCGCGCGCCGGGCTCGGCCCTGCGCACCTCGGCGAAGGCGTGCAGCAGGGCGATCAGGTCCTTGGCCGGCTCGATGCGGCCGACCCAGACCAGCGTGTCCGGGCCGCCGTCGTCCTCGCTCTCTCCGAGCGCCGCGAAACGGCCGGACTCCATGCCGGGATAGACCGTGCGCACCTTGACCGGGTCGGCCCCGCACCGCTCCTGCCAGCGGCGGGCGTGCGTGTTGCCGGGGGTGATGAGCGCGGCCTGCCGGTACACCTCGGCGGCGAGCCGCCCGTGGAAGTTCGCGAGCAGCGCGCGCACCGGCGCACTCATCGGCGTACCGGTGTCCGCGAGGTAGTGCGCGCGCAGCTGCACGGCGTGCTCGGTGACGAGCAGCGGCACCCCGAAGAGACGTTTGGCCAGCAGGCCCGGCAGTGCGGCGGCGCCGCCGGAAGCGGCGTGGCAGAGGTCGACGGCGCCGAGGCTCTCGTCGTCGTACCAGTCGAGGGAGAGCGGGCGCAGCACCCGGTCGAGCTCCGCGGCGAAGGCGAGGAGGTCGGAGACCGTGGCGGTCTGGACGGTGCGGCCGGTGCCGGGCGCGCGGCAGGCGGACTCAAGGATCCGCACCGCGGTCTCGGAGCGGAGGGCGGCGGGAAGTCCACCGTGCTCGCGGGCCAGTTCGGCCAGCCCGTAGAGCCCGTCCGTGAACTGCGCGTCCATGGCCCGCGCGTCCGGGCCCTGCGTCTTGGCACCGGCCCGCGCGCCCCGGCCGCCGTCCGCCACCGCACCGGCCCGCCCGCCCCGGCCGCCACCCGCGACCGTGCCGGCATCCGCCCGTTCCCCGCGGCGGGCGACCTCGTCCCGGTCGCCCTGCTCGCCGCCCGTCGTCGCGCCCGCCACGCACACCGAGGTCGCGAGCGCCGTGAAGTGGGTGATGAAGCGCCGCCGTTCGCGCCGTCCGTACGTCCGCGCGCCCCCGCCGGTCAGCAGCCGGGAGAGCGGTCCTCGGGGAGCGTGGAGGCCGAGGGCGTCCTCGTCGGCGGTCCACAGGGGTGCCGTCCGCACCTGGTTGACCTGGGACGGGAGCCGCACCCAGCCCTGCGCCTCCTGCTCGGCGCTGCGGCTGAGCGCGAAGAGATCGAACTCGTGCTGCGCGAGCCCGCGCACCAGGCGGTCGCACCAGAGTCTGGACTCACCGGACGCATACGGATAACCACCGTCGGTGAGCAGTCCGATCCGCACGAGCACACCCCCGATCTCCCTTGTGAGCGGCCGCCGTTGGATCGGCGACTCGCAGCGGGACGACCGTAAGCGGATACGACGGTGGTGCGACGGACGGTTGTCCGTCGCACCACCGAAAGGGGTGAACCGGCGTAACTTTCCCGCCCCGGTAGCGTTCTGTCGCGCTATGGAGGAGGCCGGTCACACAGGGTCAGGCTGCGGCCAGCTCCTTGCGGGCCGCGCGGCGCACCGCCGCGAGCGCCGGATCGACGGCCGGCACGGCGGCCAGCAGCTGCCGGGTGTACGGGTGCCGGGGCCGCGCGTACACCTGCTCCACCGGCCCCTCCTCGACGATCCGGCCCTGCCGCATGACGGCGACCCGGTCGCTCACCTGCCGTACGACGGCGAGGTCGTGGGCGATGAAGACCAGCGCGAGTCCCAGCTCCTGCTGGAGCTCGGCCAGCAGGGCGGTCACCTGCGCCTGGGTGGTCACGTCGAGCGCGGAGACCGCCTCGTCACAGACGATGAGCTCCGGTTCGGCGGCCAGCGCCCGGGCGATCCCGACGCGCTGGCGCTGTCCGCCGCTGAACTCGTGCGGATAGCGGTCGTACTGCTCCGGATCCAGCCCGACGCGTCCCAGCAGGTCCCGTACGCGCGCCCTGATCACGCCCTCGTCGCGCTCCCCGCGCGCCCGCAGCGGGTCGGCGACCGACTCGCCGACGGAGCGGCGCGGGTTGAGCGAGGAGACCGGGTCCTGGAAGACCATCTGCACCCGGTCCACCCGGTCGAGCCGGCCGGAGGTGGGCTCCAGCAGGCCGACGAGCATCCGCCCCAGCGTCGTCTTGCCGCTGCCGCTCTCGCCGACGATGCCGAGCGTCTCACCGCGGCGGACCGTGAGGGAGACCCCGTCGACGGCGGCCAGGGCGGACTTCCCCCGGCCGAACACCTGGCGCACGTCCTCGGCCGCGACCAGGACCACGCCTTCGCGGGCTGCTTCCTGCCCGTCCGGGACCACGCCTTCACCGGCCGCTTCCTGCCCGTCCGCGACCACGCCTTCACCGGCCGCTTCCTGCCCGTCCGGCGCCTCGCCCTCGGCGGCCGCCTTCCGGCCGCCGGCAGGGCCCTCCGGCCCCGGGGCGATGCGCGGCACGGCTGCCAGCAGCGCCCGCGTGTACGGCTCGCGCGGGGCGCCGAGCACCTCGGCCACCGGCCCGCGCTCCACGGCGAGGCCCGACCGCATGACGAGCACCTCGTCCACCGACTCCGCCGCCACGCCCACGTCATGGGTGACCAGCAGCAGTCCCATGCCCGTCTCGCGGCGCAGATCGTGCAGCAGGTCGAGGATCTGGGCCTGGACGGTGACGTCGAGCGCGGTCGTCGGTTCGTCGGCGATGAGCAGCTGCGGCTCGCACGCCAGCGCCATCGCGATCAGCGCCCGCTGGCGCATCCCGCCGGAGAACTCGTGCGGCCGGGACCGGGAGCGGCGTACCGCGTCCGGGATCCCGACCCGGTCCAGCACCTCCACGGCGCGGGCCCGCGCCGCCCGCCGGGAGACGCGGTGGTGGACGCGGTACACCTGGGCGATCTGGTCGCCGACCGCGTAGTAGGGGTCCAGCGAGGAGAGCGGGTCCTGGAAGACCATCGCGGCCTTCGCCCCGCGCAGTCCGCGCAGTTCGGCGTCCCCGGCGGTCTGGACGTCCACGCCCGCGACCCGGACGGAGCCGCCGACCCTGGCACCGGTCCCCCGGTGCAGGCCGAGCAGCGCGTACGCCGAGGCGCTCTTGCCGGAGCCGGATTCGCCGACGACGCCGAGCGCGCCGCCCGCCTCCAGCGAGAAGGACAGCCCGCGCACCGCGTGCACGTCGCCGAACGAGATCGAGAGATCGGTGACCTCGACGAGACTCATGACAGCACCACCCGTCGGTCGGCCATCGCCTGGAGGATGTCCGCGACGGCATTGGCGAGGACGACGAAGAATCCGGTGACGAGCACCAGACCGACGACGACCGGGAGGTCCACCTGCTTGACGGCCTCGACGAGTTCGCGGCCGACGCCCGGGATCCCGAAGAGCGATTCGGTGAGCACGGCGCCGCCGAACATCGAGCCGATGTCGAGTGCGCCGAGCGCGATCACCGGGGCGAGGGCGCCGCGCAGCGCGTGCCGCCCGACGATCACGCGCTCGCTGACCCCGTACGCCCTGAAGGTGCGCACATGGTCCTCGGCCAGGGTCTCCAGCATCGAGGCCCGGGTCATCCGGGCGTACGGGGCCGCGGAGACGAGGGCGAGCGAGATCCAGGGCAGCAGCAGGTTCCACGCCCACTGCTCCGGGTCCTCGGTCAGGGGGACGTAGTCGGGGAACGGCAGGATCTGCAGGGCCGTGACACAGATGATGATGAGCAGCAGGCCGATCACGAAGACGGGCGTGGCCATGCCGGCCAGGGTGATCCCGGTGAGGATGCGCTCGGTGGCGCGGCCTCGCCGCCACACGGAGAGCAGCCCGGTGCCGACGCCGAGCAGCATCCACAGCACGAACGCGCCGACGGCGAGCGAGGCGGTGGCGGGCAGCTTGGCGAGGATCAGCTGGGTGACCTGCTGGCCGCTCTGGTAGGAGAGGCCGAGGCACGGGGCCTGGCAGTGCACCACGCCGGTACCGGTGGAGTAGTCGCGCCCGGCCACCAGGCTCTGCAGGAAGTGGGCGTACTGCACGTACACCGGGTCGCCGAGGTGCAGTTGTTCGCTGACCTGGGCGACCTGCGCGGGCGAGCAGCGCGGTCCGCAGGCGATCTGCGCGACGTTGCCGGGGGCGACGTAGAAAGCGGCGTACACGACGACGCTGAGGGCCAGGAGGACGAAGAGCGCTCCGCCGAGGCGGCGCAGCAGGAACCACTTCATGCCGCGGCCTCCTTCTTGCGCCCGGTGCCGATCCGCAGCCGGGAGGCGGCGCGCGGGTCGAGCGCCGTGCGCACGCCCTCGCCGAGGACGGTGAGGGCCAGCACGGTGACGAAGAGCAGCCCGGCCGGGATGAGGAGGTAGGTGGGCGCGGCCTGGTACCAGGTGTCGGCGTCGCTGAGCATCTGTCCCCAGGAGGGTGTGGGCGGCTTGATGCCGACGCCGAGGAAGGACAGGGCCGCCTCGACGACGATGTTGCCGGGGAAGAGCAGGACGGCGTAGGTGATGACGGGTGCGGCCAGCGCGGGCAGCAGTTCGCGCCGGGCGATCTGCCAGGAGCCCCAGCCGCTGAGGCGGGCGGCCGCGACGTGGTCGCGCGACTTCAGGGAGAGGGTCTGGGCGCGGACGATCTTCGAGATACCGGACCAGCCGACCAGGCCGACGATCACGGTGATCAGTACCGGGCGGGGGAAGCCGGGCGGGACGACGGCGAGCGCGCCGAGCGCGATCACCATGACGGGCAGGGCGACCACGACGTCGGTGACCCGGCTGAGCGCCTGGTCGACGAAGCGGTTGCCGAGTCCGGCGGACAGCCCGATGAGGACGCCGATGACCACCTGGAGCAGCGTCGCGCCCAGCGCGACGCCGAGGGAGACCCGGGCGCCGTACGTGACGCGGGCGAAGAGGTCGCGTCCGGTGAGCGGTTCGACGCCCAGCCAGTGCTCGGCGCTGATCCCGCCGAAGGAGCCGAGCGGAACCCCGCCGGTCGCGGAGTCGACGAGGTCGGGGTGGTACGTCGTGGGGTTCTGGCCCTCGATGCCCGTGAGCAGGGGCGCGGCGAGCGCGACGAGGACCAGCACGGCGACGACGGCCGCCGCCACGAGGGCGGAGCGGCGGGCGCGCAGCCGCCGCCAGAACGGATGGGCCCCGGAGGCGGGGGCCACGACGGCCCCCGCCTCCTCGACCAGCAGTGCTTCGGCCATGGTTACTTGACCGCGACCTGCGAGATGTCGAGTACGCCGGTCCAGTCGCTGATCACGACGTTCTTGACGGACTCGCCGTACAGGCGCTTGTAGACGGGGTGGAACAGCGGCACGGTCAGCGCCTGCTCCCCGACCTTCTTGTCGAGCGCGCCCCAGCGCTTCGCCGCGGCGCTCAGGTCGGTCAGCTTGTTGATCTCGTCGATCTCCTTGTTGACGGCGGGGTCGTTCAGCTGGGCGGAGTTGAAGTTGTACCCGGCCTTGACGATCTGGCGTCCGTCGAAGATCGGGGCGTAGAACGGCCCGCCGGACGGCCAGTCGGCGCCCCAGCCGCCGAGGAAGAAGCCGGGCTCGGTCTTGACGTTGTAGACCGTGTCCGAGTAGGCGTTGGACTCCAGGCCGCGGAGCTTGACGGTGATGCCGGCCTTCTTCAGCGCCTCCTGGAGCGCGGTGGCGATCTCCGGGCTGGTCTCGAAGTTCTTCTCGTTGTTGTGGGTGAGGGTGACGGTCAGCCCGTTCGGGTAACCGGCTTCCTTCAGCAGTTCCTTGGCCTTGGCGGCGTTGCCGGATTTGCCGGCCGGGAAGGCGTCGTACGGCGTGTAGCCGAAGGACGCCTGGTCGGGCAGGAAGGTGGTGGCGGGCTCGGCGAGCGAGGAGCCGCCGGCGGCGTTGACCACGGAGGTGCGGTCGACGGCGTACGAGATGGCCTGGCGCACCTTCGGGTTGTCGAACGGCTTCACCTTCGGGTTGAAGGCGATGTAGTTCGTGTAGCCGAAGTGGCCGGTGCCGACGCGGGCGGCGAGCTTCTTGTCGCCGCTGACCTTGGCGAGTTCGGCCGGGCCGAGGTTGGTGTCGGTGGTGACGGCCGCGGCGTCTGCGCCCTGGGACGCGGACAGCCGCTGGTTGATGACGGCGGAGTCGAGTCCGGAGCGGACGTCGATCCGGTCGGGGTAGGCCTTGCGCTCCTCGTCGGTGGCGGCCGACCAGTAGGTGTTGCGCTCCAGCGTGAGGCGCTCGCCGTCGCCCTCGTTCCTGACGACCTTGTACGGGCCCGAGGAGAGAGGGTGCTCCTCGTACTTCGTGCCGGTGTCCTTGGCCTTCGGCACCGGGGTGGTCTGCGTCTGGGTGGCCAGGTAGGGGAACTCGCCCTCGGGCTTGTTGAGGTGGAAGACGATGGTCTTCGCGTCGGGCGTCTCGATCGAGGCGAGGCCCTTCTTGTCCTTGTACGGGCCCTGGTAGTCGGCCCCGCCGACCAGCCAGTCGCGCAGGTAGGGCGCGCCACCGGAGAGTTCGGCCGCGAAGGAGCGCTCGATGCCGTACTTGATGTCGGCGCTCGTGATGGCGGTGCCGTCCTCGTACTTCAGCCCGTCCTTGAGGGTGTACGTCCAGACGGTGGCGTTCTTGCTGGGCGTGCCCAGGTCGGTCGCCAGGTCGGGGACCACCTTCGAGCCCGCCGCGCCGTCCTCCCGGTTGCGGGTGGTGAGCGTACGGAAGACGAGGGAGGGGACGTTGCCGCCGCCGGACGTGTAGAGCCGCGCGGGGTCGAAGTCGTCCTGCGGCTTGCTGTTGAGGACGGTGAGCGTGCCGCCCTTCTTGGGGGCGCCCGCCGCGCCGGAGGCGCCGTCGCTGCTCTTGCTGCTGCCCTCGGGGCCGCAGGCCGCGGCGCCCGCGGCCACGACGAGTACGGCGGTGGCCGCTGCCACGCGGCGCGATATGACGGACGGTTGACGCATCGGAAGGTGACCTCTCGGAGTACTGCCTGAATGAAGGAACAGAAGGTGATTCCGTACAGGCGGCGACGAGAGACATGTGCACACGGCCGGTCGCCGTGGGTGGAGGTGACCGGAACACCGGAACTGCCGCGCCTGCGGAGGGAGTGCGCCCGGGCGCGGCAGTCGGGGGAAGGGCGGTCCGTAGCCCTCAGGGCTCGGACGGCGAGCCGACGCGCACGCGGGCGGGCGTCAGCAACAGTCGATGTCGGCGACGCTGTGCCCGGTCACACCGATGAGCGCCAGCTCGATGGCGGCGGGATCGGAGGTGACGGGGCTGCGTGACATGCCGAGAAATATCGGTGACCGCCTGCCCGATGTCAACGCGATACGAGACAGTCATCTCACCATATGGACAGCATGTGTGGGAGGGCGCTCCACGGACCACCCCCGCGCACCCGGCCGGCCCGGCCGGACGCCCCGTGCGGAGCGCCCCTGCCGGGCCTCAACCCTCCGGGTACACCCAGGCGTTGGGGCGGCACTTGATGCCGTCGATGTCGAGCGACTTGGTCTGCTGCTGCATGACCGGGGCGAGGGCGCCCTTCGTGCCGCAGCTCACATGGTTGTGACCCAGCCGGTGGCCGACCTCGTGGTTGATCAGCATCTGGCGGTAGGCGAAGAGCTTGTCCGGCCCGAAGGTGGACGAGCCCTGGGCCCAGCGGTAGGCGTTGATCATCACGCGCTCGGTGGCCGCCGAGTCGCAGGAGACGTTGTCCTCCATCGTGTCCAGCCCCGACTTCGCGCACCACGCTCCCGTGGTCCCCGGACTGGCCAGCGTGATGACGAAATCCGGCTTCCCGGTGGAAATCCGTTCGAAGGTCATATCGCCGTCGTGCGCCCAGCTCCGGTCATCATTCAGGGTTTTCTGGACCGCCTGGGCGAAGAGCGCGGAGTCGAGTCCGAGACCGTGCTCGACATCGATCCGGTAGCGCCAGACGTGCCCCTTGCCCGGAGCCTCGGCCGCCCCGGTGACCGTCTCGAACTTCCCGGAAGCGGTCAGCGTCGGCGCCAGCGGATAGGGCTTGGCCATTTTCTGCTCGTACGAAAGGGGCTTGACCGCGGCCGCCTGGGGGGCGGGCGTCGTCCGGTCGTCCGAGCGCGAGGCATCGCCCGCGCCGTCCCGGTTCACGCCCGCGGCCTGCGCGACGCCGGACCGGCCGCCGCCGTCCTGGGCGACCTGGCCCGCCACGATCACCGCGAGCACGGTCGTCACGGCGGCCGCGGCGATGCCGGTGAAGGTACGCCCCTTGCCCCCCTTGGCTTCTCCGGCCTGGTCGGCGTCCTGAGCCTGCGGGGCGTCCTCGCCGGCCTCGGCCGGGCGCACCGCGTCGTCGTCCGCGTCCGCCGGCCGGCCGCCCCGCACGGGGACGGAGCGGTTCGGACCGGCCGGCCCGGAGGGGGCGGTGGCCGGTCCGCGGGGCGCGGGCGGGGCGGCCGGGCTGTCGAAGGCCTCGACGAACTCCCGCCGCGGTCCCGGTATCAGCGGCCTGGACGCGGTCCCCTGCGCGTTCCGTGGCGTCTGCGGGTTCGGCGTCTCCCGTGCGGGACGCGGTCCTCGCGGGTTCTGCGGTCCCTGCGGGTTCTGTGCCCCCCGCTGCCGTCCGGGCTCCGGGACCTGAGTGCCGGTGCGGCCCTGCGGGGCCGGCCGCTCGCCCAGCCGCCCCAGGGTGCCGGTCCCCCAGCCGCCGCCGGGTTCGCGCTGTTCGGGATGGCCACCGCGCACCTGCGGCGTGCCCTGGAACGGGGTGTGGCCATCGAGGCCGGAAGTCGCGTCACCCGGCCGCCTGCGCCGGCCGCTGCCGACCGCCGGCCGGGCGCCTTCGCGCCCCGCTTCCTCGTCCGCCCCGTCCGGCCCGGTCTCGGGCGCCCTGGGCGCAGGGCCCTTTCGGCTGTGTCGTCCCACGCCCCGGATCAGCTCCCGCCGCATTCGTCGAGCAGTTCCCGGAACGCCTGGGCGACCACCTCCGGGTACTCCATCATCGCCACGTGCCCGGCATCGGGCAGTGTCAGCAGTCGCGCATCGCGGAAGGCCGCGGACGCCCTGCGTGCCATCCGGTGCGAGACGAGCTGGTCCCGTCCGCCGTACACGAGCTGGGTCGGTGCGAGCACCCGCTCGGCCTGACGCCACAGCCCGTGCTGCCCGCCCAGTGTGTACGCGTCGACGATGCCACGTGCCGAGCGCGCCATCGCGTCCCAGAAGTACGGCAGCGCCAGTCGCCGTTCCATTTCGGCCACCGCGTCGCGCAAGCCGTCAGCGGACACGCGTGCCGGATCGCCGTAACAGAGTGCCATGACTCCGCGGGTGCGTTCTTCCGCGGTCCAGTCCCGGCTCATCCGGGCGAACAGGGACACGACTCCCGGAACGGCGAGCAGGGCGGTCGGCACGGCCGTCCGCTGGACCCGGATCTCGGGGAGCGCGGGCGAGATCAGGGTGAGGGTGCGCACCAGGTCGGGGCGGACCGCCGCGACCCGGGTCGCCACCGCGCCACCCAGCGAGTTGCCGACGAGGTGGACGGGGCCGCGCTCCCCGGCGTCGAGGAAGCGGATCACCGCGCGGGCGTGCCCGGTGACCGAGTAGTTGCCGTCGTCCGGCGGCGGTGAGTCCCCGAAACCGGGCAGGTCGAGCGCCTCCCCGTCCACCACGTCCTGGAGCAGCGGCATCAGCGCCGTCCAGTTCTGCGAGGAGCCGCCGAGTCCGTGCACGAAGAGCGCGGGCGGCAGTCCGGTCCGCTCCGGCGGCCGCGAACGGACGGTCAGCGTCAGTCCGGGCAGCGTGACGGAGCGAAGCCTCTCCCCCTCCGCGACTCTGACGGCGCTCACCGTGGGGGCCACCGCTGCGGCGGCGGCACGGACTCCCGGCAGCTCGGTCGAAGACATGCGGCAATGTTACGAGACGATCACACCGTGGTTCATGTGTTCGCCGTCACAGATCGCATGGCGGCTTCGGGGGGTACCTCCTAGGCTCGGACCCAAGGAAGGGAGACCCCATGACGGTCGACCCCAGTGACCCGGAGACCTTCGAGGACGAGCAGCCGGACGAGCCGGCCCCTGAGGCGCCCGACGCGGACGCCGCCGAGCAGCGGGCCGAACTGCGCCCCCAGGACGACGAACCCCTGACGGGCGTCGACCGCGACCGCGCGAACGAGGCGGATGCGGCGGAGCAGGCCCGCGTCGTCCGCGAGGACGAGGACGATTACCGCTGATACGCCCCGCTATGCGGCACGGGGTGCGGAAACTGCGGCTACCGCAGTCGTCCGGTCCGTGAAATTCTGCGTCCGCGCCGCGCATACCCGGGTTACCCAAAAGTACGATGTCGGTATGGCGCAGCGTGCAAGGAACTGCTGGGTCAGATCACAATTTTGGGAGGCGGCGTGACAGCCATCGAGCAGACCGAGGCGGCGCGCCCGCGGGGCACTCGCCTGCCCCGCCGCGCCCGACGCAATCAGCTGCTGGGAGCCGCGCAGGAGGTCTTCGTCGCCCAGGGGTACCACTCCGCGGCGATGGACGACATCGCGGAACGGGCCGGGGTCAGCAAGCCGGTCCTGTACCAGCACTTCCCGGGCAAGCTGGAGCTGTATCTGGCCCTCCTCGACCAGCACTGCGAGTCGCTGCTCCTCGCGGTGCGCACGGCGCTGGCGTCGACCACCGACAACAAGCTGCGCGTGGCCGCGACGATGGACGCGTACTTCGCGTACGTCGAGGACGAGGGCGGCGCCTTCCGGCTGGTCTTCGAGTCGGACCTGACGAACGAGCCCGCCGTGCGCGAGCGGGTCGACCGGGTCTCGCTCCAGTGCGCCGAGGCGATCTCCGACGTGATCGCGGGTGACACGGGGCTCTCCAAGGACGAGTCCATGCTGCTCGCGGTCGGGCTGGGCGGGGTGTCCCAGGTGGTCGCCCGTTACTGGCTCTCCAGCCGGTCCGCCATCCCGCGCGACACCGCGGTGCAGCTCCTGACCTCGCTGGCCTGGCGGGGCATCGCGGGCTTCCCGCTGCACGGTCTCGATCAGCACTGAGCGGGGCGGCCGCACCGGTGTTCGCTGCGGGCGTGGCCCGCAGAGCCCTGCCCGGTCCCCTCAGCGGGCTAATGTGTGCTGCGTACGGCGCGGTTCACCGCGCAGGGACTGACCGTCGGAGGGACATAGCCGTGGAGGTCAAGATCGGGGTGCAGCACACGCCCCGGGAGATCGTTCTGGAGAGCGGGCTTTCCGCCGAAGAGGTGGAGAGCGCGGTTTCCGAGGCTCTCGCCGGCAAGGCGCAGCTGCTCAGCCTCACGGACGAGAAGGGCCGCAAGGTCCTGGTGCCGGCCGACCGGATCGCCTACGTGGAGATCGGCGAGCCCAGCACGCGACGGGTGGGGTTCGGCGCGCTGTAGCACGCCCGGACGCGGAGACCGTGGAAGCGGCCCGGCGGGGGATTCCCCCGCCGGGCCGCTTTCCGTCGTGCGACGGGTACGGACGGCTCCGAGCCGCGTGAGGCGGACGGTCCCGAGCCGGGGGCTCGGGCGGCGGACCCGTGCCGCAGGCGCGCGGACGTTCTCGTGCCGCACCCGTGGACGCCGGCCCCGCGCCGCAGCGGCCGCGCGCGGACGGTCTCACCGCAGAGGCGGCCGGTCCCGTGCCGCAGGCGCACCCGCGCCGGGGGCGCGGACGCGGGTGCGGGTGCGGACGCGGGTGCCGTTCCTGTGCGACAGCTGAGCGAAGCCTGTCCGGGGAGGGTTGCCTTCCGCCGCTCGCGGGTAGTACCGCCTACGACCGATTTGCCCGCCCTCCCACCTGCGAGGTGATCGTCTGTGATCTTGGAAACCCTGGGCTCCGTCGTGCTCGGACTCGTCCTCGCCTGGACGGCCCTGCGCACCCTGTCGCCCCGGCTCCCGTCGCGCCGTGCCGTGCTCGCCACCGGTGCGCTGGGAGCGTTGTTCGGCGCCGCCCTCACGCACTCGGTGCTGGGGCCGGGCCACGCCGCGGCCACCCTGGTCGGCTCGGTACTGATCTCCGCGGTGACGCTGTCCCTGCTGCTGAGGCCGCGCAGCCGCCGGCTCGGCCGGTCGGCGGCGGCCTGACGCCCGCGCGGGCCGGAGGGGCTACGCGGCCAGCCCGAGGGCGGCCATCCGCTTGGTGTGCGCCTCGGTGATCCGGGAGAACATCCGCCCGACCTCGGCCAGGTCGAAACCGTCGGCCACGCCGCCCACCAGCATCGTCGACAGCGCGTCGCGGTCGGCCACCACCCGCTGCGCCTGCGAGAGCGCTTCGCCCATCAGACGGCGCGCCCACAGCGCGAGCCGGCCGCCGAGCCGCGGGTCCGCCTCGATCGCGGCGCGCACCTTCTCGACGGCGAAGTTGCCGTGCCCCGTGTCGTCGAGCACGGCGAGGACGAGGGAGCGGGTGTCCGAGTCGAGCCGGGCCGCGACCTCACGGTAGAAGTCACTGGCGATCGAGTCGCCGACGTAGGCCTTCACCAGGCCCTCCAGCCAGTCCGACGGCGCGGTCTGGCGGTGGAAGTCGTCGAGGGCCTTGGCGAACGGCTCCATGGCGGCCGTCGGCTCCACCTCGATCGCGGTCAGCCGGTCCGTCAGCCGCTCGAAGTGATGGAATTCAGCGGACGCCATCTTCGCCAGTTCCGCCTTGTCGGCCAGGGTCGGCGCGAGTTTCGCGTCCTCGGCGAGCCGCTCGAAGGCCGCCAGTTCCCCGTAGGCGAGAGCTCCCAGCAGGTCGACGACGGCGGCCCGGTACTGCGGCTGTGTGGACGCCGTGGCCCAGTCCTGGTCGGCGATTCTGGTGGATGCGGGGGCTTCAGTGGCGTTGTCAGGCGTCTCCATGAAGCGCAGAATAGCCCGCCCGCCGGGGGGTGGACGGGTCCGGCCGCCGAGCGACGTCACACCGTTCCGATGAATTCGCCCAACACAGATGCGCGAATCCGGGGTACAGTGGTAATGCGCCTACTGAGCATTTTGCAACTGCTCGTTGCGCGAAATTGAATGAGGATGCCCGGTCGGAGGCCCGATCGGCTCCGACCCGACAGCCCTCCACGCGGTGTGTACGACACGTGCGACCGCAGATGAGGGGCCCCCTCAGCGGCACGAGCGCTCGAGCGACAGCAGTGGTCCCGCGCCACCCGGCCCATCCACGGCCGGATGACCAACCCCGGCACGGTACGACCCCCTTCGTTCGCCTCGGACCGCGTTTCACAGAAGAGGCAGCACCCTGACTACGTTCCGAGACCTCGGGATCCTTTCCGAGACGGCCGAAGCCCTTGAGGCCGTCGGCATCACGTCCCCCTTCCCCATCCAGGAGATGACGCTCCCCGTAGCGCTCTCCGGCTCCGACGTCATCGGGCAGGCCAAGACCGGCACGGGCAAGACGCTCGGCTTCGGCCTGCCGCTGCTGGAGCGCGTCACCGTCCTCGCGGACGTCGAGGCGGGCCGGGCCCAGCCCGAGAAGCTGACCGACGCCCCGCAGGCGCTGATCGTCGTCCCCACCCGCGAGCTCTGCCAGCAGGTCACCAACGACCTGCAGACCGCCGGCAAGGTGCGTAACGTCCGCGTGCTCGCCATCTACGGCGGCCGGGCGTACGAGCCCCAGGTCGAGGCCCTCAAGAAGGGCGTCGACGTGATCGTCGGCACCCCGGGCCGACTGCTCGACCTGGCGGGCCAGCGCAAGCTCGACCTGTCGCAGGTCCGCGCCCTCGTCCTGGACGAGGCCGACGAGATGCTGGACCTGGGCTTCCTGCCCGACGTCGAGCGCATCATCACGATGCTGCCCGCGAAGCGCCAGACGATGCTGTTCTCGGCGACCATGCCGGGCGCGGTCATCAGCCTCGCGCGCCGCTACATGTCGCAGCCGACGCACATCAACGCCACGTCACCCGACGACGAGGGCACGACCGTCAAGAACACCGCGCAGTACGTCTACCGCGCGCACAACATGGACAAGCCCGAGATGGTCTCGCGCATCCTGCAGGCCAACGGCCGCGGACTCGCGATGATCTTCTGCCGCACCAAGCGCACCGCGGCCGACATCGCCGAGCAGCTGGAGAAGCGCGGCTTCGCCTCCGGCGCCGTCCACGGCGACCTCGGCCAGGGCGCCCGCGAGCAGGCGCTGCGCGCCTTCCGCAACGGCAAGGTCGACGTGCTCGTGTGCACCGACGTCGCGGCCCGCGGTATCGATGTCGAGGGTGTCACCCACGTCATCAACTACCAGTCGCCCGAGGACGAGAAGACCTATCTGCACCGGATCGGCCGGACCGGCCGTGCGGGCGCCAAGGGCATCGCGATCACGCTGGTCGACTGGGACGACATCCCGCGCTGGCAGCTGATCAACAAGGCGCTGGACCTGAAGTTCCCGGACCCGCCCGAGACGTACTCCACCTCCCCGCACCTGTACGAGGAGCTCGACATCCCGGCCGGCACCAAGGGTGTCCTGCCGCGCACCGAGCGGACCCGTGCCGGCCTGCGGGCCGAGGAGATCGAGGACCTCGGTGAGACGGGCGGCCGCGGCCGCAAGTCCGCCCCCGCCTCGGCCCCCGCGGTCCAGGAGGAGCGTCCCCCGCGCACGCCGCGTCAGCGTCGTCGCACCCGGGGCGGTTCGAGCGCGGAGGAGGGCGCCGTGACGGTGCCCGCACCGGCCACGGAGGCCGTCGAGGCGCCCGTGGCGACGGACGGCCCGTCCGAGCCGCGCACCCCGCGCCGTCGCCGTCGCAGCCGTGTCGGCGCCGCGGACATCGCCGCCGCGGACATCGCCGCCGAGACCGCGGTCGCCGTGGCGGAGGCTCCGGCCGTGGTCGTCGACGCCGAGCCCGAGGCCGAGCCGAAGAAGCGCACCCGGACCAGGGCGGCCAAGGTCACGGCCGAGGTCGTCGTCGACGTCGCGCCCGAGGCCGAGCCGGTGGCCGAGGAGAAGCCGCGTCGCCGCCGCGCCGCCCGGGTCGCCAAGCCGGCGACGGAGGAGGCCGACTTCCAGACCGCTCCCGTGGCCGCGCCCGCGGCCGAGGCGCAGACGGTCACCAAGCCCCGCCGCCGTGCCCGGGTGATCAAGCCCGCCGAGGACGAGGTCGACTTCCAGATCGCGCCGATCGCCGAGCCCCAGCAGGACTCCCGGCCGCGCCGCCGCCCCCGTGCGGCCGCGAAGCCGAAGACGGAGGTCGTGGTGGAGACGCCGGTCGCCGAGGGCGAGGCCAAGCCGCGCCGGCGCCGGGCCCCGCGCGCCGCTGCCGCGAAGTCCGAGGGCTGAGCGCACCTGGTGTGAGCACTGCCGGACGGGCCCGAGTCATCGACTCGGGCCCGTCCGGCGTTCCACGCCACGCCGCCCCGTCCACCAGGGCGGGTGCGGTCATCCGCCCCTGCCCACGGCCGTAACCTCGTCCCATGAGCAGGCCACCCACCTTCACCCCGCCCCCCTGCGCCCGTTCCCGTGCCTTGCACACCGGACGCGGGGACTTCGCCGTGCTGGACGCCGTGCCGCGTACGCCGCCCCGGGGCACCGTCCTGATGCTGCCCGGCTACACGGGCAGCAAGGAGGACTTCATCGCGCTGCTGCAACCGCTCGCCGACGCCGGCTACCGCGCCGTCACGGTCGACGGGCGCGGTCAGTACGAGAGTGACGGGACGGACCACCAAGAGGCTTACGCGCAGGGCGAGTTGGCCCGTGACGTGCTGGCGCAGGCGGCCGCGCTCGGTCTCGGCGACGGCGCGGTCGACCTGCTGGGCCACTCGCTCGGGGGGCAGATCGCCCGCGCCGCCGTGCTCATGGACCCCGCACCGTTCCGTTCGCTCACCCTGATGTCCTCCGGGCCCGCCGAGGTCGTCGAGGCCCAGCAGGTCAAGCTGAAGATCCTCGGTGACGCGCTCGCCACGATGAGCATGGACGACGTCTGGGCCGCCATGCGCGCCTTCGACCCGCCGGCCGAGGCGGAGACGGACGGCGAGGACCTGCGGCGGCGCTGGCTGCGCCACCGCCCCGCGCAACTGATCGCCACCGGGCGGCAGCTGGCCGCCGAACCGGACCGGGTGGCCGAGCTCGCCGCCACGGGACTGCCGGTACACGTGATCTCCGGCGAGCGCGACGACGTCTGGCCGGTGCCGCTGCTGGACACCATGGCGGTGCGCCTCGGCGCCCGCCGGACCCGGATCGAGGGCGCCGAGCACTCCCCCAACACGGACCGGCCGGGGCCGACGGCGGCCGCGCTCGTCTCGTTCTGGGACGGCCTGCGGGCCTGGGACGGCCCCTGAGCGCAGGAGAGGGCGCGGCGGCACCCGCGGGGGCGGCCGACGTCAGTACTGCGCCTGGAGGTGCTGCCAGAAGCCGTCACGCAGGGCCCGGCGCAGAGGGGCGTGGCCGCGCAGCGAGTGCTGGAGCAGCCGCTCGGCCTCGACCAGCAGGTCCTGGTCGACGGAGCCCGGCAGATACGGGTGCCCGGGCAGCAGGTCGGCCAGTGATTCACGGCCGCGCTCGGAGAGCCAGGTGGCGGCGATCTGGGCCCCGACGAAGCGGACGTCCTCGCGCGAGGGCGCGGGGGTGTCCTCCTCGTAGGTGGTGACGGGGCGTCTGGTCACGTAGGGGCGGCAGAAGTCGAGATCGAAGGTCCGCTGGCTGTCGACCTCCCAGAGCAGCGGTTCGGCCTGGTTGCGCCCTTCCGCGGCCTCGATGCCCCAGAGGTGGACCCGGGCCCCGTACCCCTGCGCGGCCTCGACGGCCGACACCAGGTCCTCGTCGCCGCCGACCAGCGCGGCGTCGCTGATGGCGCGGTGGCGGGCGAGGGATTCGAGGTCGGTGCGGATCAGTGAGTCGACGCCCTTCTGCTGGTTGTTGGCGTTGAGGTTGCCGAGCCTCACCTTGACGTCGGGGAGTTCGGCGATGGACTGCTGCTCGACGGTGTGGATCCGGCGCCGTGCCCCGTCGTACCAGTACACGCGCAGCAGTCTGCTGTCCGCGAAGATGGTGCGGGCCTTGTCGATGAACGCCTCGATCAGCCCTTCGGCGTCGAGGTCGAAGGAGCGCCGGTCCTCGGTGCCGGTGACGAGCAGCCCGGCCGCGGCGTACACATAGCCCGCGTCCACGAAGATCGCGTGGGTCGACGGGGTCTTCGACACCTCGGCGAGCACCCGCTGGAGCAGTTCGTTGACGCGGTCCAGACGATCGGCGGTCTCTGCCTCGTTCATGCGGGCCTCGTCGTGGGAACCCTCGTCATGGCGTGCTCGGTTACCTGCTGGTACTTAGACATCCAAAAAATTTCCTTAGCGTAGGGAATGATTGCAGGGAGCAAGCCGTTGTACATCCCGTGGGGCGCGGGACAGAGATGCCTGTGCTCCTCATCCTTGCGGACGGGCCACCCGTCCTCCCAGTAGTTCTCCAGCAGGAGGATCAGACGAAGGGAAGCCATATGCGCTTCGAGATCATGCGACTCGACGATGTCGACGGTACCGCCGTGGACAGCACCGTCGTGGACGCCGCCTCCGTCAACCGGATCGTGCAGCAGGCCGCGGCGATCGGCCAGCGCATCTATATCCGCCCGGCCGAGACCTCGGCTTCGTAACACCTTTGCGGGACGTAATGAAGACGCCGGCGTAAAAGACGAAGCGCCCCCGTACGGATGGTCCGTGCGGGGGCGCTGTGGTGTCCAGGGCCCGGTCAGGCGTTCTGGATGACCTGGGTGACGCCGTTGATGATCTGCTGGACGGCGATGGCCGACAGCATCATGCCGGCCAGCCTGGTGACCAGCACGACGCCGCCGTCCTTGATGACGCGGATGATCAGCAGCGAGTAGCGCATGGTCAGCCAGAGCACGACGTGCATGACGATGATGGCCGTCCAGACCGATATCTGGCTGCCGACGGTGTCGGCGTGCTGCACCGCGAGGATCACCGAGACGATCGCACCGGGGCCGGCGAGCAGCGGCATGCCGAGGGGGACGAGAGCCACGTTGACGTCCTTGGTCTGCGTCGGCTCGTCGGTCTTGCCGGTCAGCAGATCGAGCGCGATCAGCAGCAGGAGCAGTCCGCCCGCGATCATCAGCGCGGGGACGGAGACGTGCAGGTAGTCCAGGATCTGCTGGCCGAGCACCCCGAAGACGGCGATGACGCCGAAGGCGACGGCGACCGCCTGCAGCGCCATCTTGCGCTGCATCCTGGCGGGACGGCCCGCGGTGAGGGCGAGGAAGATCGGGGTGATTCCGGGCGGATCCATAATCACGAAAAGGGTGAGAAAAAGGGATCCGAAGACAGCGACGTCGAACACAGTGAGCCTTGCGAGGAGAGAGCGGGCATGCGGCAGGAAGGAGCGCACCGCCGCCCTGCCGGACCAGCTGCGACGCACGGTGCGACGACAGCGGCGGCGGGCCGGTGCGCGGGGGTGGGAAAAGAGGCGTCACGCGGACGCGCGGTGGCGCGAGCGTGGTGGGGGTGGCGCGTGGGCCGTTACGGGACGGCCGGTCCGCCGGCCCCCGGAACCGGGAAGGCTCCCGTGGCGCGCCGGGTGATCTCGCCGTAGATCTCAGGGTCGGTGGTGTACTCGCCGAGCGCCACGGTCTTGCGGCTGCCGTGGTAGTCGCTGGACCCGGTCGTGAGCAGGCCGAGCTCGCGGGCGAGCCCGCGCAGCCGGGCCCGGGTGGGCTCGTCGTGGTCCATGTGGTCGACCTCGATGCCGTCCAGTCCCGCGGCGGCGAGCTTCGCGATCGACGCCTCGGAGACCGTCTCGCCGCGTTTGACGGCGGCCGGGTGGGCGAGGACGGTGACGCCTCCGGCGGCCTTGACCAGCCGGATCGCGTCGAAGGGATCGAGTTCGTGCTTCTCGGCGTACGCGCGTCCGCCGTCGGCGAGCCACTCGGGCGTGAAGGCGTCGGAGACGGTCGCCACGACGCCGAGCTCCACCAGTGCGGTCGCGACGTGCGGCCGCCCGACCGAGCCGTCCCCGGCGATCCGCGCGACCTGCTCCCACTCGACCGGCACGCCCAGCTCCCGGAGCTTGCGCACCATGGCCCGCGCGCGCGGCACCCGGTCGTCACGCACCAGCTCGCGCTCACGCGCCAGCTCGGGCTCGTCGGGGTCGAAGAGGTACGCCAGCATGTGCAGCCCCACCCCGTCGATGCGGCAGGAGAGCTCGGCGCCGGTGACCAGGGTGAGGCCCTCGGGGAGGGCGGCCTTCGCCTCGGCGTGACCGCGGACGGTGTCGTGGTCGGTGAGAGCGACGACGTCGAGCCCGGCGGCGGCCGCGTTGCGCACCAGCTCGGCGGGGGTGTCCGTGCCGTCCGACGCTGTGGAGTGGGTGTGCAGGTCGATGCGCACGACACATACTCCAGTGCTCGCAGCCGGGTGGGGGACGCTCAAGGATAACCGGCGCGCGGACGCGTTCCGGCCGGTCGGGGGCCGGTCCAGCGGCGGGCGGTTCCCCCGTCCCCCGCAGAAGCCGGTCCTCCGGCGAACCGTCCCTCTCCGGCCCCGCTCAGGGGCCCGTCAGCAGCCGGGGCGTCAGGGCGCCGCAGGGCACCAGGTCGACCTCTCCCCCGGCGTCGCGCAGGTCGGTCAGCACCAGCTCGTCGTACATCAGGAGTCCCGACTGCTCGGGCCAGACGATCGCCCAGAGCCAGAGACCACGTGCCTCACCGGCGAAGACCGCCCGGTCGGCGGGGGCGTCCTTCACGTGCCAGAGCGGGGTCGGGCGGCCGGCGGCGAGCACCTTGACGTCCGGCGGCCCGTCGACCTGCAGGAGCGGGCCCGGGTCCGGGCCGTCGATCCCGGCGTACCGCGCCCCGAGCCCCACGCCGAGTTCCTCGGCGACGAGCAGCAGCTCACCGATGCCCCCGAGCGGCCCCGGTCCGGAACAGGCGACGGCGGTGGCCCGGCCGCCGCTGCGGTCGTCGCCCGCGGCCGCGACGCCGGTGAACAGCCAGCCGACCGGCAGCGGCCAGGGCATCCACACGGGCACCTGCGCGCGGTGCACGACCACCCCGAGTCCCTCGACGCTGGGCGGGATGACCGGCTGCATCGGGTGGACGCTGCCGTGCGCGTCACACTGCCAGGTCTCGGCAAAGAGACCGGGCGCCCTGACCCGGCCTCCGCACTTCGGGCAACTGGGTTCGCCCCTCATAGGGACCAACGGTCCTCCCCGGCCGTCGCCGCGTCAAGGACGATCACCCTTCCGCAGCGTGGCTCCGACCAGCGAATTTAGATGTAACTTGCACTTATTAGGCACGCTAACTTATTCTGTGGACAACACACCGGTCTAGTGGAGAGCGAGAAGTCCCATGCAGGGAGAGGATCCGTTCGAACAGGGGACGGCGAGCATCCTGCGCCAGCCGAAGGCCGTATGGGCCACAGCGGGCGCTTCCGTCGTCGCGTTCATGGGAATCGGCCTGGTGGACCCGATACTCCCGTCCATCGCGAAGGGCCTGGAGGCGACGCCGAGCCAGGTGTCCCTGCTGTTCACCTCGTACTTCCTGATCACGGCCGTCGCGATGCTCGTCACCGGCTTCGTCTCCAGCCGTATCGGCGGGCGCAAGACGCTGCTGGCCGGTCTGGCGCTCGTCGTGGTCTTCGCCGCGCTCTCCGGCACCTCGTCCTCCGTCGCGGAGCTCGTCGGCTTCCGGGCCGGCTGGGGCCTGGGCAACGCGCTCTTCGTCTCGACGGCGCTCGCCGTGATCGTGGGCGCCGCGGCGGGCGGCAGTTCGGCGGCGATCCTGCTGTACGAATCGGCGCTCGGCCTCGGCATGGCCTGCGGGCCCCTGCTCGGGGCGCTGCTCGGTGACGCCAGCTGGCGCTACCCGTTCTTCGGCACGGCGGCGCTGATGGCGATCGGCTTCGTCTGCATCACGGCGTTCCTCAGGGAACAGCCCCGGCCGGCCCGCAAGACCTCCCTGCTCGACCCGCTCAGGGCACTCGGCCACCGCGGACTCGCCTCCGTCGCGACCTCGGCGTTCTTCTACAACTACGCGTTCTTCACGATCCTGGCGTTCACGCCGTTCGTGCTGAACATGACCCCGTACAAGTCCGGCGCCGTCTTCTTCGCCTGGGGCCTGCTGCTGGCGGTCTTCTCGGTGCTCGTCGCGCCGCGCCTGCAGAAGCGCTTCGGCTCGCTCAAGGTGGTCGGCGCCTCACTGGTGCTGCTCGCCGCGGACCTGGTGATCCTCGGGTACGGCGACCACACGACGGCGATCGTCTGCACCATCGTCTCCGGCGCCTTCATCGGCATGAACAACACCGTCTACACGGAGCTGGCGCTCGGGGTCTCGGACGCGCCGCGCCCGGTGGCCAGCGCGGGCTACAACTTCGTCCGCTGGTTCGCGGCCGCCGCCGCGCCGTACCTGGCCCCGAAGATCGAGGAGTGGAGCGACATCCACATCCCGTTCGTGGTCGCCGCCGCCGCCGCTGTCGTCGGTGCGGTCGTCGTCTGGGTCCGGCGCTCGGCGCTGACGCACGAGGCCGAGGAACTGGAGCCGAAGCACGCGACCGAGGACGGCGTCACGGTCTTCGCCAACTGACCGCCCACGCCGCCCGCGCCGCCCCGCCCACGGCTCCAGGCCGTTCGGCGGGGCCTTCGTGTTCCGTTCGTCCCAGGCCAGGGCGACCGTCCCAGACCCCGGCGACCGTCTGAGTCCAGGGCGACCGTCTCAGTCCAGGGCGACCGAGGCGCGTAGCGGATCGCGCAGATCCGTTCCGTGCGACAGCCACCGCTCCTGGAGTTCCTGCCCGCCCCGGACCCGCTTCCAGGCCGCCTCGTTGTGCGTCATCGGCAGCAGCGGCAGGAACCGCACCGGCTCCATGGGAGCGTCCAGCTCCAGGTCCTCCACCAGTCCCCCGGACTCGGCGACCAGTACGGAGCTGAACGGCGCCCCGGGCCACAGGGGTTCGCCCACGTCCAAAGAGGCGCCCGGTGCCACGATCACCCCCTCCACCTGCGGCGAGGCGGCCAGCACGGCGAGCTTGCGGAGCACCTGGTCGGTGTCGGCGAGGCCGGCCCGTACCGAGAGGACCAGTTCGGCGCGCGGCCCCTTGACCGGGTCGGCGAGCGTGGCGGTCGGATCGGCCATCGGCTGGGCGGACATGCCGAGCGTGGCGTACCTCACCACATCGCCGTCGATGAATCGGAGTACCTCGATCCGGTCCGTCCCGAGAAACGTCACTGCTGCGCGTGCGTCCGGTTCACCCAGGGCCGTCCGCAGACGTGCCTCGACCAGAGCAAGAATTTCTGCCATGTCGCGAGCATAGGACGCGTATGGAACGGGCAAAGTAAGGGATTGACCCTGTACCGGCTGCTAGCCTGGGGTGCCGGTCGGGACAGCACGCAGAAGCGTCGCTCTCAAGTCCCGACGAAACGTCATCCCCCACGGGGGACCGACCGGAGGAGGTGGGGCTGCGGTGGATCCAAGTCGACCGTGCAGTACCAACCGCTCTTCCGCTCGACACCTTTCTTCTGTGATCTGACGCCTTTTCGGCCCAGGCCCCTGGCATTTCGCACGACGGAAGAGCACTCCCTTTTTGCCTGTCTGTAGCGAACGCCGTCGTCGTGCCTCCGCGGTGCCGCCCGCTTTGCGGACGTGAGCCCACGTCCCCATTCCGGGCTGTTCCACGCCTGCGCCGGCGGCCCTCCGTGAAGGAGCCAGCCATGTCGATGATCCGTGACCTGCGCGCCGTGGTGCGCCCGTCCCTGCGCAAGACCAACACCCTGCACAACGGTTACGACGCCACGCGCGACCCGTCCGCGTCCAGCGCGGTCGTCGACTGCGCGGTCTACCGCGACGGCCACCGCATCGCCGAGGTGGACGGCACCTGCCGCACGCCGCACGAGGCGATGCTGCGCGTACGGGAGAAGGGCGGCTTCGCCTGGATCGGCCTCCATGAGCCCACCGAGGAGGAGTTCGCGGGGATCGCCCGGGAGTTCGGGCTGCACCCCCTCGCCGTGGAGGACGCCGTCCACGCCCACCAGCGGCCGAAGCTGGAGCGGTACGACGACACGCTGTTCACCGTCTTCAAGACGATCCACTACGTCGAGCACGCCGAGCTGACCGCGACCAGCGAGGTCGTCGAGACCGGCGAGGTGATGTGCTTCACCGGCCGGGACTTCGTCATCACCGTGCGGCACGGCGGCCACGGCTCGCTGCGCGCGCTGCGCCACCGGCTCCAGGACGACCCCGAGCTGCTCGCCAAGGGCCCGTCCGCGGTCCTGCACTCCATCGCCGACCATGTCGTCGACGGGTACATCGGGGTGGCCGCCGCGGTGCAGGACGACATCGACGAGGTGGAGATCGAGGTCTTCTCCACCCCGGACAAGGGCAGCCCGCGCGGCTCGGACGCCGGCCGGATCTACCAGCTCAAGCGCGAGGTGCTGGAGTTCAAGCGGGCCGTCTCACCGCTGCTGCGCCCGATGCAGCTGCTCAGCGAGCGGCCGATGCGGCTGATCGACCCGGACATCCAGAAGTACTTCCGGGACGTCGCCGACCACCTGGTGCGGGTGCAGGAGGAGGTCATCGGCTTCGACGAACTGCTGAACTCGATCCTCCAGGCCAACCTGGCGCAGGCGACCGTCGCGCAGAACGAGGACATGCGCAAGATCACGTCCTGGGCGGCCATCATCGCCGTACCGACGATGATCTGCGGCGTCTACGGCATGAACTTCAAGCACATGCCGGAGCTCCGCTGGACGTACGGCTACCCGATGGTGCTGGGGTTCATCGGCGTGGTCTGCTTCTCCATCCACCGCATGCTCAAGCGCAACGGCTGGCTCTGACGCCCCGTGCCGCACCCTCTAGGCTCTGCCCCATGACTGCTGCTGACACGCTGCTCGGGCCGGCCCTCGTCGAGGAGGCCACCAAGAAGTCGGGCCTCATCTGGGTGCGCGGCACCGGCCCCGCGCGGGCGCTGTGGCACGTGTGGCACGAGGGTGCGGCGCATCTCGTCGGGGACGGCCCGGGCGAGCAGCCGCTCCCGGCCGGTCTCACCGACGGCGCCACCGCGGAGGTGACCGTCCGCAGCAAGGACAAGGGCGGCCGTCTCGTCGCCTGGTCGGCCTCGGTGGCGGAGCTCGCCCCGCGCTCCGAGGAGTGGGAGGCCGCGGTCGCCGAACTGAAGGGCAAGCGGCTCAACGCGCCGGACGCCGAAGTGATGCCCGAGCGGTGGGCGCGCGAGTGCCGGATCGTACGGCTGACGCCGCTCGACTTCCGTACGGAACTGCCCGACACCTCGGGGGCGGCGGCTCCGCTGCCCACCACCGCGACCACGCGGCTGCCGGTGCCGGCCGGGCTGCCGCGGCTGCTGAAGCGCTCCCTGCGCAAGTCGTAGCCCGGTCCGCACGAGCGGGCCCTCCCGCGGCGTCGCGGGCCGCAGGCAGCCGCTAGTGCCGCGGCAGCCAGGGTTCGCCCCGTCGCGACGCCATGCACGCACTCTCGCCGCACCGGCCGAAAGTCCAAGTACGTCCAGTACGAGGACTTCCGGCCGGCACGCCGAGAGCACGCACCTGACGCCGCTCCTACCGGGCAAACCTTGACTGACGCGGCACTAGGAGGCCGCCGAGGACTTCGGCAGCTGCTGCCCGTAGTCGACCGTCTCGTCCTCGGGCGGGGCCGCCAGCGCGAAGTCCTTGCCCCAGTCGGCGAGCGTCACGACGCCCGCGCCGCCGCCACGGGCGAAGCTCAGCGGATACGGGACGCCCTCCAGGGACACGTCGAGCGCGCCGCCCTCGCCCGTGCCGCCCAGGATCCGGATGGTGCGCACACCGCCCACCTCGTCACGATCGCCCTTGGCGACCTTGCCGTGCAGCGTGAGCAGCCCGTCGAGCAGCACCTTCTTGTCCGTGAAGCCGCGCAGCTGGTTGTACGTGGGGTCGTCCTCGGGGACCTTCACGTACTTGTCCTCCAGCTTGTCGGCGGCGGCTCCGCCCGCGTCGCCCGATTCGCCGGCGTCGTCGTGGTCCCAGAAGCCGGCGTCGGCCTTGAGGTAGAGCTCGTCACCGATCCGCAGCAGCTCGAAGGTGCTGTTCTTCGAGGTGACGGAGCCCGCGCCGCCCTTGTCCTTGAGCTTCATGTCGATCTTGTACGTGCCGCCCTTGCTGACCAGCGTGCCGGCCAGCCGGACCGCGTCGGCGGAGTCCGCCGCCGCCTGCGCCTTCTTCTCGATCTCCGGCGCCGTCAGTCTGCCGACGCCGTTGGTCCCCTCGTCCGGATCCTCACCCGCACACGCGGTCAGGGCCGCGGTCAGCCCGGCGCAGAGCACGAGGGCGAGGGAGGCGGTCCGGCGGCGGGCCCGGACGGACGGGACGGAAGAGGTCACAGGCGCACTGCCTCTCATCTGCATGGCGGGGGTGGCAGACGGCAGCGTACCCGTGCGGCCTACGTCTTCCGGCCCAGAGCCGTACGGACGGCTCGCCGGGGCGTCCCCCAGCGGTAAGAGCTAGCCTGATCACGTCATCAGGGTGCGACAACTGTCGGAACAGACCGGACGCGTCAGAGTGTCCGGGGCGAGCGAGGAGGCGCAGGCATGGCACCAGGCACGCCCCGCGTCTTCGTCTCGCACCTGTCCGGCGTGCCGGTCTTCGATCCCAACGGCGACCAGGTGGGGCGCGTCCGCGACCTGGTCGCGATGCTGCGCGTCGGCGGCCGGCCGCCCCGGCTGCTCGGGATCGTCGTCGAGGTGGTGAGCCGGCGGCGGATCTTCGTGCCGATGACCCGGGTGACGGGCATCGAGTCGGGGCAGGTCATCACCACCGGCGTGGTCAACATGCGGCGCTTCGAACAGCGGCCGACCGAACGTCTGGTGCTCGGCGAGTTCCTCGACCGGCGGGTCAGTCTGGTGGAGACCGGCGAGGAGGTCACCATCCTGGACGTGGCCATCCAGCAGCTGCCGGCCCGCCGCGACTGGGAGATCGACAAGTACTTCGTCCGCAAGGGCAGGGGCGGGGCGCTGCGCCGCAAGGGCGAGACCCTGACCGTCGAGTGGTCGGCGGTGAAGGGCTTCTCGCTGGAGGAGCACGGGCAGGGCGCGGAGTCCCTCGTGGCCACCTTCGAGAAGCTGCGCCCCACCGATGTGGCCAACGCCCTCCACCACCTCTCCCCGAAGCGCCGGGCGGAGGTCGCCGCCGCCCTGGACGACGACCGGCTCGCCGACGTCCTGGAGGAGCTGCCGGAGGACGACCAGGTCGAGATCATCGGCAAGCTCCATCAGGAGCGCGCGGCCGACGTCCTGGAGGCGATGGACCCCGATGACGCGGCCGACCTGCTCTCCGAGCTGCCGGAGGAGGACAAGGAGCGGCTGCTGACGCTGATGCGTCCGGACGACGCGGCCGACGTGCGGCGCCTCATGTCGTACGAGGAGCGGACCGCGGGCGGTCTGATGACCACCGAGCCGATCATCCTGCGTCCGGACGCGACGGTGGCCGACGCGCTCGCCCGGGTGCGCCAGTCGGACCTGTCCCCGGCGCTCGCCGCACAGGTCTACGTGTGCCGGTCGCCGGACGAGACGCCCACGGGCAAGTACCTGGGCACGGTGCACTTCCAGCGGCTGCTGCGCGACCCGCCGTTCACCCTGGTCAGTTCGCTCGTCGACAGCGACCTGGTGGCGCTGACGCCGCAGACCCCGCTGTCGGTGGTGACCAGCTATCTGGCGGCGTACAACATGGTCTCGGTCCCCGTGGTGGACGAGAGCGGCTCGTTGCTGGGCGCGGTGACGGTCGACGACGTCCTGGACCACCTGCTGCCGGACGACTGGCGCGAGACCGACTTCCACGGGCGCGAGGGGGTGCCCGGTGACCGGTGAGGACCGCTCCAGGGCGTCGAACGGCTCCACGGCGCTGACCCGCGGCCCCCGCGCCCGGCTCGATCTGCCGAAGGCCCCGCGCCGACGGCTGCTGCCGGAGTACGACCCCGAGGCGTTCGGCCGGTTCTCGGAGCGGATCGCGCGTTTCCTGGGGACCGGGCGGTTCATCGTCTGGATGACGCTGATCATCATCCTGTGGGTGGTGTGGAACATCTTCGCGCCCGAGGGCCTGCGGTTCGACGAGTACCCGTTCATCTTCCTGACCCTGATGCTCTCGCTCCAGGCCTCGTACGCGGCCCCGCTGATCCTGCTCGCACAGAACCGGCAGGACGACCGCGACCGGGTCACCCACGAGCAGGACCGCAAGCAGAACGAGCGCTCCATCGCCGACACCGAGTACCTGACCAGGGAGATCGCCGCCCTGCGGATGGGCCTCGGGGAGGTCGCCACCCGCGACTGGATCCGCTCCGAACTGGAGGACCTGGTGAAGGACCTGGACGAGCGGCGGGCCCTGCACTCCGCCGAGAGTGACGAAGACCGCTGACGAGGTTACCCGCGCGTACCGGCGAGCGCCGTAACATCGTCCGTATGGCTACGGAAGACGCGGTGCTTGAGGCACTGGCGACAGTGAACGACCCGGAGATCCACCGTCCGATCACCGAACTCGGCATGGTGAAATCGGTCGAGATCGATCCTGACGGTGTGGTCGCTGTCACGGTGTACCTCACCGTCTCCGGCTGCCCGATGCGCGAAACGATCACCAAGAACGTGACGGACGCGGTCGCCCGCGTCGAGGGCGTGTCACGGGTCGAGGTCACGCTCGACGTCATGAGCGACGAGCAGCGCAAGGACCTCGCGGCCTCGCTGCGCGGCGGCACGGCGGAGCGCGAGGTGCCCTTCGCCAAGCCCGGCTCGCTGACCCGCGTGTACGCGGTCGCCTCCGGCAAGGGCGGCGTCGGCAAGTCCTCGGTGACGGTGAACCTCGCGGCGGCGATGGCGGCCGACGGACTCAAGGTCGGCGTCGTGGACGCGGACATCTACGGGCACAGCGTGCCCCGGATGCTCGGCGCGGACGGCAAGCCCACCCAGGTCGAGAACATGATCATGCCGCCGTCCGCGCACGGCGTGAAGGTCATCTCCATCGGCATGTTCACCCCGGGCAACGCCCCGGTGGTGTGGCGCGGCCCGATGCTGCACCGCGCACTCCAGCAGTTCCTCGCCGATGTGTACTGGGGCGACCTGGACGTCCTGCTGCTCGACCTGCCGCCGGGCACGGGTGACATCGCGATCTCGGTGGCGCAGCTGGTGCCGAACGCGGAGATCCTGGTCGTCACGACCCCGCAGCAGGCCGCGGCCGAGGTGGCCGAGCGGGCCGGTTCGATCGCCGTCCAGACCCACCAGAAGATCGTCGGCGTCGTCGAGAACATGTCGGGCATGCCGTGCCCGCACTGCGACGAGATGGTCGACGTGTTCGGCTCCGGCGGTGGCGCACGGGTGGCCGAGGGACTGACGAGGACGGTCGGCGCGGAGGTGCCGGTGCTGGGCTCCATCCCGATCGACGTGCGGCTGCGCGAGGGCGGCGACGAGGGCAAGCCCGTCGTGCTGTCCGACCCCGACTCCCCGGCCGGCAAGGCCCTGCGCTCCATCGCGGACAAGCTGGGCGGCCGTCAGCGCGGCCTGTCCGGCATGTCCCTGGGCATCACCCCGCGCAACAAGTTCTGACGCGACCACAAGGCGCCGGAGGCCGACGGCCTCCGGCGCCTTGTGCGTACGCCCGCCGGGGAACGCCGGGCCGTCAGGACGGTGTCCCGTACATCCGGCCCGTGTCCCGTTCGAGCGCCTCGTGGCCGGCCGTCAGGCCCTCCGGCCGCGGAGAGGACCTCGCGGTCCGCCGGACGCACCGGCCGGCAAACCCGTACCCGGACCCGCTAGGCGTACGACGTGATGTCCTCGACGACCGAGAACCCCAGCCCGTACGCGCTCATCCCCCGCCCGTACGCCCCGATGTGCACACCGTGCGCCGACCCCGCCAGCACCCAGCCGAACTCGGACTCGCGGTAGTGGAAGGGCACCGGCACGCCGTCGACCGGCAGCGACAGCGCCGACCAGGCCGGGCCGTCCAGGTCGTCGGCGAGCTCGAACGCCGTCTCCGTCTGCTGGTCCAGCCAGTCGTCGCGCAGGGTGTGGTCCAGCTGCGGGGGCCAGGTGTAGGCGAGCAGGCCGGAACCCGCCAGCCAGGCGGCGGAGGAGACCGTCGTCGCGTCCAGGACGCCCGTGCCGTCACCGCTGCGCCGCACCGGGCTGCTGGCCACGGTCACGACCACCGCGAACCGCTGCTTGTCCGCCCCGGCCTCGCCCCGTACCGAAGGCTCGTCCCCGTGACCGGTGGAACCGTGCTGCACGGTGCCGTCCGCCGCGGTGCCCACCTGCATCAGCCAGCGGCGCCCGGTGAAGGCCTCGTCCAGTCCGTACCAGGGGAACGGTGCCTGCAGATAGCCGTCGACCGTGAGCCGGGCCGCCGGCGCCCCTTCTGCCGTGACTGTGTCCGGCGCACCATCCGCGCCCACCCGACTCGTTGTCGCCATCTGCCCGGCCGCCTCCTCGATCCGTAGGTCCGGAGCGGCCCGCCCGCCGCGGGCGTTCTCACCATCGGACAGATGGAGAATAGCCATACGGTCCGGACGAGTCGGGATTGGCGGGGTGTCAGGTGGCGTCGGCGTCGAACGGCGGGTGGTCGGCCTCGGCGGCCCGCTCGCGCTTCTTCAGCAGGTCGGGAGCGCCCGCCGAGCCGTTGGCGGCGGTGATCGCGGAGGCGCCCGGCACACCGCTCTTCGCCTCGACGGCAGAGGTCTCGCGCCCGTTCACCGCGTCGGTGACCTCGGCGACCTCCTTGCGCAGGTCGAAGCTCTCCCTGATCTCCTTCAGCCCCAGGTCGTCGTTGCCGTCCATGAGCTGCTTGCGGACGAACGTCTTGGGGTTGAGGTCCTCGAACTCGAAGTCCTTGAACTCCGGGCCCAGCTCCGTACGGATGTCCTCCTTGGCGCTCTCCGAGAACTCCCGGATCTTCCGGATGAACCGCGAGGCGTCCTGAATGACCTTGGGAAGCTTGTCCGGGCCGAAGACGAGCACGCCGATGATCACCAGCGCGACCAGCTCCAGTGGGCCTATGTCATTGAACACCTTGTGGCTCCTCGTGTTCTCCGCGACCAGGTCGGATGAGGCCCGGACCCGGCCCACGGTACCCGGCCGAACTGTCCGGGCGGTAGCTCCTCGTGTCCGTCACGTGCCGGTCGCCGAACCGAGCGTCAACGTCATGGACAGGTCTTTGCCACCTCGGGTCAGCGTCAGCTTCAGCCGGTCGCCCGGCCGGTGCGCGCGGATCTTCACGATCAGTTCCTCCCCGCTGTGCACCCGCCTTCCGTCCACTTCGGTGATGACGTCGCCGGGCCGGATGCCCGCCTTCGCGCCGGGCCCGCCCGCGGTGACGGAGGACTTGCCGTCGGCGCCCTTGGGCCCGACCTTGGCGCCGTCCCCGGTGTACTTCATGTCGAGGCTCACACCGATCACCGGGTGGGTGGCCTTCCCGGTGTTGATGAGTTCCTCGGCGACGCGCTTGCCCTGGTTGATCGGGATGGCGAAGCCGAGTCCGATGGAACCGGCCTGGCCACCCTCCGTGGCCGAGCCGCTGTCGGCGGCGCGGATGGCGCTGTTGATCCCGATCACGTGCGCGTCGGTGTCCACCAGCGGGCCGCCGGAGTTGCCGGGGTTGATCGGGGCGTCGGTCTGGAGCGCGTCGACGTAACTGACGTCACTGCCGTCGCCCTTCTCCCCGCCCGCGGTGATCGGCCGGTCCTTGGCGCTGATGATGCCGGACGTGACGGTGTTGGACAGGTCGAAGGGCGCTCCGATGGCCACCACGGGGTCCCCGACCTGCACGTTGTCGGAGTTGCCCAGTGGCAGGGGCTTCAGCCCGGAGACGCCGCTGACCTTGACCACGGCCAGGTCGTAGCCGCTGTCCTTGCCGATGATCTCGGCGCTCGCCGTCTCGCCGCCGCTGAACGTCACGGTGATCTCGCCGGAGGAACCGGCCGGGGCGACCACGTGGTTGTTGGTCAGGATGTGGCCCTGGTCGTCGAGGACGAAGCCGGTGCCGGTGCCCGATTCGGTGGTGCCGCTGACGTGGAGGGTGACCACGCTGGGCAGGGCGCTGGCCGCTATGCCCGCGACGCTGTCGGGGGCGCGTCCGCCGCCGTTCCTCTCGTCCTGGGGCAGTTCGATCTGGGTGAGGCCGCCGTTGCGCTCGATGTAGGCGCCGATGCCGCCACCGATACCGCCCGCCACGAGTGCCAGGAGCAGCGCGCCGATGAGGACGGGGCCGCGTCGCTTCTTCCGGCGGCCGTCAGGGCCGAGCGGCGGCCCGGGCTGGGTGATGAGCGGCTGCCGGGGTGCGCCCCAGGGGTCGTACTGGACCCACTGCGGCGACGGGTGGTGCGGCTGGGAGGGCGTGGCCTGCGCGGGGATCTGCGGGTGCGGCGGCAGCGGGGGCGGCGCCTGGAAGGCGGGCGCGGGGGCCGGCGCGGGCGCGGCCGTGGTGCCGGCCCCGTTCGTCCCGGCGTACGGCGGGGGCACCGGGGTGCCGTGTGCCGGGGTCGGCCGCTGCACGGGAGGCGCGGGCGCCCAGGGGCCGGGGCCGCCGTAGGGCGGGGTGCTGTACTGGTCGGGCTCGTGGAGCGGCTGGGCGGCCTGCGGCGCGGGGGCGGCGGCCTGGAGCGCCGGGGTTTCGGGCACGGAAGTGCCTGTGGCCGGGGTTCCGGGCGCCGTGGTTTCGGACACGTGGATACCTGCGGCCGGGGTTCCGGGCACCAGGGTGCCGGGTGTCACGTCCTCCGGTGCCGCGTCGTGGTGAGGCGCGTCCTGGGGAGGCGCGTCGTGGGGCGGCTCGCTCAGGGCCGGCGCAGCTGCGGCGGGTCCCGCGTCCTCGACGGGCGACGGCTCCTGAGGCGCTGTGCGCGTGCTGCGCCCCGGCGTGGGCCGGCTCCACCACTTCGCCTTCGGCTCGGTGGTCTTCCCGTCGTCCATGCTCTCCCCGCAACTGCCGTGTCCGGCCTCCGCACGCCCTGCCGAGCGGCGTCCTTCGAAAATCCTGCCGGAATTCAACCAGGTTTACGGATGTGCCGCGCAGCCCCGTACGGAGACCGTCATCAGCGACGGGGCGAAAGCGGCAGGCCGTGATCGGCGGGGGCCGGTGCTCCGGCGGCCGATGTCGGGGTGCGGGACGGTTCCGCGGAGGGCTCCGGGGTGGCCGGGGCGAGTCCGCTGCCGAGCGCGCGGGCGAACAACGGGTTGCTCGCGTCGGGGCGTATCAGCGACGGCGCGGACACGGTGGCCTGGACCGGAAGGGCGAACGGGTTCCTGTTGACACCGCCGGTGCCGAGCAGGGCGGGCGCCGAGGAGAACGCCAGCGGGGCGGCGTTCGCCGCGAGCGAGAACGGGCGGTCGGCGCCGGCCGCGGCGAGCGCCCCACCGCCTCCGCGGCGGCTGACGGCGCCGGTCTGCGCGCGGGCGTCGGCGTCGAGCGGTGCGACGGAGTTGCCCGGGCCCTCGGCCCGCGTGGGGGTGTCGGTGCCCGCGTCCGTCGGCAGGGCGCCGCCGAGCGCGATGGCGGCCAGCGAGACGGCGCTGGCGGCGGCGAAGGCGAACCGGCGTCCGCGCCACGGTGAGCGGTCGCCCTCACGGCCGGTCTCGTGGATCCGGAAGACGGAACCGGCAGGTGCCGCGGGCATCACCGCGGTCGCACCGTGCAGCGTCGGGAGGTAGCCGAAGGCGGTCGGCGGGGTGCCGTCCGAGGGCGATTCCGCGCGGCTGCCCGTGGGGTGCAGCACGGGAAAGATCCCGTCGCCGAAGCGCCCCGGGTCACCCGCGGGTCTTCCCCGGCCGCTGTCGTCACCCCCCGGTCCGCCGGGAAGGCCCTGGAGCCGGGCAAGGAACCCCTCCGAGGGCGAGGGCGGGGCCGACTGCGCGAAGACGCTCTTCAGCCGCCGCTGGGCGGCGGCCTCGGCCTTGCACTTGGCGCAGGTCGCGAGGTGAGCGAGGACCCGGTCACGGGCGTCGTGCTTCAGCTCGCCGTCGACAAGCGCGGCGAGGCGGTCCCCCAGGTGCTGTTCCGCGGAGGTCGGACCTGTGCCGCTCACGCCGATCCGCCCTCCCCTGACACGAGGGCCCCCGCCAGCGAGCGCTGCTCGGCACGGGCTTCGGGCGAACGGTGCCGCAGCGCCTTGCGCAGGTGCGAGCGCCCGCGGTGGATACGGCTGCGCACGGTGCCGAGCTTCACGCCGAGTGTCGCGGCGATCTCCTCGTACGAGAGTCCTTCGATGTCGCACAGCACGACCGCGGCCCGGAATTCGGGCGCGAGGGTGTCGAGCGCCTGCTGGACGTCCGCGTCGAAGTGGGTGTCGTTGAAGACCTGCTGGGGCGACGGCTCACGGCTCGGCAGCCGCTCCGCGGCGTCGTCCCCGAGGGAGTCGAAGCGGATGCGCTGCTTACGGCGGACCATGTCCAGGAACAGGTTGGTCGTGATGCGGTGCAGCCAGCCCTCGAAGGTGCCGGGCGTGTACGTCGACAGCGAACGGAACACCCGGACGAAGACCTCCTGGGTGAGGTCTTCGGCGTCGTGCTGGTTACCCGTCAGTCGGTAGGCAAGGCGGTAGACACGACCGCTGTGCGTGCTGACGATCTCTTCCCATGAGGGCGGCGTCCAAGCCTGGGAGTCCGCATCTGAGGCGAAGGTCGCGGTCGGTGCGGAGTCGTTGGAAGAACGGTCAGCAATGTTGGTCACGGATTTCGGCTCACCCGCCGACCTGAGAAAGCGCCGCAGCACTCCTCCCCGATCCACAGGCGCAGCCGCACCTCCCCTGTCGGCTCTGGTGGTGTCCAGTGGAGCCCCTACCATAGCCACCTCGCCCGTTAGCTCCGGATAAGCCTTTTTCCTGCTGGGGCCGGGGGTCTCCCCGGGAACCGCCGACCCGCGGGTCCCGGTCCCTGTCCGCGGGCCCGGTCCACGCGCTTTCCCCTGCCCTTCTCTAACGCCCGGTCCCATCTGCGGGTTCCCGGGCGCAGCGGATACAGTCACCGTTGCGCCAACTACGGGGACAGGAGAGGGTCATCACCGCCAACCGGCAGACGAGCTGGGCGTTCGCCGACGCCTTTGTCGCCGAGGACGAAGCACTGCGCTGGGCCCGGGACCGGGCACGGGACGCGGGGCTCCGCTCGGTGTCGCCAGGCACAGGCGCAGCCCTGCGCCTGCTCGCTGCCACGACGGACGCCAAAGCGGTGGCCGAGATCGGTACCGGGACAGGCGTCTCCGGCATCTATCTGCTGCACGGCATGCGACCTGACGGGGTGCTGACCACGGTCGACCCGGAGCCCGAGCGCCAGCAGTTCGCCCGTGAGGCGTTCCGGGCGGCGGGGTTCGCCACCAACCGGGCCCGCTTCATCCCCGGCCGCGCCCTCGACGTACTCCCCCGGCTGGCGGACGGCGGGTACGACCTCGTGTTCTGCGACGGCGACCGGCTGGAGAGCCTGGACTGCCTCGCCGAATCGTTGCGCCTGCTGCGGCCCGGCGGCCTGGTCTGCTTCGAGGGCGTCTTCGCGGACGGCCGTACGATCGACTCCGCCGCCCAGCCCGCCGAGGTGCTGCGCCTGCGTGAGCTGCTGCGGGCGGTCCGCGAGAGCCAGGAGCTGATGGCGACGCTGCTGCCGGTGGGCGACGGTCTCCTCTGCGCGGTACGTCGGGGCTGACCCCGGCGGTGCGCCGGGCCGACCCCCCCCGCGCCGCACGTCCCCGGAACGCACCACTGCCCCGGCACGGGAACCGTGCCGGGGCAGTGGTGAAGTGTGGGCGTCTCTGCTCAGCCGACGACCTTCTTGAGGGCATCGCCGAGGGCATCGGCCTCGTCCGGAGTCAGCTCCACGACAAGCCGACCGCCGCCTTCGAGCGGAACGCGCATGACGATGCCCCGCCCCTCCTTTGTCACCTCGAGCGGGCCGTCGCCCGTCCGCGGCTTCATGGCCGCCATGCTCGTTCCCCTTCCTGAAACCAGCTCATCGCAACCGGCGGCCCCATGACAGGCGCTGCCTCACCGGCATCGAACACATTGCTTCCAGGTCATTATCCCGCATCACAGACCCCGATGACCAACATCGCTCTGCATCGCTTGCGCAACGCGCTCGCTCAAAACCACTCAATTCGGCGATCCGACTGCGATACTCCGTCCCCACGCGCCCCTCATCGGAGCGGAATCGTTAGACGCAGGTCACATGTTCGCCCTCGCCGAAGTCGGCCATGCTTGCCTGGACAGGCATGTTGGACGAGGCGCAAAGGGGACCGCACATGGCCGATCACGACGACACCGTGCTCTACGAGGTGAGCGACGGGCTCGCGACGATCACGATCAACCGTCCCGGCGCGATGAACGCGATGAACACGGCCGCCAAGGTGGCGCTGCGGGACGCCCTGCGGTCGGCCGGCGCCGACACCGCCGTGCGGGCGGTTCTGCTCACCGCGGCGGGCGGGCGGGCCTTCTGTGTCGGCCAGGACCTGAAGGAGCACCTCTCCAAGCTGTCCGAGGTCCGCGCGTCGGGCGGCGGCAACGCGCTCAGCACCGTGCAGGAGCACTACAACCCCATCGTGCGGGCGCTGACGGAGATGCCGAAGCCGGTCGTCGCCGGGGTCAACGGCGCGGCGGCCGGCGCGGGGTTCGGTTTCGCACTCGCCTGCGACTACCGGGTCGCCGCCGACACCGCCTCGTTCAACACCTCGTTCGCCGGGGTCGCCCTCACGGCGGACTCCGGTGTCTCCTGGACGCTGCCCCGGCTCATCGGCCACAGCCGCGCCGCCGATCTGCTGCTGTTCCCGCGCTCCATCTCCGCACAGGACGCCCACGACCTGGGCATCGTGAACAAACTGGTGCCCGCCGCCGACCTCGTCGCCGAGGCCACCGCGGTGGCCCGCGCCCTGGCGGACGGCCCCACGGTGGCGTACGCCGCGCTCAAGGAGTCGCTGGCCTACGGCGCCGGTCACACCCTGGGCGAGGCGCTGGAGAAGGAGGACGAACTCCAGACCGGGGCGGGCGCGTCGCAGGACCACGCGATCGCGGTGCAGGCGTTCCTCGACAAGGAGAAGCCGAAGTACCTCGGCCGCTAGCCCGCATCGGACCGGGGCTACGCCGTGGTCCCGCCGCCGCGGGCCACGCAGTCGGCGAGATGGTCGTCGACCAGGCCGCACGCCTGCATCAGGGCGTAGGCCGTGGTCGGGCCGATGAACCGCAGCCCGCGCTTCTTGAGGTCCTTCGCCAGTGCCGTGGACTCCGCGGTGACGGCCGCCACGTCCCCGAGGACGCGCGGGGCGGGGCGGCTCGCCGGATCGGGGGCGTACGACCAGATCAGTTCGTCCAGCTCGCCGTCCCGCCAGCCTGCCAGCACCTGGGCGTTGGCGAGGGTGGCGTCGATCTTCGCCCGGTTGCGGATGATGCCCGCATCGGCGAGGAGGCGCTCCCGGTCCGCCTCGGTGAACGCCGCCACCTTCGGGATGCTGAACCCGGCGAACGCGCTGCGGAAGCCCTCCCGGCGGCGCAGGATCGTCAGCCAGGACAGCCCGGACTGGAACGCCTCCAAGCACAGCCGTTCGAAGAGGGCGTCGTCTCCGCGGACCGGGCGGCCCCATTCGGTGTCGTGGTAGATGAGGTAGTCCTCCGTGGACAGGCCCCACGGGCAGCGCAGTCCGCCGTCCGCCGCCGCTACGGCCCCGCCGCTCATCGCCCGGTCTCCTCGCCGGGGCGCGGGTCCTCGCCCCGCGGATCCGGCGCCTCCCACGGCGCGGGCGGGTGGTCCTGCGGCTGCTTCAGGAGATCGGGGCCGCCGGCTCGCGTCGCCTGGGCGCCGGCGAGCGCCGACTCCAGCTCCGCGATCCGCGCGTCCCGCTCGGCGAGCTCGGCGCCGAGCCGGCCCAGCGCGTCGTCCACCTCGCCCATCCGGTAGCCGCGCACGGCGACCGGCAGCCGCAGCGCCTCGACATCCGCCCGGCCGACCGGGCGCGTCGCGGGCAGCGGGTCCGTCAGCTGCTCGGGCGCCACGTCCTGCAGGACGGCGCTCTTCCCTCCACCGACCACCGCGAGGGTGACCGCGGCCACCACCACCACCATCGCGAGCAGCAAGAACCAGAACACGTGTGTCTCCCCGGGAGCGGAATTCGTCCGGGTCCGATCGTGCCATGAGGTACTGACAGTTAGGGTCGCAGTCGGCTCCGGTGGGCGTTCCGCCGGGCGGATTCGAAGGAGAGACACGGGATGCGAAGCGGTGCGCTCAGGCTGGGGCGGCGCGAGTTCGGTGCGCACGAGCCGGTGATCATGGCGATCGTGAACCGCACCCCGGACTCCTTCTACGACCAGGGCGCCACCTTCCACGACGAGCCCGCGCTGACCCGGGTCGAGCAGGCCGTGGCCGACGGTGCCGCGATCATCGACATCGGCGGGGTGAAGGCGGGCCCCGGCGAGGAGGTCACCGCCGAGGAGGAGGCCCGGCGCACCGTCGGGTTCGTCGCCGAGGTGCGCCGCCGCCACCCGGACGTGGTGATCAGCGTCGACACCTGGCGCCACGACGTCGGGGAGGCCGTCTGCGAGGCCGGCGCCGACGTGCTGAACGACGCGTGGGGCGGGGTCGATCCCAAGCTGGCGGAGGTCGCCGCACGGTACGGGGCCGGGCTGGTCTGCACCCACGCGGGCGGCGCCGAGCCGCGGACCCGGCCGCACCGGGCCGGGTACGAGGACGTCATGGCCGACATCCTGCGGGTGACCGTGGGACTGGCCGAGCGGGCCGTGGACCTGGGGGTCCGGCCGGACGGGATCATGATCGACCCCGGTCACGACTTCGGGAAGAACACCCGGCACTCGCTGGAGGCGACGCGCCGCCTCGGCGAGATGACGGAGACGGCGTGGCCGGTGCTCGTCTCGCTGTCCAACAAGGACTTCGTGGGCGAGACGCTCGACCGGCCGGTGAAGGAGCGGCTGCTCGGCACGCTGGCGACGACGGCGGTGTCCGCGTGGCTGGGGGCGCGGGTGTACCGCGTCCACGAGGTGGCCCAGACGCGGGAGGTACTGGACATGGTGGCATCCATCGCGGGCCACCGGGCGCCGGCGGTGGCGCGGCGCGGGCTGGCCTAGCGGCGGGGGGCTCGCCTGCGGGGGCGGCCGGGCGGGCCGTGCCTACGGGGGCGCGTTCGTTCCCCGCCGCGCCTGCGGGGGCGGCCGGGCGGGCCGTGCCTACGGCTGCGCGTTCGTTCCCCGCCCCGCCTGCGGGGTCGGCCGGGCGGCCCCGCCCGCGGGGACGGCCGGGTGGGCCGTCCTTGCGGCGGGCGCGTTCGTTCCCCGCCTCGCCCCTTCCCGTGACCGGGGCTCCGCCCCGGACGCCGCACCGCACACGCCGGAGGGGCCGGAGGGTGGGTGGGACGGGCCCGGGAAGCACCCGGGCCGGCTCCGGAAGCACGCGGGGACGGGCCCGGGAGCACGCGGGGACGGGCCCGGAAACACGCGGGGACGGGCCCGGGAGCACGCGGGGACGGGCCCGGGAGCACGCGGAACGAGCCGGGGACACGCACGGCGCGCCGCCCGCGACGTGCGGCCCGGAAGCGCGCGGCGAAGGGCGGGCCCCCGGGCAGGCGGCCTACCGGCCGACCTCCTTCGTCACCAGGTCCACCGCCTCGTCCACGTCGTCCGTGACGTGGAACAGCAGCAGGTCCTTCGACGACGCCTTGCCCTGGGCCACCACCGTGTCCCGCAGCCAGTCCACCAGGCCGCCCCAGTACTCCGTGCCGAAGAGCACGATCGGGAAGCGGGTGACCTTGCCCGTCTGGACCAGGGTGAGCGCCTCGAAGAGCTCGTCCAGGGTGCCGAGGCCGCCGGGCAGGACGACGAAGCCCTGTGCGTACTTCACGAACATCGTCTTGCGGACGAAGAAGTAGCGGAAGTTGACGCCGATGTCGACGTGCGGGTTGAGGCCCGACTCGAAGGGCAGCTCGATGCCGAGGCCGACCGAGACGCCGTTCGCCTCCCGCGCCCCCTTGTTCGCCGCCTCCATCGCTCCCGGGCCACCCCCGGTGATCACCGCGAAGCCCGCCTCGACGAGCGCCCTGCCGATGCGTACGCCCGCGTCGTACTCCGGCGTACCGGCCGCTGTGCGGGCCGATCCGAAGACGCTGATGGCGCTCGGCAGTTCGGCGAGTGCGCCGAAGCCCTCGACGAACTCCGACTGGATGCGCATCACCCGCCACGGGTCGGTGTGCACCCACTCGGAGTCGCCCTCGGAGTCCAGCAGCCGCTGGTCGGTCGTGCCGGGCTGCACCTGGTCCCTGCGCCGCAGCACCGGGCCGAGTCGCTGCTCCTCGGGCTTGACCGCTCCTTCGGGGATCTCCGCGCCCTCAGGGATCCTCGCGTCCTCCGGGTTGCCCATGACCTGCTCCCTACGCCGACGTCAGAGCCGCCCTGCGGCGCTCTGTCTCAGGCCAGCGTAGATCCCCCGAGGTTACGGACAGGGGAACGCCCGAGGTCAGGTCGTGAGCCAGGAGCGGAGCCGGTCCTCGCAGTGGGTGATCCGCTCGGTCCGCACGTGCTCGTCGCGCTTGTGCGCGAGGATCGGGTCGCCGGGGCCGTAGTTCACCGCGGGGACGCCGAGCGAGCCGAAGCGGGCCACGTCCGTCCAGCCGAACTTGGGCCGGGCGGTGCCCCCGACCGCCTCCATGAAGGCCTTGGCCGCCGGGTGGGAGAGACCGGGCATGGCCGCGCCGGAGTGGTCGTCGACGATGAATTCGACGACGCCGCAGTCGGCGAAGACCTCGCGCACGTGGGCCAGTGCCTCGTCCAGGCCGAGGTCCGGGGCGTAGCGGTAGTTGACGACGACCGTGCAGGCGTCGGGGATGACGTTGTTGGCGACGCCGCCCTCGATCCGTACGGCGTTGAGGCCCTCGTGGTACTCCAGCCCGTCGATCACCGGCTTGCGCGGTTCGTAGGCGGCGAGCCGGTCGAGGACCGGGGCGGCGGCGTGGATGGCGTTGGACCCCATCCAGCTGCGGGCGGAGTGCGCCCGCTCGCCCTCCATGCGCAGGAAGACGCGCAGCGTGCCCTGGCAGCCGCCCTCGACCTCTCCGTTGGAGCCCTCCAGGAGGACGGCGAAGTCGCCCGTCAGCCAGTCGGGGTGGGCGTCGGCGATGTGCCCGAGGCCATTGAGGTCGGCGGCGACCTCTTCGTTGTCGTAGAAGACGAAGGTGAGGTCGCGGTTGGGCTCGGGCACGGTCGCGGCGATCCGCAGCTGGACGGCTACGCCGGACTTCATGTCGGAGCTCCCGCAGCCCCACAGCAGGCCGTCCGCGTCGAGCCTGGAGGGCACGTTGCCGGCGATCGGCACGGTGTCGATGTGACCGGCCAGCACGACGCGCTCGCCGCGGCCCAGGTTCGTCCTGGCCACCACGTTGTTGCCGTGCCGGTCGACGGTCAGGTGCGGAAGGGTCCGCAGCGCCGACTCGATGGCATCGGCGAGGTCCTTCTCCTCCCCGCTGACCGAGGGGAAGTCGACGAGCCACGCGGTGAGCGCGGGCCCGTCCAGTGTGAGGTCAAGCGTGCTTTCGGCCATGGCTACGACCCTAGTGCCTCGCGTACGGTGGCCCCGTGCCCCGGACCGTTGCGCCTGCCCGCCGACACACCGCCCGCAGCCGCCGTCTGCGCATCACGGCGGCCTTCGCCGTGCTCGTGGCGGTGGCCGGGTACCTGACCGTGCAGTACGTGACGGGCGGCAGAGGCTCCGACCAGTGCACCGTGCGGTCGGCCGACGGTTCGCCGGACGAGGGGCGCACCTACCGGCTGAGCGCGGAGCAGGCGGCGAACGCCGCGACGATCTCCGCGGTCGGCACCACGCGCGGCATGCCGGAGCGCGCGGTGACGATCGCCCTGGCGACGGCGCTGCAGGAGTCCGGGCTGCGCAACATCGAGCACGGCGACCGGGACTCGCTGGGCCTCTTCCAGCAGCGCCCCTCGCAGGGCTGGGGCACCGAGAAGCAGATCCTGGACCCGGTCTACTCGGCCGGGGAGTTCTACCAGCACCTGGCCGAGGTGCCCGGCTACTCGCGGCTGCCGCTCACGGTCGCCGCGCAGCGGGTCCAGCGCAGCGGATTCCCGCAGGCGTACGCGAAGCACGAGCCGGACGCCGCGCTGCTGGCGGCCGCGCTGACCGGCCGGACGCCGGCGGCGCTGAGCTGCGAGCCGCCGCGGAGCACGGCCGGCGCGGGCCGGATGTCGAAGGTCCGTGCCGCCCTGGTGCGCTCCTTCGGCAAGGACGTGCTGCCGGCCGAGGACGACGGGGCGGGCGGACGGGCTCCGGCCGCGGGTGCGACGGCTGCCGGCTCGCTCGCGGTGCCCGTGCGGGCCGACCGCCGTCCGACGCGGGGCGGTGCGCCCCAGCGCGGCTGGGAGCTCGCGCACTGGGCCGTGGCCCAGGCCGATGCGCTGGGCATCGACGAGGTCGCGTACGCGGGCCGGGTGTGGGGCGCCGGATCGGGCTGGCGGACGGAACGCACGGAATCGGACACCACTCAGGTCCGCATGCGCGTCGCGCGTTAGTGCGACCCCTCACCCGTGCAGGGGACCCGCCCCTGCACGGAACGGGCCCTTCCCGGCGCCTCGCACACCGCCTTCGTGCCGTCCCGGCAGCCTTGCGGCGCTTGGGAAGTGACGGTTCGGCAGGTGGTCGCCGCACGCATGGTCCGCCCGGGTTCCTCCGCTTCGGATTATCCGACGCATTGCCCAGTCTTTACGCGGCCCCACCGCAACCTCCCCCACCCCCTCGGCGGTTGTCATGGCGTCCGACCCACGGACAGCCAGTTCTCCCCCCGTCGAAGGAGCATCATGTCCCTCCCCCTGACCCGTCGGATCGCCCGTACCGCGCTGCTGATCGCGGCGGGCGCGGCCCCCGTGGTCGGTGCGGCCGGCGCCGCGGGTGCCGCGGAGCTCTCGCAGGCCCCGGACCTCGGCGGTCTCACCAGCGTCGAGGGTTCCGGTCTCGGCACGGTGACCGATGGCGCGGCCAAGCCGGTCACCGACACCGCGGGCAAGGCCGGCGGCAAGGTCGTCGGCACCACGCTGCCGCTGGCGAGCAAGACCCTCGGGGACGCGGGCGCCAAGGCCGCCCCCGTGGCGAAGACCACCGGCAAGAAGGCCGACGGCACCCTCGGCAAGACGGCCAAGGGCGGTCTGCCCACCGACAACCTGATCGGTCTGCCCACCCAGGGCCAGCGGCTCAGCTGACCGCGGCCCGTCCGTACAGTCACGCGCGAGGGGCCTCGACGATGACCGTCGGCAACGTCGCCGCCCTGCGCCAGAGCGCCACCCGCGCCCGCAGCGCCGTACGACTGCTCGCCTGGTCGTCC